>JAISUG010000084.1 GCA_031272185.1 Lachnospiraceae bacterium
CCATACGCCCCCACCACACCGGTGTCCGCGGATCTGTTTGAAAGGATGAAGGTCGGACCTACCTATGCCTGGGACTGGGCGATGCAGCCGGAGGGTATCCCACAGAACGCCACGGGACAGATATTTGAGCTGTACGCCAAGGACCAGATCGGCAAAGAGCAGTTCGTGCAGATGATGGCCGCCGCTGTAGCGGACTACGTGGCGCAGTAAAGCGGACAGGCTGCAGGCGGGCACCGCAAGGCCATGTCTATGCGACTGGGGCGCCGCAAAGCTTCAGACACGCTGGCATTGAAAAGAGACAATGATAAGAGACAATGATAAGAGACATTGAGAAACGACAGTGAGAAGCGGTGGTGGGAAGCGGCAGTGAGAAGCGACAGTGAATAGCGACCGTGAGAAGCGGTGGTGAGAAGCGACGGTGAGAGGCGGCGGGGAAAAGCGGCGGGTAAAAGCGGCGGGGAAAAGCAGCGTAAGCGCGGCGCGGTGTCCGGCGGGTTTGCGGATGGCAACTGCCGGACATGCCCCGCCGCAAGGCGCGGGAAGCGCAGAGGGGGAAGGTATGTGGGCAGTAGGTGGAGCGAAAAGGCGCGCCTGGGTCGACCGCTTTACGTATGTGGGGTTCCTGGTGCCTATGGTGGTTCCGTTTTTGGTGACGGTGGCGGTGCCTTTTGGGGTGGGCGTATACTACTCTTTCACGGACTGGACGGGCCTGGGGTCAGGGAAGTTCGTGGGCCTGGCCAACTATGTGAAGATATTTGGCCAAAATGACTACCTGTACTCGCTGGGCATCACGGCTGCCTTCACGGTGGCGAACATGCTGGCTGTGAATGTGCTGGCGTTTCTGATGGCATTGCTCTGCACACAGGAGATCGCCGCCGCAAGGTTCTGCCGCGCGGTGTTTTTCGTGCCGAACCTCATCGGCGGCATCGTGCTGGGGTATGTGTGGCAGTTCATTTTCAACAAGGTGTTCGCGCAGCTGGGCGGGGTTTCCATGCTGACCGATCCCACGGGGGCATTTTTCGCCATTGCTATCGTGTCCACCTGGCAGTATGCGGGCTACATCATGATGATCTACATCACCGGGCTGCAGTCCATCCCCGGGGAGGTGCTGCAGGCGGCGGGGCTGGACGGTGCGGGGGCGCTCGCGATGCTTTTCAGGGTCAAGATCCCCATGGTGATGAACACGTTCACGGTGTGCCTGTTCCTAACGCTGGTGAACTCCTTCAAGCAGTTTGATTTGAACTTCGCGATCACCGGCGGCGCGCCGGCCCGGATATTGGGCGGGAAAGCGATACCGTCCACGGAGTTTTTGGCATTGAACATCTACAACACGGCCATCGTGAAGAACAACTATGCTCTGGGCCAGGCCAAGGCCATCGTGTTCTTCGTGGCGCTGGCGGCCATTTCCCTGATGCAGGTGTGGATCGGGAAGAAAAGCGAGGTGGAGCTGTGAAGCGAACATGGTTGAATGCCCCGGCATTGGCCGGCGCGGCGCTGGTATTGTCGCCTTTTTACCTGGTGGTGGCCAATTCTGCCAAAACCAGCGCGCAGATCGTGATCAGCCCTATATCCCCTCCCCGGGGGGTGGGGCAGCTGCTTGAGAATCTGTCCAATGTGATCGGCAACCAGAACTTCAGTTTCTGGGCATCTTTCGCCACATCCATGGCCGTGACCGCGGTGTCCCTGTCGCTGCTGACGCTGTTTTCTTCCATGGCCGCCTGGGCACTTTGCAGATGCAAGAACAGGCTCTCGACGCTGGTTTTCATGGCGTTCGTGGCATCCATGGCGGTGCCGTTCCAGGTGGTCATGCTGCCGCTCCTTTCGGTCTACCGCACCGTACAGGCCGCGACGGGCGTCAGGATGCTCCAGAGCATCTTCGGGCTGGTGTTCGCCTACCTGGGGTTCGGCGGTGCGATGTCCATCTTCGTGCTCCACGGGTTCGTGAAAGGCATCCCCTATGAGCTGGAAGAGGCGGCGGCCATCGACGGGTGTTCACGGGCAGGCGCATTTTTCCGCATCGTCTTCGGGCTGCTGCGTCCTGCGCAGGTGACGGTGCTGATCCTGAACGGGGTCTGGATCTGGAACGATTTCCTGCTCCCGTCGCTGCTTCTGGGGCTCAATGGCCGCACAAAGACGTTGCCGGTGGCTGTCTCTTCTTTCGTGGGCAGTTTCGTGAAGCAATGGGACCTGATACTGGCGGCGGCGCTGCTGGCCATGCTGCCCATCGTCGTGCTCTTCGTCTTCGCGCAGCGCTACATCATCCGGGGCATGGTGGAAGGGGCGATCAAGTAGGGGGTAGGGAGTAGGGGGCAGGACATAGGAGTGGGGAGTAGGGCGCGGGGAGAAGTGGGTAGTGCGTAGTGGATGGAAGACAGAGGACAGAGATTAGGGCGTAGTGGATAGGAGTAAACGGCAAGGCAGCACTGCGAGGGAAGCGCTTGCACGCGCATTGCGCGCGCATCGTACGCATTATCGGGAAGGAGCATACATGAAGAAAGCATGGTGGCATGGGGCGGTGGCTTATCAGATCTACCCCAAGAGCTTTATGGACAGCAACGGCGACGGCATCGGCGACCTGCGGGGGATCATTGGGAAGCTGGACTACCTGCAGGATCTGGGGGTGGACATCCTGTGGCTCTCCCCTGTGTACCCGTCGCCGCTGGCGGACGAGGGGTATGACATTTCAGACTATTATGGGGTGGACCCCAGGTTTGGGACGCTGGCGGACATGGACGAGCTCATCGCCGAAGCCGGAAAGCGCGGCATGAAAATCGTATTGGACCTGGTGGTCAACCATTGTTCCGACGAACACCCCTGGTTCCGGGACGTGCTGGAAAACCCGGACAGCAAGTACAGGGAGTATTTTTACATTGTGGATGGGCAGGAAGGGCGACGTGATGATGGCGGCGGCGATATGGGCATGAAACCGAGCGGCGTCGGGATGCCCGCAGACAGCGCGGCCGGCCGGAGTAGGCCAGGGGGGGCGTCGGGCGCAGATGCTGGCGGGAAACGGCCCGTCGGGCAGACGGGCGGAGACTGGCGTCTCACGAACTGGAGGTCGTATTTCGGCGGCAGCGTGTGGGAACCGCTGGGTGACATGGGGCAATGGTACCTGCATTCATTCCACAAAAAACAGCCGGACCTGAACTGGGAGAACCCGGCGCTGAGGGAGGAAGTGGCGAAGAACGTGCAGTGGTGGCTGTCCCGGGGGGTGGCGGGTTTCCGCATAGACGCCATCATCAACATCAAGAAAGCGCTGCCATTTAAGGATTACCCGGCAGACGGCCCGGACGGCCTGTGCGACTTGGGGCAGATGCTGGAGGACGCCCATGGGATTGGCGATTTCCTGGGGGAGCTCAAAGGTCGCGCGTTTGCGCCCCATGATGCGTTTACCGTGGGTGAGGTCTTCAATGTCAGCCCGTCACAGATGGGGGAATGGATCGGCGAGGACGGGTATTTTTCCTCCATGTTCGATTTCAGCGGCCATTTGTACGGGGGCAATGCCACTTGGCACACCAAGCCGCACATCGGCGCGGAGGATTACAAAGACTGTGTGTTTGCCGCGCAGGAAGCTGCGGGGGAGGAGTGTTTCCTTTCGAACATCATCGAGAACCACGACGAGCCCAGGGGGGTGAACTATTACCTGCCGGAAGAACTGATGGGGGCTGGATGCGAGCTGAAAACCCGCGGGAAAAAGATGCTGGGCGGCCTGTATTTCCTGCTGCGGGGGATCCCATTCATCTACCAGGGGCAGGAGCTGGGCATGGAGAACACGCAGCTGCCCACCATCGATGACGTCTCCGACATCTCGTCCTTCCACCAGTACAGGTCGGCATTGGCCCAGGGGCTTGGCGAGGAGGAGGCGATGCGCGGCGTGCGCCGTATGTCCAGGGACAATGCCCGGACGCCAGTGCAGTGGGAGGACGCCCCCCATGGGGGGTTTACCACCGGGGTGCCTTGGATGGCGGCAAACCCCAACTACAAGGAGATCAACGCCGCGGCACAGATGGACGACGGTGGCTCGGTGCGGGCATTTTACAAGGGGCTGATCGCATTGCGCAAACACCCGCTTTACAGGGATGTGCTGGTGTACGGGAGGCTGGAGCCGTACCTGCGGGAACAAAAAGACCTGTTCGCCTATGAGCGCGTCGGCGGCAGGCGGATGCTGGTGGCGGGGAACTTTTCCAAGGATGTACAGAGCATGATGCTTCCGGGGGATGGGGCCTGGGACTTGCAAGACATGACGACTTCGCGTGGTGCATCCGAGGATGCGCAGGACATGGCGCTGCCGGGATATGGGGAGCGCAAATGCACCGTCCTCATGAACAACTGCGACGGGGGGGTGGAAACCGACGGGCGCTGGGTGCGCTTGCAGCCTTTCCAGCTGGTGGTGCTGGATCTGGGGTGAGATAACAGGGGCCAGGTTGGTAATACAGTCTGAATCGTACTTGAATATGGGTCTATCACAGCCTCGTACCCCAAAATCATCGTCCTGGGGTGCGAGTTTTTTTGAACCTGATAGGTACAAATCCATCGGCATCCATGCTTGTTACGGGCAATACAAAATACTTTCCGACCAAGCCTTTCATTGCGGCTCCGAGAGAGTTCATTGAAATACTGCATTGAAATACTGCATTGTTGGGCCTGGCTAATACCATTTTGACATTGACGGCATCGATCCGCTTCATCAGATCGCAATGTATGGATCATAGGGGCGTTTGCTGCGCCATAGTTGTTTTCACAGATGAATGAAAATGATTGGTGTTGTGAAAACAAGCATTGACAATGTGTGAATAATATCATACAATTTACCCGAGGTGATGAATATGGCGCTGACGACATTGAATGTCCGCATGGACTCTAGCCTAAAGAAAGCGCTGGATGACTTCTGCGCGGAAGTGGGGACTGCACGGAAGTGGGGATGAATACATCTGTGGCAGTTAATAAGTTCGCGAGAGTGGTGGTGAGGGATCAGAAACTGCCTTTTGACGTTGCCGCCCATCCGCACAGCCTGATAAAAGCAGAATTGAAACGCAGGATAGACAACCTAGAAAATGGCGGTGGGTCATACCATGATTTGGTCGAGGATGATGGATGTTGAAACTGTGGGATGAAAGCGCCTGGGAAGAATACGGGTATTGCAAAGCCAAGATCTATCTGGGTACTGGAGTGTGAGAATAGATGAAGCGAATCGTCTGGTTTTCAAGTAAGCGAAGAGGTGATACGGATAGCGGCCTGCAGGGGGCATTATGCAGTTGGTTAGTGCTATGCAAGCAGGCAAGCAAGCAAGCAAGCAAGCAAGCAAGCAAGCAAGCAAGCAAGCAAGCAAGCAAGCAAGCAAGCAAGCATATCTCCTTGATGTATACTTTTATGTAAATTCTCCCGTCGGGCGATCATCACTTGACGGCATTTCTTTGATTGTTTCCAGACCAATACAAAGGACAGGGTATGGGCGGGTTTCGGCGGGCAATCGCCGGGGCAAATCATTGTTGCACGAAAGCCCAAGAGCCGGGAAGCGGGCTCCTGCTTTGCGTACGATGCATATAGGGCAGGCAAGGATAGGGTAGGCACTGATGCGGGTTTTCAAAGATGTGAGCGATACGGACAGGGGTGATTTGGCCCGGGAGATTTTCGAAGATATGGGCGATACGGACGGGGATGATCTGGCCCATGAGGTTGGCGGTGACGGCGATCATCGGTGGCGAGACCGCCCGTTCGGGGGCATACGGGCAGATGATCTGGCCAAGAATGTTTTCGATGACGACTACCCTGCCATCGAAGAGTCTTTCCGGCGGTGGGTGGTATCAGGCGGCAAAAGCGAAAGCACCGCGCGTGTGTATGTGTCCACGTTGCGCAGATCTATCGTAAAAACATTGAAACTGGGACATGAACTGCAGCCCAGCCTGTTCGCATACGCCACGATAGAAGACCTGGTGCAGGTTTTGCCTACGATTTTGGTCTCCCCGGAGTTTGCCGGCTTGACGAAAAGCAAACGTCATCTATTCACCGCCGCGCTGTCCGCATATGGTCAGTTTCTTCAGGCCGGTATACCCTTTGCCGAGGCGGCTGATCGAAAACGGGGCCTGGCTACCCCGGAACCCATCGTCAACACGGACATTGACCCCGAAACAGAAGATGCAATCCGCACCGTGCCTTGGGAACCTGACGGCTGCAACTTCACGCTCTTCGTCAGTCAGAAAACAGCCAAAGCAATCCGCACCGTGCTTTTAGAGCGTTATAAAAATGGTTTCCGATTGGGTTCGCCCCTGGAAACGAGGCGGTTGCGCCAGTTTGCAGGTGAACTGCTGGAAGAGGAGATCACCCTGACGGATGAAGAACTGGAGCCGTTCGTTCGCAGTTGCGGCTGGGTTTTTGAGGGAAAGGTGTTTGTCATCGGCGAGGATACCAGGTCAAAGATCGAGGATCTGGTGGTGGGTTGCTTGGCCGAAGGGGCAAATGCGATCTTTTTTGAGGAGTTTTACGCAAAGCATGGGGACTGGCTGCTGGATGCAGGCGTGGCGTCTGAGAAACTCTTGGCCGACATCCTGAAGGAAATATTCCCGGAACTGTTGTTTTCGAGATTGTATTTCGGCAAGGCCCGCGGCCACGTTTTTGATGTGATTGAAAAGGAAATACGCCGGGTATGGGGCGACGTGGTGTTGGCCACATATGACGAATTGGCGGAGCGGTTGCTATATGTGCCCCGGGAACGCATCAGGCTCACCCTTGCGCAAAAAAGCGGAACGTTCATATGGAATGCCATCGGTGAGTATACACATGTGGGCAGGATAAACATCTCGGGAGGCGAGGTGGCCGCCATCAGGCAGGCCGTGGAAGAAGGGATGGGTACCAAGGGCTATGTGTCCATGGCGGATATCCCGCTGGAGGGATTTCGCGAAAACAACTTTGAACTGAGCCAGACCGGCGTTTACGGCGCTGTTTTTTGCATCTGCCTGTCGGACGCATATGAGCGGCATGACAAGATCATCACCCGCAAAGGCGAACCGTTGGATGCCGGATACCTCATGAACGAGCACTGCAGATCCCTGGACCGCTGCACCCTCAAAGACTTATTTGACTACGAGCGGGAGGTCACGGGGGAATGCCATGGGGCGGTCGCGGTGCAGGCGGGCTACGATGTCATGGTGCGGACGGGGGAAGACGCCTTTGTGGCAGAGCGGTTCCTGGACTTCGACCGGGGCGCCATCGACCATGCCATCGAGCAGTTCATGCATGGGCGGGAATACTTGCCGCTTCGGGGCGTGACGACGTTTGTGTCGTTCCCTCACTGTGGGCAGGCGTGGAACCTGTTCTTGCTGGAGAGTTACTGCAGGCGCTTCAGCGAAAACTTCCGGTTCGAGTCGCAGACTTTGAATGCCGTTAACGCTTCACATGCTGGCGCCATCCTGCGCAAGCACAGCCGCCTGTCTTACCATGAGATCATGGCGGATGCGGTGGCGAAAGCAGGTGTGGCGCCGGAAGAGGAGGCCGTGCTGGAGTTCCTGGCGCAGGAAGGCTATCTTGCCCGCAGGCGCTATGGGAAAGTGGCAGACTTGCTCGTGCAGGCAAAAAGCGCCCTGGGGTGAGGCGGACTTGCTCTTGCATGGGAAGGGCATCCTGGGATTAGGTTGCACCTATACGCTGCTTTTGCGGTGTCGGCGGACCGACTTGCAAGGGAAGGCACCATGGGGTAAGGCTGCACAGTGAGATGGTATGGCGGCCGTAAATGCGCATGTGTGTCATGCGCACATGTTATAGAAAGGCGATCGAAACAACCCTATGTATTCCTATACATACAGCAAGGAAACGGGCGGGGTGGCACTGAACTCCACGCCCACCAAGATGAGCAAGGAACCCAGGCCGGTGTATGCCCCGGAGCTGGATTTGCTTGGATTTGACAAGTATTGGAAATATGACAAGCAATCGGACACCCCCTACCTATGGGCGGAGGCGAACCGGTACTATTACCGCGGGCGGCTGGTAGCGTCCCTGCTGGGGGGCGACGTCTACCATGCGCCTGTGATCCAACTGGCCTATGTGTGCCGGGAATGGCGGGAAACGCCAAAGGGCAAGGCCATCGAAAAGACGGAGTGCAAGAACCCGGAAGAAGTGGGGGGCTGGAACCCGGAAGAAGAGGAGGCCAATCACACCGACCAGTGGCAGGGTGCCGGGGGCGGGGCCGGGATCGGGACATCCTACCCTGACAAGAGGTCGGCGGCAGGGGTGACGGATGAGAGGGGTGTCGGTGCGCAGACCGGGGCAACCTACTCGGACAAACGGGGCAATGTCTTCGTGCTTGACCTGCCCGAAGCGGGGGGGCGACTGCGCCCCATCGACATCCCCGGGATGGTGGCGCAAAACCGGGAAATCCTTGGCTGGCTGGAGGAAACCACCGCAAAGAAGATCCTGGCGGTCTACGAAAAATACGCCCGCAAACTGGACGTCTTCCATGTGGCGTTCAGCGGCGGGAAAGACAGCTGCGTGCTGCTGGACCTGGTCAAGAGCGTGCTGCCCAAGGACAGCTTCGTCGTGGTGTTCGGCGACACGGGGATGGAGTTCCCGGACACCTATGACGTGATCGACCAGACCGAGGAGATGTGCCGGAGGGAGGGGATCAAGTTCTACAGGGCGAGCTCGCACCTGAAGCCGGAGGAGAGCTGGGGCCTGTTCGCACCGCCCTCCCGGGTGCTGCGCTGGTGCTGCTCGGTGCACAAAAGCACCCCCCAGACGCTGAAACTCCGGGAAGTGACAGGGAAGCCGAACTACACGGGTTTGGACTATGTGGGGGTGCGGGCGCAAGAGAGCGTGGCGCGTTCCGAATACGAATACGAAAACTACGGCAAGAAGCAGAAAGGGCAGTACAGCCACAATCCGATCCTGGAGTGGACGTCTGCCGAGATATGGCTGTATATCTATGCGAGGAACCTTTTGATCAATAGGGCGTACAAGAAAGGCAACCCTAGGGCGGGCTGTATTTTTTGCCCCATGTCTGGTGGCGCCGGCGACTATGTCCGCAGACAATGCTATACACAGTCGGTAGATAACTATGTCGACAACATCAAAAGGCGCTACTACACAGAGAAACGAAACCCGGAAACCATCGACTCATATTTTGTCAACGGCGGGTGGAGCGCCAGGAAGAATGGACGGGAATTGACTGACAATGAATTCCGTTGCATTGAGCGCCATGAAGGCGGTCTTTTCTGCATAGACGTAGTCCATCCATCGTCCAATTGGCGGGAATGGATGAAGACAGTCGACGATACACATATCGATTACAAAGTCGAGGAAACGAAAACTGGGTATACGGTCGTGGTTTCGGAGTCATTTATCAAAGAAAACCCGGTCCCGGGCCGGCTGTTCCGGCAGGTGTTCCGGAAAGCCGCATATTGTATCGGGTGCCGGGTCTGTGAAGCCAATTGCAAGAATGGCTGCATCAGATTCGAACAAGGCAAGGTGAAGATTGATGGTTGCTTGCATTGCGGCGAATGCCACAGCATAGATAGCGGTTGCCTGCTGTTCCATTCATTGAGACACCCTCAGGGGGGAGGAAAAAGTATGAAGAGTTTGAACTCGTTTGCAGACCATGCACCGAAACCGGATTGGCTGCGCTCCTATTTTGATTTGAAAGAAGGTTTTTTCGCCGAGCACTCGCTGGGACCTATGATGTTCGACATGTTCAGGCGTTTCCTGAAGGACGCCGGGCTGAGCGAAAAAAACCACTTCACGCCATTGGCGGAGATCGTGGCGAAGATCGGTTATGACTCTGACACGGCCATGGGGATCGTCTATGTCAACCTAGCCTATGAGAACCCTCAGATCGAGTGGTACATACAGAACATGGAGATTGGCAGGGTTTATGAGAGAAAAGCAATCGAAGAAACGCTGGTGAACATCGATGTCAAACCCAAAGACGCCAAGTCCATCGCCAAAGCATTCAAACGCCTGACAGAAACCCCCCTGGGCACGAAGCTGCATTTCGGGTTTGTGGATGGCGACTATATGGCGCGGACGGTTTGCTCTGTGTCGGACCCCAAAGTGGTCCTCTATGCCCTGTACAGGTTCGCGGAGAAGTGCAACGATTACAAGGAGTTCACGCTGCATGCGCTGCTTTCGGAGGGCATCGACCGTGACGGCGTGTCGCCCACCCGCATCTTCGGCCTGGACCGGGAGACGATGACGCCGATCCTTTTGGGCCTCACCGCACAGCACCCCGACTTCATCAATGCGACATTCACCAACGACCTGGACAAGATCTCCCTCAAAGACGACAAGACCAGCGCCGATGTGCTGGGGCTGTTCCAGAGGAACTGACCGCCGGCAGAACGGGCGATGAGGATAAAAGGAGCGAATGAAAATGGCGAACAAATATTCCGAGTATTTCCGGATCGACAAGGATTTTTACCGGTGCATCGACATAGAGGCAGTACGCAACACGCCGTCGCTGTGGGAGAAGACCTACCCGCACCCGACGTTCATCCACCTGCTAAAGAGCGCGGAGCGGATGCTGGCGGGCAGCAGGCAGCCGATCTGGATCCATGGTGCATATGGCACCGGGAAGAGCCAATGCGCCTATGCGCTCAAGAAGATCCTCGACGTCCCGGAGGAGGAACTGCGTGCCTACTGGGCGAAGTTTGACGTTCTCCAGGACGGCGCCAACAAAGACCTGCTGGAGAAGCTCATCGGGCACAAGGGGTGCAAGGTCGTGACGGCGTACCGCTATGCCAGCGGTGGGATCAACGGGACCCGGGACCTGCTCCTGGCGGTGCAGGACAGCGTGAAAGCGGCCATCGAGGAGGCGGGCGTCCCCTACCAGGGGGAGATGACGCTGAAAGACAGCGTGGTCGCATGGCTGTCGGACGACCTGAACAAAAAGCACTTTGAAGAATACCTGGCGCTGCCCGAATTTTCCAGCCGTTTCACCCAGTCCACCGCGGACGAGGTGCTGTCGGACCTGCGCAAGGGCGGCGAGCTCAAAGAACTGATGGAGAACATATTCTACCTGTCCGACCGCCGGGGCATCACGGCATTTGACCTCAACACGGACAGGCTGATGGGGTGGCTGAAATACATCATCGACAAAAACGACATGAAAATCGTCCTTGTCTGGGACGAGTTTTCCAGCTTTTTCATGAACAACCGCGCCTCCCTGGACGAGTTCCAGAAACTCGCCAGCCTGGCCCAGGGCACTGCGTTTTATTTCTGCATCGTCACCCACCAGACCAACAGCGTCATCACGAACAGGGAAGACCAGGCGTGGAAGGTCGTCCGGCAGCGCTATGATTTCGTCGAGATCACCCTCCCGGACAGCATCGCCTTTGATCTCATCGCCAGTGCGCTGGATGTCGTTCCGGAAACACAGGCGGCATGGAACCGGGTCGCGGACGAACTGGTGAATTCGTATACCAAGGAATCCCGGGATGCGGTCGTCAAACAGATCGAGAAAACCGACCACACGCACAAGGTGAACCCGGACGTGTTCAAAAAGATCATGCCTATCCACCCTTTCGCTGCTATGGTGCTGAAGTACATCGCCTCGGCGTTTGAGGCGAACCAGCGCAGCATGTTTGATTTCATCAAGACAGGGGATGCGGACGTACATGCCTTCCAGTGGTTCATCGTGCATACCTCCCCGGAGGACGAGCGCATGCTGTTCACGGTGGATTTGCTGTGGGATTTCTTTTACGAAAAAGGCCGGGGCAACCTGACGCCGGACATCCAGGCGATCATGGACACCTACCCCCGCCAGACGGGGTTGCAGCCAAAGGAGGAATCCGTCCTCAAGGCCATCCTGATCCTTCAGGCGATCGACCAGCGCACCGGCGGGACCGTCGACCTGTTCCATGTGACGCCGGTCAATCTGTTTTATGCCTTCGAGGGGGTGCGGGACCTGGAGGGCCGCAAGTCCGCGGAGTACATCGCCGAGAAGCTGGTCAGGGATGGCATCCTGTATAAAAGGCCCATCGGGAACGGGGTGGAAGTCTACGCCGCGGCTGCCCTCGCCGGCGACCAGCGCAAGATCGACAAATGTAAAAACGACGTCCGATCGTCGGCCACGTCCGCCAAGCTGGTGGCGTATGGCGGGCTGGCGTCGGCGCTGCCCCTGACGCCCGCGCTGAAACTGCGCTACGGCATTGCACCCACGGATGGAGGGATAACCCCTGTCACCCCGGGGGACTTCACCAAGACGATCAACACGCTTAGGGACAGGCAGCCGGGCTGGCGGTTCCTTGCCGTGGTCGCTTTCGCGAAAGAGGATGGGGAAGTGGCGGCTTTTCGCCAGGCGATCAAAGACGCCGCATCAAACCCGGACTATGGGCACATCCTGTTCATCGACGCCCTGTCCACCCCCCTGGGCGCCGATGCTTTCGAGCAATATGTGGAGTTTTCCGCGATGGCGCTGTACTACAGCGGAAACGACAACAATCTGTCCAAAAACAATGACGAGAAGGCCAGGCGCATCCTGGACACAGACTGGAAAGGACGCATCGAAAACGGGCCGCTGCTCGTGTATTCCAATGAAAACCCGGAGGGCGAGCGCTTCCCCAATGCAAACGGCGTGCTGGGCGCGATGCAGGAACGGGTGGTCAGGCGGTTCCCCTATGTGTTCGATTTCCATGGGGGATTGACCGAAACGATGCTCAAACTCACCCAGGCGAAGGCGGCCGCAAAGCATGGGTGCATGCAGACTTCCGGCGGCGTGGTGGTGGGGATCGAAAAAAGGACGCTGGCGCTGGCCCCAGGCAATGTCTGGCACGTGGATCGGTACTGGGAAGCACCGGGGCTTGCCGCACTGCCGGTTTCCAGAATCAAAGCCGCCATCGAAGGGAAAATCGCCGATGCCTTCGAGCGTGAGGGGCAGATCTCCATCCGGGAGCTGTACGACACCCTGGAAACCGATTTCGGGTTTTCCCAGTGCAACCTCTCGGCGTTCCTGGCGGGCTTCCTGCTCAAGGAATATGGCAAGGAACCCTACCGATATGGGGATTCCCAAAACGGGCACGAGGCGATGTCCCCCGACAAACTGGCGGAGATGCTGGCAAACTACATCGGCAACCCGAACCCCGCAAGGTACAAGGACACATGGATCGTGAAGATGTCCCCCGAGGAGATGGCGTTTTACGCACTGACGGAAAAGGCATTCGGCATCCCGGAAAATGCCTGCGCCACCCCAGGGCAGGCGGCGTCGGAGGTGGAAAAGCGGATGCGGGCCCTCGGGCTGCCCGTGTGGGTGCTGTCGGAAGTTGACCGGGACGGCATCTATGAAATGGTTGAAAAGTACATCCAGCTGGTGCAAAAAGAAGGCAGGGACACCCATGCGATCGCCCTGGAGCTGGGCAAAGCGTCCCAGGACCGGCCGGGCCTAGGCGAGGTCCTGGGTGGGTTCTTGACCCAAGAAAACTGCCAAAAGGCGATGCTTGCGTTCCTGGGGACGTTTGAAGGGGGCCGGATCCTTGCGCTCGCGAAAGGGATCCATGGGGAAGCCACGCTCATGGACGACATCCGCAGTCTGTTCAGTGTGGAACGGTCCTGTCTGTGGGAGCGCTCCACGGGGGAAAACGAGATCCGCAAACTGCTCACGCAGTACTGCCTGATCCAGGAGAGCAACGATGTCCTCTCCGGGTCCGCCGCATCCCGCGGGGCCTGCTTTGACGCTTGGCGGGAGAAGCTCAAATGCATCCATATCCCCGCGCAGCAGCTGCGGGAGAAACTGCCGGACATGGCGGGGCTGCTTAGCTGGCTTACCAAGGTCTACAAAGGCGAGGAGATCCTGCCGGAGGGCCTGCGTTCTTTCCTGGGCGAGCTGCAGACACACGGCGGGCAGATGGCGGACCTGCTTCGTGACGAGAAGCCCCTCTTTTTCGAGGTGTATGCAGACTACCTGTATGACCTGGATATGGATGACTTCGATGAAATCGCCGCCATGCTGCCTTTTGGCATGTTTGTTTTCTCAACCAGCGACTGCAATATCAGGGTCCGGGACAAGGCGGAGGAATACCGTCAAAACCAAAAGCGTGTCCAGCTGATGGAACGCTGGCGTAGCGCCACGGGGACGAAAAACCCGAAAGAATGGTCTGCCCGTCACCGCGTGCCGATCCTTTGCATGGTGGCAGACGGCGATTATGACCAAGGGAGAAAGGTGTTTGAGACGCTGAACGCCCTGCGCCCGTCCGAGGGGGAGGTGGATGGGGCGCTGGTCTATTTGGGGAACGCCACGTTCTTGGAAGACCTGAAGAGCGACGAGGCGCGCACACAAGCGTTTCGGAAGCACATCATCGGCAGCTATGACGGGATCCTGACAGATGCGGCCTGGGTGCAAGAGCGGCTGGAACGGCTGTCGATCGAGCCATATGACTGGTATGGCCACCCGACGGTCCAGGGGGAAGTCAAAAGACTTGCCGAGGCGCAGTACCGCGCCGGGGGATCGGACAAAGCCCTGTCCATACTGAGCCAGATGACGGCCGATGCCCGGGAGGCATACATCCGCCGCCTCGTCACCGACAACGTGCAGGTGGGCATGGAGATCATCGCCGCATCGGGGAAACAATGACTGGTCGCGGCGGGCATGGGACAGACGTTTGCATGTGCCGGGATGCCGTGGTGACGGTGGCGCGGGATGCCGGACCTGCAGCGGGCATGGCCGTGACGGACAGGCGTTTGCATGTGCCAGGATGGCGTAGGCGGCGATGGCGCGGGATGCGATCTCATCAGGGGGGGAAGAAAAGCGTGGAAGCAGTCAGGGAATATCTGTCAAACACCGGCGTCAATGCCCCGTTTTTCCTTGTGGCCGGCGACCGTGGGTACCAGGACGCAAAAGGCGCATTGGAGGGGCTGCTTATGAAGCCCCTGCCGGTGAGCGCATTTTGCGGTGCCCCGGACAAACGGCCAAATCTCGACAGCCTACTGGATGAGGTCGCCTTCGGCGACATCGATGCCAAGAGCGCGGATAAGCGCATCTTCGTGACCGGCCTGGGGGAATACCTCGCTTTACGCGGGGAGAAGGAAGCGAGGTCTTGGCTTTCCAGGATCAAGGACATGAAAGTCGGCAACGCCAGGGTGGTGTTCCTCCTGCGGGGCGTGGAGCGCATCGTCCGCAGCCTGCAAAGGGAAGACCCCACGCGGTTTGACCGCCGCAGGGTGTTTTTCTGCGAGGACACCGAAAGCGACATCCATATCTGCCTCGTGCCGGGGGACCTGGACTTGCCCGCGGCAGATGGCATGAAAGGGATGCTTTCCGCACTGGCAGGCGGGGAGGCTGCACTGAACGTGAAAACCAATGCCGTTTTCCACGAGCCGATGCTTTCGGTGCGCTCCATCAAGTCCGCCTATGATGGCATCAAGCAGATCGCGCCTGGGTTCCAGGTCCCGGAAAGCTGCGGCACGGATGACCAATGGAGGGCTTTCCTGGCCAACATCACAAAGGCGGGGGGTGGGAAAGAAGCAGGTGCGCTGGTGCAGGCAGGCGGGGTAAGTGCGGCAACGGCTGGGATCGAAGCACCCTTCGCTCAGTTCGCCCACCCGGGGGAGAACCTGTATGCCCATATCAAAGGCGATGGTTACGAGCATTGGCTGTATTTCATATGGCTGAAGGTGGAGCAAGGCAAACTGCCTGACGGGTACCTGCGCTATGTCATGGAAATGACCCAGCGGCCCCAGGACCTGAAACAGAACGTGCTGGACGCAATCATGGGCATCCCCCACACGGACAGCCGTTTTCCGCAGTTTTACGCGCAGCGGAAAGCTTTCCTGAAAGACTTCCCGGCTTCGGAGATCGCCGCCTTTGTGTCCCGGAACCGCATGGACACAGAGGAGAGCCTATACCGGCTCACAGACCTGACGCTGGTGGAGCGCTGTGAGTTCATCGCCTGGTTTTCCCGGCCGGGGGGAAAAGCACTGCTGGCGCAAGCGGGTGCGGCCTACCCTGCATTGGCCGATTACCTGCGGCGATACGACTTTGCGGACTCTGCAGCGGGTGAAAAGCTCAATGCCTTGTTTTCGGATTATTTTGACCGGTACAAATGGCAGAAAACCACCAACACATTGGAAAGTGATTTTCTGGCGCAGGTCGAAAGCCTGGCGGTGGAACGTGTATACAATGTGCTGCCCACCCGGAACGAAATCATCGGAAAGCTGGATGCCGATGGGACGGCCCTTTGCTGGATCGATGCGTTGGGGGTGGAGTTCTTAGGTTTCATCCAGAGGTGGTGCGAGCGGGAGGGACTTAGGCTGCGGATCCATGTCGCGCAGGCTGACCTGCCCACCATCACTTCCATCAACAGCGGGTTTTACACCAACGACTGGCAGGGGCCAAAACTGCCCAAGGAGGGGCGGCTGGACGAACTGAAGCACAAAGCGACCAGCCGATATGATTACAGCCTGGAAAAACTGCCCATACACCTGGCGGAGGAGCTGGGCGTGATTGCGGATTGCCTGGAAACCGTCTCTGCGAAACTCTGGTCACGGGAATACCGGCGGGTCGTCATCGCCAGCGACCATGGGGCGAGCCGCCTGGCAGTCATCAGCGGGCAGGAGGAAAAATACGACACGGACACCAAAGGAGAGCATGGGGGGCGCTGCTGCAGGAAAGGCGCCGATTTCTCCCCGACGCAGCGTGACCTGCCCTTTGCCACGGAGGGGAACGGGTTCATCGTCCTGGCCAACTATGGGCGGTTTCGGGGGAGCCGCAGACAGAACGTGGAGGTGCATGGCGGGGCGTCCCTGGAAGAAGTCCTCGTGCCGGTCATCGAGCTCACCTTGACGAAACCGGAGGTGGTGGTGGAGCTCATGCACCCGGATGCCATCATCGGCAACTTCAGGAAAAAAGCGGCGTTCACACTGTTTTGTGAAACGCAGCTGGGCGACGTGCGTGTCACGGTGGGCCACAAGACATACCCGGCCGAAAAGGTGGATGGGCACCACTACCGGGTTGCGACCGACATCGGGAAGGCAGGGGAATACCCGGCGGAGGTCTTTGACGGCGACAACCCCGTCGGCAGGTTCACCGTGAAGGTGCAGGGCGGTGCCGGCGAAAACAGCGGTTTCGACAGCCTGTTCCAGTGAGTGGGGCGGATGATGGCGGTGCGTGCGTTAGGAGGTTTTGGCGATGGTTGAAAAACTGCGGAATGTGTTTGACGAGATGGTGGTTTACAAGGATTTGCGGAAAAGCAATTTCTTCTCGGCCTTGAGCCTGCCGTCCTTCATGCGGGACTGGCTGCTGAAAAAGTTCGAGGACGAGAACGGCGAATATGACACGGGGGAAGTCCTGCGGTTCGTCCAGACCTACCTGCCGCGCCAGGACGACTGGATCGCCATCAAGAACCGCATCGTCATGGAAAACCAGCGGGTGCGCATCCTCGCCAAGATCTCCGTGGAGATTAGCGTGGAAAAGCAGGAGGTGTATTTTGCCTTGCCCGACTATGGGCTGTCCTATAGGGACACGATCATCGAAGACCGGGTTTGGGAGGGCGTGAAGGGAGACTTGTTGCGGGGGGAGACCTGGGGGATGGTGGAACTGGGCTACCGATCCCCGGACGACGCCGACGTGCTGTGGACAGATACTGACAAAGGCACCAGGGGGAAGGCCGCCAACAAGGGCAAGATCCGGCTGACCGCATTCAAACCCTTCTGCCCTTATGTGGTGGATGTGGAGTACTACAAGGATGCCCGCCGGGAATTTGAGACCTCGGAGTGGATCGACGTGCTGCTGGGGGCGGTGGACTACAATGCGGCAGGGTATGCGGACGAGGAGACCAAACTTACCATGCTCACCCGGCTGCTGCCATTCCTGGAAAAGCGGCTGAACCTTATCGAGCTTGCGCCCAAAGGGACGGGGAAGTCATACCTTTTCGGGCGGGTCAGCCGGTTCGGCGCATTGCCCACCGACAGCAAGATCAGCCGCGCCACGCTGTTTTACCACAAGGCGAAACATGCGGAAGGGCTGGTCGCCAACAGCGATTTCGTGGTACTGGACGAAATCCAGACCATCCAGTTCGGCGACGTGGACGAGATGCGCACGGTCCTGAAAGCCTACCTGGAGTCCGGCGTTATCAACTTCGATTCCTACGAACGGGTCGCTGACGCCGGGTTCGTCCTTTGCGGCAACATCAGCAAGCAAACCATGGATGCGGGCGGTTTTGCCAACATGTTCAAGGAAATGCCCAAAGCGTTCCACGAATCGGCGCTGATCGACCGCTTCCACGGGTTCATCAAAGGGTGGAACATCCCCAGGATGAACGAGGATCTGAAAGTGTCCGGGTGGGCGCTGAACTCCGAGTACTTCTGCTCCATCCTACACGAGCTGCGCAGCGACATGAGCTACCGCGCCATCGTGGATGCACTGGTCGTCGTGCCCGACGGGGCGGACACCAGAGACACGGAGGCTGTGAAGCGGATAGCCACGGCATACCTGAAGCTCCTTTTCCCGCAGGTGCGCTCGGCAAACGACATCACGGCCGGGGACTTTAACAGCTACTGCCTGCGCAGGGCATTCGCCATGCGGGACATGATAAGGACGCAGCTGGGCATCCTGGATACGGAGTACCGGGGGAAAGACATGCCCACGTTCGCCGTCAAAGGGATGTAGGGAGGTGTATGCCCCGGCAAAAACCGTCACCGATCCCCTTCTGGCCTTCGGCCGGACGGGAGTTCTGGGATGTAAGTGGGTGTGTCCCGGCAAAAGCCGCAACAGGGAGTCCGGAAGAGGCGCAAAGGCGGTAGCGCCTGGTGTAGGGGGGTGCCGGCAGCGGCCCTGGATTCTTGGCCCGGGAAGAGGTGCATGACATTGGAAATGAAAACCTGCTATGCGTGCGGGAGGACCATCGCTTCGAAAAATGAGATGGGCCTGAACCGAAAGCTGCTCGGCAGGGGTGTCGAGCGGTTTTTCTGCTACGGCTGCCTCGCTGACCAGATGGAGATCGGCGTGGATGAACTGATGGCTAAAATCGAGGAGTTCAAGTCCCAAGGGTGTGCGCTGTTTGAGTAGATGCCACACATGCCGCCGATGCTGCCTATGCTATTGATGAGGGAAAAAACATCGCCAAGGGCGGGAAGATGCCCTTGCATATGCGAAAAAGATCGCAGCCGTGCGGCTGGTTTTGCTGGGCGTCGTCGTGTGCCATGACTCCCATAAGTTAACAAAATGGAAATTTTGCCACTTTTTCCGGCTTATGGGAGGTTGAAGTACCCTGGAGGTTTACAAAGACCTTCGGTGTTCTGCGTTTGAGCTGGATTTGCAGCCATGGGATCCGGGGCATTGAAACGGTGGGATGATGAAGCTACGTTTGAGCTGGATTTACGGCCATGGGATCCGATGCATTGAAACGGTGGGTCGACAAATCGCCGCCCCGGGGGGAACCCCGGTGGGCGGCGCCTTTTCGTCTGATGGGTTTGTGGCGGGGGCGCTGCGGTGTGTCGCTGCGCAGCCGTGCAGCCATGTATCCTGTCATGTTTATGCCCGAGAGGCTGTCGCTGCGTCACGGTTCGTTCACGGTGGCGGTGAAGGTGGCCTCGGCGTAGCCGGTGGCGCCCAGGAAGGGGCCGGCGGTGCTGGTGCTGTAGGCGAACGCCGCCTTGCCTTCGTATGTGCCGGGTTTGGCGGCCACGAAGTCAGGGAAGAGGGTTTTGAGGTCCTCCCACTCGATAGACCCTAGGTAGATCTGGTCCCGGAAGTAGGTGTCGTGGGTGTAGCCGTCGAAATCCTCATATGGCTCCATGGCGCGCACGTTCCAGACGAAGCGCAGTTCCTCGCCGGGTTTGAGCTGGAGCGTCACGTAGTCCATGGTGTTCACGCCCAGCTGGTCCTGGGGCAGCACCCGCTGGAGCCCGTCCACCTCCACGGAGAGCGCGGA
>JAISUG010000102.1 GCA_031272185.1 Lachnospiraceae bacterium
CCCCCGAGTCAGCCCACCTGATCATCTGCGACCAGACCGGGACCAAGGCCTGGGACGAGCGCATCTACCGGCGGGTGGAGAACTACAAAGGGATGGAGATCACCGTGTGGGGGGTGTGAGTGGCGCATGGCATGGAAAGACGGCTTGCGACATGGAAAATGGGGGCGTACATGGACAGCGTGCAGGGAAAAGATGCGGAGGCGGTGTTGGCCAAACTGGTTGACGCCATGATCGCATATGAGGCGGGGGCGGCGCACAGGGTTGGGCATTTTCTGAAGGTGCACGGGTTCGCGAAAACCATCGGGCAGCTGGAAGGCCTGGATGGCAGGACGCTGTTCACACTGGAAACGGCGGCGCTGGTGCATGACATCGGGATCCGCCCGAGCCTGGAAAAATATGGCAGTTCTGCGGGGGCGCACCAGGAGGAGCTGGGGCCAGGTCCTGCCAGGGAGATTCTTGCGGGGCTGGGGGTCCCGGGCGACGTGACGGACAGGGTGTGCTTCCTCGTCGCCCACCACCACACATACACGGGCGTGGACGGGCCGGATTACCAAATCCTCTTGGAGGCGGATTTCCTGGTGAACATGCTGGAAGAGGAAATGGGCCCCGAAGCCATAAAAAGCGCATACGACCGGGTGTTTCGCACCGAGACGGGGAAGCGGTTTTGCATGAGGATGTACATGGGCGGGGCGGCCCACGCAAATGGTTGACAAATACCGGCTTGGTTGGTATGATATGCTTTGTGCGACGCAAGGGGGTATCACGAAATGCACGGCGGCTTGTGGGATGCATGGGGCTTGTGGGGTGTGTGGCAGCTTATGCAGTGCATGAGGTTTGTGTGGTGTGTGGGACTTGTGTGTTGTGTGGCCGGGATGGGTGTTGGCCTTGCGGGGCCTGGATATACAGGGAATGGTCGATGGTGTCAAAGTCGCTTTTGTAACGGGGATGGGTGTTGGCCTTGCGGGGCCTGGATATACAGGGAGGGTGTTAAGGCATGGACAGGATCGTTTTGTCGCTTTTGGTGGATAACGCTTCGGGGGTGCTCAGCCGGGTGGCGGGGCTTTTCAGCCGCCGAGGGTACAATATCGAAAGCCTCACCGTGGGCGTGACGGCGGACCCGCGCTACTCGCGCATGACCGTGGTTTCCATGGGCGACCAGGAGATATTGGAGCAGATAGAGAAACAGCTGAGCAAACTGGAAGACGTGCGTGACATCAAGCAGCTGCGCCCGGACGGTTCGGTTTTCCGGGAACTCATCATGGTGAAGGTGCGGGCCAATGCCACCGAGCGCCAGGCCATCAGCGCGATATCGGATATTTTCCGCGCATCCATCGTGGACGTGAGCAAGGATTCCCTCACGGTGATGCTCACCGGCGACCAGTCTAAGCTGGACGCGCTCATCAATCTGCTGGAAGACTACGAGATACTGGAACTGGCCAGGACCGGACTCACGGGGTTGTCCCGGGGCTCGGAGGATGTCAGGTATTTACCATAGTGTCCTAAGAAATCACGTTACGACAGTAGCCCGCCCCCCCCGGGGCTCGGAGGATGTCAGATATCTGCCATAATCAGAAAGTATTTTATGAAACATAGATGCCCGCGCGGATGCGGCGGGGAACGGAGGAAGAAATGGCAAAGATCTATTATCAGGAAGACTGCAACCTGGCGCTGCTGGAGGGCAAGACCATTGCTGTCATCGGCTATGGCAGCCAGGGGCACGCCCATGCGCTCAACATCAAGGAGTCCGGCCACGGCCACGTGATCGTGGGCCTGTACGAGGGCAGCAAGTCTTGGAAAAAGGCGCAGGGTCAGGGGCTGGAAGTCTACACCGCCGCCGAGGCGGCCAAGCGCGCGGATATCATCATGATACTCATCAATGACGAGAAACAGGCGAAACTGTACAAGGAATCCATCGAGCCCCACCTGACCGCGGGGAAGATGCTGATGTTCGCCCATGGGTTCTCCATCCATTTCGGGCAGATCGTGCCGCCGGCCGACGTGGACGTGACCATGATCGCCCCCAAAGGCCCCGGGCACACCGTGCGCAGCCAGTACCTGGAGGGCAAAGGCGTGCCGTGCCTGGTCGCGGTCCATCAGGATGCCACAGGCAAGGCCAGGGATCTGGCTCTGGCATACGCATTGGCCATCGGGGGCGCCCGCGCGGGCGTGCTGGCCACCACCTTCCGGGAGGAGACCGAGACGGACCTTTTCGGCGAGCAGGCGGTGCTGTGCGGTGGCGTGACCGCGCTCATGAAGGCGGGGTTTGAGACGTTGGTGGAGGCCGGTTACGAGCCTGAGAGCGCATATTTCGAGTGCATCCACGAGATGAAACTCATCGTGGACCTGATCTTCGAAAGCGGTTTCGCCGGGATGCGCTACTCGGTGTCCAACACCGCGGAGTTCGGCGACTACACCACCGGGCCGAAGATCATCACCGAAGAGACGAAGAAGACCATGAAAAAGGTGCTGTCCGACATCCAGGACGGTACATTCGCCAAGAACTGGCTGCTGGAAAACCAGGCCAACTGCCCCGGTTTCAACGCCATGCGCAGGAGGGAGGCCGCCCACCAGCTGGAGAGCACCGGCAAGGAGCTTCGCAAGCTCTACAGCTGGAACGACGGCAACAAACTCATCGACAACTGACGCCGGCGCCACTATCGCCGCCATCAGATTTTATATTGGGTTTTCGTAAAATGCAACGCCTGTGGTACAGCTGCGGGCGTTGTTGTGTTTGGGGCGTCGAAGGTTTTGTGGTTTTGTATTGCCAAAACGGCATGGGGCGTGGTAGAATGGAGTGCAGTTGCGCAGGGATGGGGTCGCGCCTGGGATGTAGGTGGGCATGCGTTGCGAGCTGACGCAAGTTGTAGACTGATGTGCTGCGTGGGTTGGGTCCGATGTGGGCAAGGCCCGGCGGCCTGGCAGGCGAGCATCTGCGTGGGTGGATGTGGCGTGTGGGTTGGGTCTGATGCGGAGGTTTCCATGGGAAAGGTTTTCAAGTTTGGCAATGATCTGGACACGGACCAGATACTGGCGTCGCAGTACCTCCTGCTGCCGACGGTGGAGGAGATGAGCGCCCACACATTCGAGTCATTGGACCCGGGGTTCCCCGGGAAAGTGAAGCCCGGGGATTTCGTGGTGGGCGGCGAGAATTTCGGCTGCGGTTCTTCCAGGGAGCAGGCCCCGGCGGTGCTCAAGGCCCTGGGTGTAAAGGCTGTGGTGGCGAAGTCTTTCGCGCGGATATTTTTCCGCAATGCCATAAACATCGGCCTGCCGGCCATTGTCTGCAAGGGTTTGCCTGATGCGGTGGCGACCGGCGACGAGATGACGCTGGACCTGGAGGCGGGCGTGGCGGGGGTTTTCGGCGACGAGGGCGAGGAGCGGTACCCTTGCACGAAACTGCCGCCGTACATGCAGAATATTTTGGATCATGGCGGGCTCATCGCTTTCCTGGACGACGGGGCGGCGTGAGCGTGAAGGCATTTGCATGAAGTCATGTGCGTGAAGGCATGAGCGTTGGGAAACGTTCGTGATGACATGAGCATGAAGGTATAAGCGTGAAAGTATGAGTGTCAGGACACGTGCATGAGGGTATGTGCGTTAGGACTCGTGCGTGATGACATGAGTGTGAGGGCATTTGCATGAAGGTATGGGTGTTAGGACACGTACGTGAAGATGGGCGCAGCAGGCAGTTGCGGAAGTGATTGAAAGGAACATATCATGGGGATGACGATGGCGGAGAAGATCATCGCGGCGGCGGCAGGCGTGCCGGCAGTTTCGCCGGGCGAGATACATACCGTGCGGCTGGACCGCATGATGAGCAATGACGGCACCACCCACCTGACGGTGGATATGTTCAACAAGCTCAAGCACCCGGTGGTGGCGGAGCCGGGGCGGCTGGTGTTCATCGCCGACCACAACGTGCCCTCTGACAGTGCGAAAACCGCCGCTTCACAGAAGAAGATGCGGGATTTCGCCAAGCTCTACGGCATCGATTACTATGAGGGCCGGGGTGTCTGCCACCAGATCATGATGGAAAACTATGTATGCCCGGGGGAATTGATTTTCGGGGCGGACTCCCATACCTGCACCTACGGGGCATTAGGCGCTTTCGGCACCGGCGTGGGCTGCACGGATTTCCTTTATGGGATGGTGACGGGCAAGTCCTGGGTGATGGTGCCGGAGTCGGTGCGCATCGAGCTTTGCGGCCGGCTGCCGGATGGGGTGTATGCCAGGGATCTCATGCTCACCATCATCGGCACGGTGGGGGCCAATGGGTGCAACTACCAGGCGATGGAGTTTTGCGGCGACGGCGCCGGTGCACTTTCCGTGGACGAGCGGATGGTGCTGTGCAACATGGCGGTGGAAGCGGGGGCGAAGACGGGGCTCTTCGGGCCGGACGAAAAGGCCACGGAATACCTGGCGGCACACGGGCGCAAGGCGAAGAAACCGGTTTTTAGTGACCCGGACGCCCATTACATAAAGACATATTCATTTGACCTGGGGCAAGTCCGCCCGGTGGTGGCGAAACCGGACTTCGTGGACAATCTTGACAGCGTGGACGAGGTGGCGGGGACGCACATCGACGAAGCGTTCCTGGGCTCCTGCAACAACGGGCGCATAGACGACCTGCGGGTGGGCGCTGAGGTGGTGCGGGGTAAAAAGGTCGCCCCCCACGTGCGGTTCCTGGTATCACCCGCCAGCGCCACGGTGTATCGCCAGGCGCTGGACGAGGGGCTCATCGACACGTTCCTGGAAGCGGGGGCCATAGTGGTGAACAGCAACTGCAGCGTGTGCTGGGGCGCATGCCAGGGCGTCATCGGCGAGAACGAGGTCCTCATCAGCACAGGCACCCGCAACTTCAAAGGGCGGGCGGGACACCCCTCCTCACAGGTGTACCTGGCGTCGGCCGCCACGGTGGCGGCGTCGGCGGTGGCGGGGGCCATCGCGAAAGCAGTGTGATGTGGGTATGTGATGTTGGCGGCGGCAGGGGCTATCGCAAAAGCAGTGTGATGTGGGTATGTGATGTTAGCGGTGGCGGGGGCCATCGCGAAAGCAGTGTGATGTGGGTATGTGATGTTGGCGGCGGGCATCACTGATAAAGCAGGGTGATTGTGGCGAAGGGTGCATGCGCGGGCATGGGTTTTGCGCATGACGGCGGCGCCACAGGCACGGAGGCAAACAGCGGCATGGGAAATGTCGGTATGGAAAATGGCAACACCATCAAGGGTGCACCTGTGGACGGGGCGGCGGGGGCCGGGGACGTCATCCATGCCCGTATCTGGGCGCTGGGGGACGACATCGACACGGACATCATTATCCCCACGGAGTACCTGGCCATGAAAACCGTCGAGGACATGAAGCCCTATGCGTTTTCACCCCTGCGGCCGGAGCTGGCGGGGATGATAGCGCCAGGGGATGTCATCGTGGCGGGCAAGAATTTCGGCTGCGGTTCCTCCCGGGAGCAGGCGCCGGAGATCATCAAGGCCCTGGGGGTGGCGTGCGTGGTGGCGAAGTCATTCGCCCGCATATTTTTCCGCAATGCCATCAACAACGGGCTGCTGCTCATCGAGCAGGGGGACCTGCCGGATGCGGTGCGGGAGGGCGACGGGCTGGATATCGTCGTAAACCGTGAGATCATATACAGGGGGCGATCCTACCCCATCGCGCCACTGCCGGAGAACATGCTGGACATCATCAAGGCCGGCGGGCTGGTGAACGCCATGAGGAGGAAGAACGGGCAGTGCTGAACCCGGGGCCATCGCATAGGCAACCTGGTGGGCATTATGAAGAAGAAGAACGGGCTGGGGTGAACCCGGAGCCATCATGCGGCGGTCCGGCGGGTGCCATGAGGAGGAAGAACGGGCTGGGGTGAACCCGGGGCCATCATGCGGGCAGTCCGGAGAAACGCAGTGGGCAGGGTGAATGCCCGAGGGGATATATAGATGGGTTTGACTGCGATAGAGAAAATCATCAGCAACAAGGTGGGGCATAGGGTCCATGGGGGTGACATCGTCACGGTGCCGGTGGACCGGGTGATGATACACGACATTTTCATCCCCTTCGTGGCGGACAAATTCCGGGAGATGGGGTTTTCGAAGATATGGGACCCGGACAGGGCGGTATTGATCTACGACCACCTGGTGCCGGCGAGCCAGCAAGACGACGTGCGGCATTTCCATGCCGGGGATGCCTTTGCGCAGGAATATGGGATGGCCCATGTGCACCGCAGCGACGGCATCTGCCACCAGCTCATGACCGAGGCGGGGTACGTCAAGCCCGGCGACATCTGTTTCGGGACGGACAGCCACACCACCACATACGGGTGCGTGGGCGCATTCTCCTCGGGTGTGGGCTATACGGAGATGGCCGCCATCCTGGGCACGGGTACCATGTGGGTGAAGGTGCCCCAGACCATCCGTGTGGAAATAGACGGGAAACTCCCGGACGGCGTGACAGCCAAGGACATGATCCTGACTCTCATAGGTGACCTGGGTGCGGACGGCGCCACCTACTGCGCGCTGGAATTTGCGGGGGGGACGGTGAGGGACCTGTCCGTGGCGGGGCGCATGACCATGGCCAACATGGCGGTGGAGGCGGGGGCGAAGTGCGCCATATTCTCGCCGGACGAAAAGACCGCCGCATACTGCGCCCTGGATGCCTTGACGGCGGAACAGGCGGGTATTTTCGGGGATGTGGATGCTGATTATGTGAGGTTTGCAGGCGGGCCGCGGCCGGTTATGGATGGCGGCGCCGGGAGAGCGGGGCGGCTGCGCAGGTTGGATGTGAAGGCGACGGCCGGGATGGTTGGCGGCGAAGGCGGCGCCCTGCGTTACCGGGGGGAAGATTTCGTGCCGGTGATGGCCTGCCCGTCCCAGGTGGATCTCATCCGCCCGGTATCGGAGCTGGCGGGCCTGCCCATCGACCAGGTGTTCATCGGGTCTTGCACCAATGGGCGGCTGGAAGACCTGCAGGCGGCGGCGCAGGTGCTAAGAGGCGGGAAAGTGGCGCCTTTCGTGAAGCTCATCGTCACGCCGGCCAGTGTCGGCATATACCGCCAGGCCATCGCCGACGGCACATTGGGCATACTGTCGGAAGCGGGCGCCATCATCACCAACCCCGGGTGTGGGCTGTGCTGCGGGCGGACCGGGGGGATACTCTCCGACGGGGAGCGGGTGGTGGCCACCAACAACCGGAATTTCCTGGGGCGGATGGGCACCCCCAAAGTGGAGATATACCTGGCGTCCCCGGTGACTGCGGCGAAGTGCGCATTGGAAGGGAGGATCTGATGCCGGTCCGTGTGTCCCAGGATTACTTTGACATAGCGCAGATATGCCGTTCGGGGCAATGCTTCCGCATGGAGATGCTGCCGCAGTATGACGGGGCGGCGGACGGACCGGATCCTGGGGCGTCAAGCGGTGCAGGCCGCGGGCAGGGTGCGGTGCATGGTGTGTTGCATGTTGGGGCGGCGTCTGATACGTCCGGATACGGGGCGGCGGACGGACCGGACCCTGGGGCGTCAGGCGGTGCAGGCCGCAGGCAGGGTGCGGTGCGGGCGTCGCTGGTGGCGCATGGCAGATACCTGGAAATCACACAGAGGGGCAACGAAACCACATTTTCCTGCGGCGATGAGGAATTTGAGGGGATCTGGAAGCGGTATTTTGACTTGGAGCGGGATTACGGCGGGATCGTCCGCTGCGCGATGGATGCGGGGGGGCATCTGCGGGATGCGGCATCGTGCGGCGGCGGGCTGCGCATACTGCGCCAGGAGCTGTGGGAGACGCTGGTGACATTCATCATATCCCAGCAGAACAATATCACCCGTATCAGGCGGAGCGTGGCGGCCTTGTGCGAGCGTTTCGGGGAAGGAAAGACGGCCTGGGTATGGCGGGGAGGCGGGTATGCGCAGGGTGGACATGCGCCGCCGCAGACGGGCGGCGGAGGCGTTTGGCCGATCGGCGCAAGATGCGGGGACGGCCAGCCGGGTGGCGCAAATGATGAATCCGACGGCAGCGGCATATCCGGATCGGCAGGATATGGCGGTGGCGATCCAGCCGGCTGTGTTTCTGTGGGATACCACAGTTTCCCCACGCCGGAAGCGCTGGCGGCGGCCACACCGGAGGAAATGAGCGCATGCGGCCTGGGGTACCGGGGCCCTTACATCATCAAGACCGCAAGGCAGGTGCTGCAAGGCGACGTGGATTTGGATGGGATCGCCGGGATGGACTACCCCCAGGCAAGGGAAGCGCTCAAAACCCTTAGCGGCGTGGGGAACAAGGTGGCGGACTGCGTGTGCCTGTTCGCACTGGGGCACCTGGATGCTTTCCCAGTGGACACACATATCAAGCAGGCACTGGGGAGGCATTACCCGGAGGGGTTCCCCCAGGGTGATTTTGACGGGATATCAGGCATCATGCAGCAGTACCTGTTTTATTATGAACTGCACGGGCGGGCGAAATCGGTGCCGGTGCAGTGAAATCGGGCGGCTATCGTGTCGCCATGGGATATGGAACGGTGCAGGGGTGAAGAAATGCCGGCAAATGGCCCGGCAACCGTGGGCGACCCCGCAGCAAGGGAGGTTGATGTGGTATGAGGAAAGAGCAGGTCATCGCAAAGATGAAAGAGGAGTGCCTGGTGGCGGTGGTGCGCGCGACCAGCAAGGAGCAGGGCGAGAAGATCATCGACGCCGTGGTGGCGGGGGGGATCCACTTTATCGAGATCACCATGACGGTGCCCGGTGCGGTGGGCATCATCGAGGCGATGGTGGGCAAATACGCCGCCAACCCTGAGGTGGTCATCGGCGCAGGGACCGTGCTGGACCCGGAGACGGCCAGGGCATGTATCCTGGCGGGTGCGGCATATGTGGTGAGCCCGGGGCTGAACCTGGACACCATCAAGCTGTGCAACCGCTATGCGGTGCCCATGATGCCGGGGATCTTCTCCCCCACGGAGGCGATACAGGCGCTGGAAGCGGGGTGCGACATCATCAAAGTGTTCCCGGGAAACGTAGCCGGCCCGGGGATGATATCCTCGCTGCTGGGCCCATTGCCCCAAGGGAATTTCATGCCCTCGGGCGGTGTGGACGTGGACAATGTAGAGAAGTGGCTGGCGGCGGGCGCATGTGCCGTGGGCACGGGTTCCAGCCTGACCAAGGGCGCAAAGACCGGCGACTACGCCGCCGTGACGGCGAAGGCGCAGGAGTTCGTGGAAGCGGTGCGCAAGTACAGGGCGAAGTGACGCGCCGCGCAGGGCGATGTGCAGTGTGAGGTGCGCCGTGCGAGGCGATGTGCAGTGTGAGATGATGCGCATGTGCGAGGCGATGTGCAGTGTGAGATGATGCACCGCATGAGATGATGTACAGTGCGAAGTGTCGCACCGTGCGAAGTGTCGCACAGTGCGAAGTGTCGCACCGTACAAAGTGATTCACAGTGTGAGATGACACGCCCTTGCGAGACGATGCGCATGTGCGAGACGATGTGCAGTGTGAGACGATGCGCATGTGCGAGGCGGTGTGCAGTGTAAGATGGCGCGCGCGCAAAATGGTGCGCAGTGTGAGACGACGTATAGCAAAAGACGACGTACAGTGCTAGATGCCGGCGTCCCGCGAGATGCCTTGCCGCGCTGGTTGATGCGGTTGCGGGAGTTGGCAGGCGGTCACGTGGTGTACCGCAAAGATGTGGCGGCAGTGTGTGAGGTATGAGAAAGGGAGAGTGAATTATGGGAAAGATCGTGACAATGGGCGAGATAATGCTGAGGCTGGCCACACCCGGACATGAGAAATTCATCCAGTCGGATGAGTTCGAGGTAAGCTACGGCGGGGGCGAGGCCAATGTGGCCGTGAGCCTGGTCAACTACGGGCATGATGTGGAGTTCGTGACCGCGGTGCCCGCAAACCCCATCGGCGAATGTGCCGTGGCGGCGCTGCGCAAATTTGGTGTGGGCGTGGGGCACGTAGCCCGCTGCGGGGAACGCCTGGGGATATATTTCCTGGAGAGCGGGTCGGCCATGCGGGCGTCCACGGTGCTGTACGACAGGGCAAATTCGTCCATCGCCACCGCCACGGGAAAGGAATTCGACTTCGACGCTATTTTCACGGGGTGCGACTGGTTCCACTTCACGGGGATCACCCCGGCTGTGAGCGACAGCGCGGCGGCCCTGACTGAAACTGCGCTGAAAGCGGCCAAAGCCCATGGCGTGCGTGTGTCCGTGGACCTGAATTTCCGCAAGAAACTGTGGTCGTCAGAAAAGGCCCAGAGGATCATGACGAACCTGATGCAGTATGTGGATGTGTGCATCGGCAACGAGGAAGACGCCGAAAAGGTGCTGGGTTTCAAGCCCGGGAAGACGGACGTGACCAGCGGGGAGCTGGAACTGGCCGGGTACGTGGACATATTCAACCAGATGGCGGACAAGTTCGGGTTCGACTACATCATCAGCTCGCTGAGGGAGAGTTTCTCCGCTTCCAACAACGGCTGGTCGGCCTGTGTCATGGACGGGAAGAGCCGTGAGTTCTACCATTCCCGCAAATATTCCATCACGCCCATCGTGGACAGGGTGGGGGGCGGCGACTCATTTGCCGCCGGCGTGATTTGCGGGTTTTTGGACGGGAAGGACATGAAAGGTGCATTGGAGTTCGGCGTGGCGGCGTCCGCGCTGAAGCACACCATACCTGGGGATTTCAACCTGGTGACCCGCGCCGACGTGGACACGCTGGCAGGGGGCGACGCCTCCGGGCGGGTGCAGAGGTAAGAGTCGCAACCGCCGGATGCGCCTTGGCTGCTCGGACCCGCCCCGATGGCTCACCAGCTGGCTGAGGAGTGACCTGTAGCGGTAAGACCTGGGGACGGGTGCAGGGGCAAACTGGGTGCCATCCGATGCAATCCGGCGCCGTCCGGCGGATGAACTGCGGCAGGCCCGGTGGCTGATGATGATAGTGTCGAGGCGGCTGTGGAAGAAATGCGGAGGACATCATGAAGAAGAAAAAGGGCGGTTTCATAAAGGTCGTCATAGTCATATTGGTCGTGCTCATAGTGCTGGGCGGGCTGGGCGCCGGTGCGTATTTCGTGGGTCTGCCGATGCTGGCCTACAAAAAGGCGAGCGACCTGGAAGCGCAGGGCGAATACACGGCGGCGGCGGAGGCATTCAAGGAGCTGGGCGACTACCGGGACAGCGCCGATAGGGCAAACGGCGCCATCTACGCATATGCCGAGAGCCTGATGGATGAGGGCGAGTACGAGAAAGCCATCAAGCAGTTCCGCAAGGTACGCAGCTACAGCGACGCCAAAGAACGCATAGAGGAAGCCACGGAGCTGATGGAAAACGGCGGCGAGGCTGAAGACTGGGAAAACCCGTCTGCGACACCGCCAGGGAGCGGGGACGAAGAGGATGACGACGACGGGGGGGGCGCCGGTTCAGGGGGATCGTGGGACGCCCCATCCACCGCAGCGGCACCCGCCGTGACAGCGGCACCTGCCCCCCCAGAAGCCGCCACCACGGCCGCGCCTGCCGCCACCACGGCCGCGCCTGCCGGCACCATGGCCGCGCCTGCCGAAACCACGGCCGCGCAGCCGACCACCCAGGCGTTTGAGGATGACTACACGCCATACCCTGCGGCGCGCTACACCTACGGGGGCTTTGACTGGTGGGTGTCCGCTTCCTCTGTGCTGGACCCGGGGGCGTACTACGGCGCGACGAGCCTGGTGGACTGGAACTACAAGACCGCATGGACGGAGGGCGAGTACGGCGACGGCGTGGGCGAGTGGATACGCTTCGACACCGCCGACGGGGGCGAGGTCACTGTGACGGGCATCGCCATCGTGGCCGGCTACAGGGAAACCGAAAAGCAGTATTACGAGAGCAACCGGCCCACGGAGGTCACGCTGGGGTTCTCGGACGGGTCCACCCAGAACGTGCGGCTGACGGCGGGGTATTATGAAGCTGATGTGTATGAGCTTCCCGCACCCATCGACACCACATTCGTGCGCATACAGATCCGTGCCGTGGAGTCCGGCACGGTATACAACGACACCTGCATATCCGAGATCCACATCAACCCCACGCGGGCGGATATCGGGTACATGCTGCCCCTGCGTTCCAGCCAGCCGGTGGGGGGCGACAGCGGCAATGGCGGTGGAAGCACAGGTGCCTCCTCCGCGTCCGACGTGTCGGGGTACCGCCCGCCGGCCGCAAACGGCGGCTACGTCCTGCCGGAGAGCGACCGCAGGTACTATGCCGCGGCGGAGCTGTATGTCCTGTCCGCCATGGAGCTGGAGCTGGCGCGCAACGAGATCTACGCGCGGCACGGGCGGCTGTTCCAACGGGAGGACCTGCAGGCGTATTTTGACTCCATGGACTGGTATGACGGGTACATCTCGGCCGGTTCTTTCAGCGAGTCCGTGTTCAACACCTACGAGAAGGAGAACCTGAAACGCATCGAAGCGGAGGAGGCCAGCCGGAAGGCGAGCGAGAACTAGGTGGGAGGAGGTAGCGTATGCATGGGAACATGGCGACCATTGACTATGTGACATATTTCAATGACATTGTCAATCGGTTCTATGAAGATGAGAACCTGGTGAAGGAGTTCGGGAAAGAGTTCGGGTTCAATGTGGACAGGGACTATTTTCTGGCGGTGGCTTTCCTGTTCCCCCTGGCCGGGTCGGCGCCTTTTGAGGACAAGCAGCGGCTGAAAGAGACGCTCGCAGGTATCAAGTCGGTGCCGGAAATCAACAGGAACATCCACGAGAACCAGTATTTTTACACGGGGCGCGGCGTGGCCACGTTCCTGATCGCCCATTCCAAAGAAACGATCCTGAACATCCTGCCGGAATACGAGAAAGAGGCGGTGGCCATCCTGGAAGGCCTCCAGCTGAAAGAAAAGGTGCGGGTGGGCATCGGCCTGCCCGAAACCGGTCTTCAGGGGATAGAGGACACGTTCCAGTTCGCAAAGGATGCGGTGCGCGCCGGGGAGATATTCAAGAAAGAGCGCACGGTGCTGGAATACATGGGCATGGAAATATATTCCAGTATCAATGCCATGGTCACCAACTACGGGGAGAAGATCACTTCCATCGTGTTCAAGCAGCTCACCCCCGAGGAGATCCGCGTCCTGACCAAGTATTACAAATGCAAGGAGTCGCCCGGGCAGACCGCCCAGGAACTGGGTATGGAAGAGTCACAGGTGGTCTCCTGCCTGGAACACGTGAAGGTCAGCACCGGGCTGGACGTGAAGGACACCGAGGACAATTTCAAGCTGCACCTGCTGATGATCGCCAAGAAAGTGCTGGACAGCAACAAAAAGGCGAAGAAAGAGGGCGGCAAGAAGTAGGGGGCGGGCAGGTAGGCGATGGTTTTGCCCAAATGACGGAGGACGCAGTGGGATCGATTGTGTGCAGCAAGGTTTCCCAGGGACACATCATTGAAAACAAAGCCCTATCCAAGGACTTCTATCTGATGAAGGTTGACTTGGGTGTGGGCGCCGGCGCCCCCATACGCCCCGGCCGTTTCTTCATGCTGCGCAGCTGGGGAACGGAGCCGGTGCTGTCCAGGCCCATCAGCGTGTTCGATGCAGACGGGGCCACGGTGAGTTTCCTATACAAGGTGGTGGGGCGCGGGACGAAGCTGTTTTCCGGGCTGAAACCGGGGGACGCCATCACTTGCGACGGCCCCCATGGGAACGGGTTCCCGGACAACCCGGCGGGGGATGCGGCGGGCGTTTCGGCACATGACGGCACGGCCGGAGAGAGCGGCGGGGGCACCACCGGGGACTGCGGCGGGGACACCACCGGGGATGCGGCGGGCGTTTCGGCACATGACGGCAAAGCCGGAGAGAGCGGCGGAGGCACCACCGGGGACTGCGCCTGGGACACCACCGGGGACTGCACCGGGGACTGCGCTGGGGACACCACCGCAAAACATATCGGCAGGACGAAAATAGCCATGGTGGGCGGAGGCGTGGGCATAGCACCGTTCTACCTGGCCTGCAAGGTATATCGGGGATTGTACCCTGACATGCGCCTCGACGTGTACTTGGGGTTTAGCGACGAAGGGATCCTCATCAAGGAATACATGGACGTGGCGGACAAGGTGACCGTGAACGTGGGCGGGTTTGTCACCGACGATGTGGACGCGGCGCAGTATGACGCCATACTCACCTGCGGGCCCGAGATCATGATGCGGGTATTGTACCAAAAGTACCTGGCCAGCGGTTCCGGGGCGCAGTTCCACGTGTCCATGGAAAACCGCATGGCCTGCGGCATAGGGGCCTGCCTGGTCTGCACCTGCAAAAACAAAAGTGGCAACAAAAAGGCATGCAAGGACGGGCCGGTGTTCCCAGGGCACGAGGTGTTTGGGTTTGCGTGAATATGTAGGAGTAGGTATCTGTATGAACAAGCAGCCACGGCAATACACCCGGTTTGCGGGCGTCGGCTTTAAAAACCCGGTGGTCCTGGCCAGCGGCACCTGCGGGTTCGGACGGGAACTGGCGGAGTATTTCGACATCCGGCGGGTGGGGGGCTTGAGTTCCAAAGGGCTCATCGAACACCCTGTGGCGGGCAACGACGGCATCCGCATCTGGGAAACCGCATCGGGGATCATGAACAGCGTGGGGCTGGAAAACCCCGGGGTGCGGGCGTTCATTGACCATGAGTGTGAATGGATAAACAGCCTGGGCGTGGTGAACATCGTGAACCTGGGCGGGCACAGCGAGGAAGACTACATCAAGGGGCTGTATATGCTGGAAGCGGGGCAAACGCAGGAACCCGCGGCTCCGAAGGGGCCTGCTTTGGGGGCGGTGTCACCTACGGGAAGGCCGACGGGGGATGGGGCCCCATCCGTGAACCTGTCATCGGAGCAGGCAACCGCCACTACCGATGCAGCGGTATCGGCAACGATCGGGGATCCAACCGGGAACCCGTCACCGGGGCAGGCAACTGCGGTTGGCCCCCGGTTCGACATCCTGGAACTGAATATCTCCTGCCCCAATGTGAAGTCCGGCGGGATGAACTTCGGTGTGAAGACCGAGGTGGCGAGGCCCCTGGTGCGCGCTTGCAGGGCGGCGTGCCATCACCCCATGGTGGTGAAACTCTCGCCCAATGCCGAAGATATAGTGGGCCTGGCCCGCATGTGCGAGGAAGAGGGCGCGGACGGGGTGTCATTGACCAACACGTACCTGGCCATGGCCATCGACATCAAGTCCCGCAAGCCGGTGTTCAACAATGTCTATGCGGGGCTGTCCGGGCCGGCCATCAAACCCATCTCCCTGCGCATGACCCACCAGGTCTGCAAGGCCGTGGGCATCCCTGTGATGGGCCTGGGCGGCATCACCACATGGCAGGACGCCATCGAGTATATCATGGCGGGGGCGACCTGCGTCCAGGTGGGGACGGCCACCTTCATGAAGCCGGACATGTGCCTGGACATCATAGACGGCATCGAGCGGTATATGGAAGAAAACAAAATCGGGTCCCTGGACGAGATCCGGGGGTGCGTGTGAAGACGGCCTGCCATGTCCCGGCTACGTGCCTGATGCCCTGAAGCGCCACTGGGGTTTGGGCCGCGGTTTGCTGACACTTGTAAGGCGTGGTGCTGGGGCGATGTTTGTGGCTGTCTCGGCAGCAGTTGGGCCGTGGTTTGCAGGCAAGTGCAGGTATGTCTTCGAAAGGTGTGCGGTTAGGCGGTGCATCACGCCTGGGAATAGGCTGCTTTCACGCTGACGCCGGGCAGGCGCCCGATCTTGCCGGAGAGCGCACTGATGGCGTCCGGCTGGGCGTCCACCGCCACGCTGATGATACTCAAGCCCCGCTGGCGGTAAGGGATGCCCATGCGCCCAATGATGCAGTCGGCATACTGGTGCAGCAGGGCGTTGAGCGGTTCCACCGAATCCGGTTCTTCCACGATGATGCCGATGATGGCGATGCGTGTCTCCATAGTCACCTGCTTTCTTTGTATTCTAAGGGTTCCGTGCAGTCAGTTCCGTGTGTATCCCACGCCGTCTGCGATCCCGAACCTGCCTTTGCGTTTCAGAGTTCCGTGCAGTCAATTCACTTTTATCATAACCGCCACATGCTGTCAATGAAATGAGCGATTTTTCGCGATGATTTGAGCGTGGGCGGGTTCCCACGCCGATGATTGCAACTTTTTTTGATGTGCCTGTAATATTTTCGAACCGGGTTTGGTTTACTCATTGAGACTGAAGTCAAATGCGCATTGTTTGGCTGGTAGAACAACAACAAGGGAGGATTGACAATGTTTGGTGGTTCGAATATTATGGGGAATAGCAAGGCGAAACCGGGTGCATGGGCGGTATTGGCGGCGATGGTTCTGGGGGCAAACCTGATGCTATCGGGGTGCGCATCTTCGGCGCCAACCGAGGAAACCACCGTGCAGGCCACGAAAGCGGCCAAGAAGCAGGAGACCGCGGGTACGACTGGCCAAAGCGGCGGGCAGGGCAGCGCCGGTTCGACACAGGCGGGGCAAACGCCGGGGCAATCAGGTGGTTCGGCATCTGCGCCAGATGCAAGTGAGGTACCAGGCAGCGGTTCGGCTGCCACCACCGCCGCACAGGTGCTGGAGGACGAAGCGTGGGGGGCCGCCGACGGCGGTTCGGCCAAGGCGGCATCGGGCGGCGCCGCAAATGCCCCTGCAGGCGTCTCGCCCGAGGCGATTTCACCGGCGCCGGCATTGACGGGCGCCCCGGCCTACAGCTCGCAGTCCTACCCGGCCCAGCGGGATGTCTCATATATCCCTCCGGCGGATCTGTATGCAGGGGGGGAGGGTTACCTGGGTATAGACGACAGCCGGGCGGTTGACACGTCGGTGGAGTCCATGCTCACATTTTCCCTGAAAGTGGACACATCCGCCTACACCAACGTCCAGCGCTACATCGAGAGCGGCATGCTGCCGCCGGCGGATGCGGTCAAAACCGAAGAACTCATCAATTACTTCGAGTATGACGGCAAGATGACCTTCAACGGGTACGAGCCCTTTGCGATCTACACCCAGGTGGGCGCATCGCCCTTTGACAGCCGCAAGGAGCTGGCATATGTGCGGGTGCGGTCGAAAGACATTGACCCCTCGCAGCGCCCCGCCAGCAACCTGACGTTCCTCATCGACACCTCCGGCAGCATGGATTCATACGACAAGCTGCCATTGCTCAAAGAGGCGTTCAAACTGCTGGTGGAGACACTTTCCGAAGATGACAAGGTGTCCATAGTGACATATGCGGGTTCGGCGGGGATAGTGCTGGACAGCGTGAGCGGCGCGGACAAAGACCGCATCCTGGCGGCCATCGACCGGCTGGAGGCCAGCGGTTCCACGGCGGGGGCCGACGGCATCAACACCGCCTACAAGCTGGCCGAGAAGAACTACCGGGAGGGGCGCAACAACCGCATCATCCTGGCGACTGACGGCGATTTCAACGTGGGCGTGTCCAGCATCAGCGGGTTGGAAAAACTGATTTCCAGGAAACGGGAAACGGGTATATATTTCAGCATACTGGGGTTTGGCACCGGGAACCTGCAAGACGACACGATGGAAACATTGGCAAAGAATGGCAATGGAAACTATTCCTACATCAACTCGGCCTCCACCGCCCGCAAAGTGCTGGTGGAAGAGATGGGTTCCAACCTATTCGCGGTGGCCAACGACGTGAAGGCCCAGGTGGAGTTCAACCCCGCCAATGTGAAGAGCTACCGCCTCATCGGGTATGAAAACCGCATGCTGGCCAATGAGGACTTCGCCGACGACACCAAGGACGCCGGGGAGATCGGCATCGGCACCGACGTGGTGGTGCTGTTCGAAATCGAGCGGTGGGGCAGCGGGGGCGACGCATCTGACGGCAAGAAATACGGGCAGGCGCCTGTGGCGGTGGTTGCCAATAGTGAAATCGGCAATGATGCGGACGAGCTCTTCGAGGTGCGCATCCGCTACAAAAACCCGGGGGAAGAGAACAGCAACCTGATGACCCTGGCATGCAAGACGGATTTTGCGCAGGCCGCAGACAACACCGCCCACGGCCGGGACTTCCTGTTCGCAAGCGCGGTGGCGGGGTTCGCGCACATCCTGCGTGACAGCGAGTACACCGGGAAATGCGACATCGACGACGTGCTGGAGATGGCCAAAAGCGGCCTGGGCGCGGACGAAAAGGGATACCGGGAAGAGTTCCTGTACCTGGTGCAGGAGTACCGCAGGCTCGCCAGGGAGTATGGGGAGTGAGCCGGGCTGCACTGTCGAGGCAATCGCAACTGCTACCGATCTGCCGGTCGCAACTGTCCATGAGTTGCTATCCGGTGAAAATTGATCCCTGCGTTTTGCGTTGCCGCCCTCGGCAACGGTGCATGCCTGTCGGGTGGTTCGATCTACTTTATGGCATCCATCTGGTATCCGACGAGGGCGTAGTCGCCCAGTTCGTGGGAGACGGGGATGGAGAAGTACAGGCTGCCTTGGCTCTCGTAGCTGAAGGACCGCGGGAAGTCAGGGCTGGACGAAAAGTCCGCGCCGGTGAGCAGTTCCACATAGTAAGCCATGTCGTTGGTGGACTTGTAGGCGCGGAGTTTCTCGGCTGCGGCACCCGTCACCTGCTGGAACTCGCATGCGTCTGACATGACGTACCCCGCCATGGCGGTGGGGTCGGCGTAGTCTGACAGCGACAGGCTCCTGGCTTCCTGCAAATCCACAGTGTTGGTGAAGAACAGGCGGATCTTCGTGCCAGGGTTCATCCCCTGGGAACCGGAAGCGTCTATGTAGCTCCCTGTGTATACCGCCGTGATGCGGCGGCGGTCCACGGCGGTGACCTTGCATTTGACGCTCACCGTGTCCGCATCGGGGTCTATCCCGTCCGACTCAAGCACCGAGAGGGCATTGGAACGCAACAGGTCGTTGACCGCATTCTGGATGGCCTTGTCCGGGAGGTTGCTGACTATCGGGTACTCTATGGAAACGTCGCCTGCTGTGTAGGTCTCGAACCCTGCGGAAACGTTGGCAACTGTCTGCCCCGCAGCGGCAGCCGACGAAGCGGCGGTGTTGCCGGGGGTGTCGTCCAGCGAAAGGGCGGGTGTGCCTGTGACCTGCGCGGCCGTGCCGGATGCTTGCCCCGGTGCCTCCGTCGTCGCGGCATAGGCGTGGGAAGCCGCAAGATCCCCGCCGGTGGCGCTGTCCAGGTTGCCTGCGCCTGACTGGGCGGCTGCCGAGGTATGGGTGCTGGCCAGGTCGGGGCCCTGGGCGTCCTCGGCCGGCTGTTTGGATTTGCAGCCGGATAGTGCGAGCGCAGATACCAACGATATGCAAAATGCCCAGCGCAGCACCCTGTTTAATGCGGATTTGCGGGACGCAGCCTCATAAGGGGCAACCCCGGCAAACGCTGCATAAGGTGAAGCCCGGTGGTGCGGTGATTGTATGAAAATCTGACGGTTCATTCTGTTCATATTGCTTTTTATCCTTTTTCAAATTGCTTTTCTTCCTTTTCCAAAACTTAATGGCATGTCTGTCATGTGCGACGCACCCATGGTGCCTGTGGACGGCGAAAGGGGCTGTAAGCTGCGTTTCGGCCAGACTTGGCAATATGGCTGTGTGCGGAAGCGCCCGCACAGGTTCCGGCCGATCGACCGTGGTGCAGTCCAATATGGATTATCACTTGTGTGCAGAAGCCGGCACAGATTTATGCCGCCCGGGGTGCGCCAAGAAAGCAGGACACAATTTGGACACAATGGTCATTATACAACTTTGCGAGACCTTATGTCGGAATAAATTATTAATTTTTATGAAATGTTGCATAAATGGAATGGATGTAAAAACCCGCCCAAATATAGGGCGGGGGCAAGGACACTGACGACAGGAATGATGTTATGCGACAAGATACAACGGGGAGCGCCGCATAGCTCCCAGGCAAACTCCGCCAAACTCGGCTGCATATGATGTTATGCGACAGTATACAATGGGGAGTGCCGGCCGCGGGACTTGAACCCGCACGATGTTGCCATCAATGGATTTTGAGTCCACCTCGTCTGCCATTCCGACAGGCCGGCTGGTGTTGCGAGTGTTGCATGAAAACCCTCGGGCAGCGCCACGAAGCGAAAGCGTCACGGCGAAGCAAGTGCGTCACGGTGAAACAGGTGCGGCACGGCGTTACGAATGTGGCACGGTGTACCGGGTGCAGCGTCTGCTATCTTAGCACAGTTTTATCTGCTTTGCAATATTTTTTTTATGCCATTTTCGGTCATGATCTGCGAGTGTTACAGGTCACTCCGGCTCACCGGCGGGCAGGGGGGGCATTTACGCATAGCTGGCGCGCGGTGCGGGGGATACATTTTTCGTGTACAGTATGTACAGGCCTTTGAGGAGCAGGGCGTCGTCGTAGACGATGCGGTGGCGGCACAGGGGGGTCACGAAACGGGCCAGGCCGCCGGTGGCCACCACGGACACGGGTTCGCCCAGTTCCTTTTCCATGCGGTCGATGATGCCGTCGATCATGTCGATGTTCCCATAGACCACGCCGCTGCGCATGCAGTCCACGGTGTTTTTGGCGATGACTTTCGGCGGCACGGCCAGGCTGATGTATGGCAGCTGGGCGGTCTTGGAGCTAAGGGAGTCCAGGGATACCCTAAGCCCCGGCAGGATGACGCCGCCGATGTAGTTTTTGTTCCTGTCCACCACGCTCAATGTGGTGGCGGTGCCCATGTCGATGATCACCACAGGGCAGGGGTACTCGTTGCTGGCCGCCACGGCATCCACGATGAGGTCGCTCCCCACGGTTTTGGGGTTGTCCATGAGGATGTTCAGCCCGGTCTTCATGCCGCTGCCCACGATGAGGGGCCGCCGGTGGCAGATGATCTCCACCGCTTCGGCCAGCACCTCGGTGAGGGGGGGCACCACGCTGGAAATGATGGCGCCGCCGATGTCGTCGGGGGAGATCCCGCGGATTTCGAAAATGTTTTTCAGGTCGATGGCATATTCCGTACCGGTCTTGTTGTGGTTGGTGGTCACGCGCTCTACGAAGTAGCTGGTCGTGGCGTCGATGCCGCCGATGACGATGTTGGTGTTGCCCATGTCTATCGCAAGGATCATGGTGGGTTCCTTTCGGGCCTGGTTGGCGGTCGCACTGTCGCCTGGGAGACTCATGCCCCAACCGCAGGGCGGCTTGCTACCGGGATGGCGGATTCTTGACCAAATCGATTGTTCTGCGCCGCACTTTGCGCAAGGTTTGGTCGGCGGGCAATATCTTTCCTGACATACTTTCCATGTCGAGGGTTTTGTGGTACAATGTGTGCGACCAGGGGCGAAGCGCGGGCGGGTTGGCGTTCGTGTGCGCCCAAGGGCGAAGCGCGGGCGGGTTGACGCTCGTGGGCGCCCAAGGACGAGGCGCGGGCGGGTTGGCGCTCGTGGGCACGCCATGGCGGCGAAACCGGCGATGTAGGCCCGGCACATCGCACACGTGGGGATTATTGTGTACGCGGACTACACGCAGGGCGGCGAAAGCCGGGCACATTGCACACGTGGGGATTCTACCACAAATATGCCACAAACACAATCACGAAATGTTGCCGACGGGAGGTGTTCCATGGATTTGAAAGGCAAAACGGTGCTGCTGGGGGTGACGGGCTCCATCGCCGCATACAAGATCGCGAGCCTGGCCAGCTCGCTGGTGAAGCAGCATGCCCAGGTGCATGTCTTGATGACACCGAACGCGGTGAACTTCATCAACCCCATCACGTTTGAGACATTGACCGGGCACAAATGCCTGGTGGACACATTTGACAGGAATTTCCAGTACAGCGTGGAGCACGTGGCGCTGGCGAAACAGGCGGATGTGTTTTTGGTGGCCCCCGCAAGCGCCAATGTCATCGGGAAGCTGGCCCATGGGCTGGCGGACGACATGCTGACCACCACCGTGCTGGCGTGCGGGTGCCCGAAGATCATCGCCCCGGCCATGAACACGGCGATGCTGCAAAACCAGGTGGTCGCGGAAAACCTGCGGGCCCTGGCGGGGTACGGGTGGGAGGTCATAGAGCCTGCCAGCGGGTATCTGGCCTGCGGCGACGTGGGTGCGGGGAAGATGCCGGAGCCGTCGGTGCTCTCCGAGTACATCTGCCGCGCCATCGCATTGCCCAAGGACCTGACGGGCGTGCATGTGCTGGTGACGGCGGGGCCGACCAGGGAGGCCGTCGACCCGGTGCGCTTCCTCAGCAACCACAGCA
>JAISUG010000028.1 GCA_031272185.1 Lachnospiraceae bacterium
GGACCCGCCCCCATCGACTCCACCAGGCACCTTCGCCACAGTCACGGCAGGCCCGCATGTCCCCCCGGCCCCGGACGCACCGCCGGCCCCGCCCCCATCGACTCCACCAGGCACCTTCGCCACAGTCACGGCAGGCCCGCATGTCCCCCCGGCCCCGGACGCACCGCCGGCCCCGGACATCATCATCCTGGACCCGCCCCGCAAAGGCTGCGATGCGGCATGCCTGGAAGCCATCGCCCGTATCGCCCCGCGGCAGGTGATATATGTGTCCTGTGACAGCGCCACACTGGCCCGGGATCTGCGGTTCCTCGCAGACCAAGGCTACCGGCCCGCACGCATCCGCTGCGTGGACATGTTCCCCCAGACCGTACACATAGAAACGGTCGTGTCGCTATGGAAATAACATGGCTGAACCCATGTCGTTCCCGATAAACGCACACGACCGCACAGTTGACCGAGTCTTGTACTACCTTGTGATTAAACGCCATCAGTTCCGGACGCATCGGACGTACCACCCTGGGTCCCACCTGCTTGGCCTACGCCCTGCTGGTAGCCCCCGCCAGGTCTGGGTGTACTGCCTTGCTGGTAGCCGCCGCCCTGTTGGTATCCTCCACCCTGCTGATAGCCTCCGCCGGGCCGGGAACCGCCGCCTGGCTGGTATCCACCGCCGGGCCGGGAACCACCGCCTGGCTGGTATCCCCCCCCCTGCCTGGTGCCTCCGCCTTGCTGGTATCCGCCTCCCGGCCTGGGGCCCCCGCCCTGCTGATGCCCGAAATTCCCGGGTTTATGGCCGCCCCCTCCGGGTTTCCTGAACCCTCCCCCGTAGCCTTTTTGCGGGGCGGGGCGTTTCTCCAGGTCCTCCGTCATCAGCGGCTGGTAAAACTCCGTGACAAATGCCTGTTTGACGAACTCTTTGCCGTTGCCAAAACGCAGATCCTGGTACGCCGCCTGCGCCTTTTGCTGGTCGTCGAACAGCCCGAACACGGTGGGGCCGGACCCGCTCATCAGCGACCCGATGGCCCCATAAGACCTCATGAGCTCCTTGAGCCGGTTCAACTGGGGATATTTGGTAATGGTCACGCTTTCGAGAATATTGCCCATCTTGGACGCCATGGCATACAGATCCTTGCGGAAAATCGTCCCGATCATCCCGTCGATGTCCGGATGTGCCTCCGGGGGCATGCCGTCCAGCGCCAGCGCCTCGTAGACTATGCGCGTGGACACACTCAGCGGCGGCTTGGCCAGCACCACATAACAAGGCGGTGCCTGGGGCAGGGGGGTGAGGACCTCCCCGATCCCCTGTGCCAGTGCGGTGCCCCGCAGGATGCAGTAGGGCACATCGGCGCCCACCTTTATGCCCCGCTCCATCAGCTGCTTAGTGGAAAGCCCCAATTCAAACAGCCTGTTCACACCCACCAGCACAGCCGCAGCATCCGAACTGCCGCCAGCCAACCCTGCCGCCACAGGCAGGAACTTCTGCAAGTTTATGGTCAGGCCTTGGGTAATCCCAAATTCTTCCAGGAGCATACTGGCGGCCCTGTAGGCCAGATTGGACTCATTGTCCGGCAGATAGTTAAGGTTGGATCGGAGTGCGATGCCGCTTTGCGCTTCCTGCACCAGCTCAATCTTGTCGAACAGTTTCACCGTCTGCATGATCATGCACACGTCATGGTAGCCGTCATCGCGTTTGCGCAGCACGTCCAACCCCAGGTTGATCTTACCATACGCTTTCAAGGCTATCTGCTTCGCCATACTCCTCCCCCATCATCACCAAAGTACCTTTCTGTCGCCCGCCACATACCTGGCCGGTGTTTAGCTGGTGTCAGTGTCTTCACGGTGTCCATGTGTTGCCTGAGTCAATGTACCGCTTGAGTATATCACATTTTTTTCTGCCTATCAATGAATTTTTCACCGCATCTCACTTTGCGCAAGGTTTAGACGGCGGAGCAATGCTCCGAAAGGGAAAGCCTAGGGGGCCACCGATCCTGTCACATCCGCCTCAGGCTCCCCTTCAGCCACGTCCGAACCGGCTGTAGCGGTCTGGTTATACAGGTTCGGGAAAAACGCCAATGCATAGTTGTAGACCTCGTGCCCCGTTTCGATGACTTCCCCCTCGGCGATGACGGTGATGCTGTCCAGCCTGTAGTATGTGAGGAGGGTGTTCACCAATGACCCCAGCCGCACGTATTCCCCCGCGGTGCCGGTTTCTTTGATCGCTGCGGCAAATGCGCTGTTCATGTCCGCCACGGCGCTCTTGCCGTTTATCTGCAGCGACAGTATGCCGCACCCCTGGGGCAGTCCACCGTCCTCCACCAGCAAACTCACTATGTGCTGTGCGGTCCCGTCGGTGAGTTCGCCCCGCACCGTGAACCCGTCGGCGCTTTCATTGGGCAAAAAGAGGACCACGGGGTTAAGGTACTTTTCTTCAGGCGGGATATCGTCAGCACCATCCGTCGCCCCTACCGAAGAGCCCGAGCCACCATCCCCACTGCCACCCTGGCCTAGCCCTGTGCCGCCCTGGCCGCCATCCCCGGCAACCACCTCTGTCACAGCTTGCCCCTGGGCATCGGTGACGGCATTGCCATTGGCGTCCGTGACCGCGGCGCTTGCCGTGGCCGCCCCCGGAAGCGCCTGCCCCTGCGTGGCTGTGCCTTTTTGGGCGCAACCGCCGGCCGCGGCCAAAACCGCCGCCACCGCCAACCATGCGCAAACCCACCGCAAACAGTCTTTCCTCATGCCAAAGCACCTCCCCTAACGCGGGCGTTGCCCGCCACCCAAACTTTGCCGGGTCAAATACCAGAGTCAACAAACGCTGCGTCCCGCTTTGCGGCGGTCACGCAGCGCCATATCACAACTTATTCACCCATGCACCGTGCCGCCCCATGCCCGCCCGTTCAGGCATCCCATGCAAAGCCCCATGCCCGCCCATTCAGGCATCGCATTCCGAACCCCATGCCCACCCATTCAGGCGTCGCATTCCGAGCCCCATGCCGCACATCCGGCCTTGCCATCTTTGGCGACCACCCGCCGCACTTGCTGCACCCACACTGAAACGCAGACCGCAGCAGTCACACAGAACTGCCGGCCGCATCACTCTTTCCACTTTCAAACCGGGGTGCATGTGCTGGGGGCTTGAAGTCACACCGAACTGCCGGCCGCATCACTCTTTCCACACCGGCTCCTGGGGGCGGTTGTACAGGGTCTTTTCGACCTCCACATCGTCCACCTTGGTCAGTATCCCACTGGCGTTGGTGGTGTACTTCACGCCGTCGGCATCCTTCACGTTTGCGGACTTGGAAACCTTGCCGGAAACGTTGACCACGTAGTTGGCGTATTCACCCTCGGTGTCAGAGGGTATCGAGATCACCTGGTACTTGGTGCCGCTCTCGGCCTTTTGCAGCTTGCCCCTGTAGTAGAGGTAGCTGTCCTTGACGCCTGTGTACCCCCTGCCAGAGTCCGCGAAATAGAACTGGGTCTTGGTGCCGTCGCCCTCCTCGATGGTGATCTTGCCTTTCTGGACGCAGCTGGCGCTGCGTGCGCCGAAATAATATGCGGTGTAGTCCTGGTACTCGTCGTCCAGGTACACTTTCTGCAACCCGAAAACCGGGGTGCCGTATGGGTTGAACAGGTAGGAATTGGAACCGATCTTCTTTATGTCCTTGACCGTGGCGTCACCTTCGGCGGGGCCTACCCTGGGTGCGCCGGTACGCTCGAAATAAAACCACTCCACCAGATAGTCATAGCCGTCTATCTCGTCCGGCGGGTACGTGGCATACCACCCTGTGATGACCTGCCCGTCTTCGCCGTAATAACGGTAGTTGGCGATGTCTGTGTCGTCCCCGGAGGAAGCCAGGTTCAGCCAGCCCGTCTGCATGGCGCCGTTTTCGTCGAAGCAGTAGTTCACGCCGTCGATCTTTTTCTCGCCGTAGTCAGCGCCCCCGTCCAGGTCGGGCACGTATTTGCGCCCGTCAGACAAAAAATAATACCAGTATTTGCCGTCGCTTGAGGAATCCGTCGGTGTGGTACGCCGATCCTCATCCTCTTGTGCGGGTGGGGTCAGTTTTTGCCATCCGGTCCTCATAGCGCCGTCACTACCGGTATAATATGTGTTGTCCTGCACCCAGCCTACCTGCATGACACCGTATTCGTTGAAGTAGTACCACTTGTCGCCGATCTTCTTCCAGCTGTCGACTACCTTTTTCCCGGAACTGCTGAAATAATACCAAACATTCTCATCGCTCTCCCCGCTCAAGTCAGGCAATTTTTTCCAGTTACTGGTGACGAGGATACCGTCCTCGTCCATGTAGTAATCATCCTCGACCCAAGCGTTTATGACCATGTACCCGGTGCTGTCCAGGTAGCGGAAGAGGTTATCCGCACCCTTTTTCCACTCGTTCCTGGCCAATGCCCCGTCAGCGTTTTCATACACCCAGTTGCCGTTTTGCTGCTGCCACCCTTCCGCCGCGGTGGAGGTTATGGTGCACAGGGCGAACACCCATATAGCGATAAGAGTCAAACTAGCCAAACTCTTCTTTTTCATACCGTCACTCCTTCGACCTCGCTCTGGGTTCATTGTATCAACAGCCCCGCCCTATTTCAACGAAATTACTCTTTCAATTATCTTACGATTTCTGTTTTCGCCAAAAATTAGCCGAAAATTTTCATCTGGACAGCCCGCTGTTTTCGTGGTAAAATCGGAAGAAGTTCCGGGTGCATCATGTGCCCGGCCCAGCCGCCGCTGATACTATGCGCAGCGCGTAGAGACGCGCGCGGCGCATAGAGACGCGCGCGGCGCATAGAAACGCGCGCGGCGCATATAAACCTGCGCAGCGCATAGAAACGTGCGCGGCGCATAGAGACGCGCGCGGCGCATAGAAACCTATGCAACGCACAGAAACCTGCCTATGCAACGCACAGAAACCTGCGTGCCATACCACAGGAAAGGAACCTGACTTCCATATGAACGAAAAACGCCCCCAGGACCTCCAGGCGCGACTGGCCAGCCTGTCACTGACGACAGGCCTGTTTGCGTTCTGCTTCGGGCTGTTCGCCGGGTCGCTGCCCGACATGCAGTTCGGACTCGGGATGGCGGGCGTGCTTTTGGCCTGGTACTCACGCAAGGATCACCGTTTTTCGGGCATGGCCGTGGTGGGCTTGGGGCTTTCCGTGCTGGCCATCCTTTCCAGCTTCCTGGCCACCGCCGCACTGTATTTCTACTACTCCATGCTCCAGAACCCCGCCTACCGCGACCTCATCCACCAGGCGCAGCAGCAGTCCCTGCAGCTCTTCCCCTGGCTCGCCCGGTGATATCCATCTATCCAAAATGTGCGATCTTCGTTTATTCCATCTATTAATAATGTGCAATCTTCTTCCATTCCATCTATGGAAAACGTGCGACATTCCCTCGTTCCATCTATGAAAAATGTGCGATCTCGTCCGATTTCATCTGCCAAAAACGCGAAACCCCTTGATTTTGCGAGGTTTTTTCAATAGACGGAATATATATCCAATCGATTATCCCTCTAATCCAAACGCATCATGAAGATCGCCAGGCTGTGCGCCGGTTGTCATGCCTGGTCTGCGTCACCTCGCACAGCCGAGCGATTCTGCTTACTATGCATCCAAGCCGAATGCGTCGTGAATCGCTCTCACGGCGCGGTTGGCTTCGGACTCGTCTATCAGTACCGTGATGCGGATTTCGGATGTGGCGATGAGTTTGATGTTCACGTGGGCCGCATACAGGGCCTCGAACATCCGCGCCGCCACGCCCGGGTTCCCTGTCATGCCCGCGCCGATGACCGAAACTTTCGCCACATGTTCGTCAAACTCCACGCCCTTGCCGGTGATGGCGGTCAGGTTCGCGCCCAGGAGATCCACCGTCTCTTTCAGGTCCCGCCGGTCCACCGTGAAAGAAACGCTGTTGTCGCCGTTCCCTGCGGCCTGGATGATGATGTCCACGTTTATGTTGTTCTTTGCCAATAACTGGAATATCCCGAAAGCCACGCCAGGTCGGTTCTCCGCCCCCACCACGGTCACCCGCGCCACGGAAGTGTCCGCCGCCACGCCGCTGATCAGCATCCTTTCCATCGTCCCTCCCCGTCCGGTCGCAGCGGTGCCGGTTGCAGCAGTGCCGGTCGCAGCAGTGCCGGTTGCAGCGGTGCCGGTTGCAGCGGTGCCGTCCCCTGCCGTGCCCGTCCCGGCGCCTATGCCTTTCATGGCACCCGCCGTTCCTGCCATACCAGGCATGTTTTTGCCGTCAATGTTCTTGCGCACGTCCCGCACCAGGGTTCCGGGCGCATCGCACATGCTGGAACGCACCACCAAGGGCACCCGGTACCGTTTCGCCATCTCCACCGAGCGGTTGTGCAACACCTTGGCGCCCACCGATGCGTATTCCAGCATCTCGTCGTATGAAATCTCCGCCAATTTCCGTGCGTTGGGCACGATCCTGGGGTCTGCGGTGTACACCCCCTCCACGTCGGTATAGATCTCGCACAGGTCTGCGCCCAGCACCGCCGCCAACGCCACGGCGGTGGTGTCGGACCCACCCCGCCCCAGGGTGGTGATGTCCTCGTTGCGGCTGACGCCCTGGAACCCGGTGACTATGACCACTTTGCGGGATTCCAGCTCCGCCCGGATGCGCTCGGTGTCAATGCTGCGCAGTTTCGCATTCCCATGGGATGCGTTGGTTTTCATGGGCACCTGCGCGGCATTGAGGGAGACCGCAGGTATCCCCATGGCCCCCAGCGCCATGGCCATGAGAGCCACCGACACCTGTTCCCCCGTCGCCAGCAGCATGTCCAGCTCCCTTTTGGATGGGCTGGGGTTTACAAGGTACGCCTTTTCCAGCAGCTCGTCGGTGGTGTCCCCCATGGCGGACAGCACCGCCACCACGTCATCCCCCCTGCGCCATGCCTCGGACAGACGAAAGGCGACGTTCCGTATCCGCACGTTGTCGGCCACGGAACTGCCGCCGAATTTCATCACAGTCAACATCAAAACCCTTCCCACAATCGACTTGCCGACCGCCATGCGGTCCTGCCTACACACCGTCACGCGACCCGTATCACCTGCAGCACCGCCCCGTCCCCGCCGGGCTTGGCGGCCAGCGACCCCAGCCACTCGTCCAGCGCAGCCTTGGCAAGGGGCGGCGTGACCACCCCGAACTCCCCAGGTTTCACGCTGCTGACGGTCTGCCAGTCCTTCCCGGCGTCGCCGTCCCCGAACAGCTCCGTGGCATGCCCTTTCAGCCGCACGAAGTAAGGGTAGGGCAATGCGCCCAGGGGCTCCACGTCCATCTGCGGCCCTGTCCAGCCGATGCGGATGTAGGTCTTCAAATGGTTCGCCATCTCGATGACGTCGCTCACCACCGCGCTGGCCGTGGGGTATTTGCCGGCGCCCATGCCGTAAAACATGGACACCCCAAGCATATTGCCCCGCACCATGATGCCGTTGTACACGTCGTTGATGGCATAGAGGGGGCTGTTTACATCAACCAAGGCCGGCTCAACCGATGCATACACGGTTTCCTCGCCCTCGGCATATGCCACGTCGCAGCGGTTGCCTTCCACCCGGACCGCGCTGCTCACGCACACAGGCGCGGCGACGGCGCCGCCCCCTGCCTGCCCGGATGCGGCACCGGCCACGGCGCCATTTGCCGGCCCGCTTCCGGCCTGCCCCAAGCCGGTCGCCGAAGCGGCTTTGGAACCGCCCCCGGCTGACTGACCCGCGCCCCCCGAACCATCGGCGGGCCCGGCCCCCACCAACCTGCACTCGCCCAGCAGCTTGATGGATTTTTTCAGTTTTTTCGCATACTCGAAGTCCAGGGTGCCGATCCCGGAGATGCCCGTGGTGGGTATCTTCTGGTAGTCCACTTCCCTGCCGGTGGCCAATGCGGCGAGTATGGCTATCTTGCGGCAGGTGTCGTGCCCCTCCACGTCCGCACTGGGGTCACGCTCGGCGTAACCCAGCCGCTGCGCTTCGGATAGCGCCGACTCAAATGACTCGCCGTCCTCGTTCATCTTGGTCAGGATGTAGTTGGTGGTGCCATTGAGGATGCCCGTGATCTCCTCCACCCGCTCCCCGGCGAAACTCCGGTAAAAGGGCCGGATGATCGGGATCCCGCCGCCCACGCTGGCCTCGAACATGAAGTTCTGGCCCCGCTCCCTGGCCAGAGCCAGCAGTTCCGTGCCATGGGCGGCCACCAGGGCCTTGTTGGACGTGGTGACCTGCTTCCCCGCCAGGATGCACGCCTTCACGTAGGTATATGCCGGCTCCAGCCCCCCCATGGTCTCCACCACTATCTGGATCTCGGGGTCGTCCACTATCTTCGCGAAATCGTGGACGATGCGGCTTTCGATGGGCTGCCCCGGGAAATCCCTCAGGTCCAGCACCGCTTTCACCACCACGTCGTCGCCCACTTTGCGCTTCACCACCTCGCGGTTGGTTTCCAGCGCATCCACCACACCCGACCCGATGGTGCCGTATCCCATCACCGCCACTCCGATCATCTCTTCCTCCTTGTCACTGGGGGCCAGGCCCCGGCAGCCGTCTTCCGAACCATTTCTTCCCGTGGGATGCCCCCGGCCCCGCAGGGTCTGTGCCATTCGCTCGCCCGCATTGGCATCCCACGCATTCTTCCCGTGCGACACTCTAGCTCCCGCATGGCATGCCTGTGGGCGCCTAGTTCCTGCCCCTTGCCGTCACTCCGCATCCTGGCTGCGCCTATCCGGGCAGCCCAGGCTCAGCCATTTCAGGTATGCGCTGATGAATGGGTCCAATGCCCCGTCCAGCACCGCGTTCACATTGCCTGTCTCCTCCCCGGTGCGCAGGTCCTTCACCATGGTGTAGGGCTGCAGCACGTAGGAGCGGATCTGGTTGCCCCAGCCGATCTCTTTCACGTCGCCCCTGATGTCGGAGATCTTCTCGGCATTCTCCTGTTTCTTGAGCAAGAACAGCTTCGCCTTGAGCATCTGCATGGCCTTGTCCTTGTTCTGGAACTGGGAGCGCTCGTTCTGGCACTGCACCACGATCCCCGTGGGGATGTGCGTGATGCGTATGGCCGAGGACGTCTTGTTGATATGCTGCCCCCCCGCGCCGCTGGAGCGGTAGGTGTCCACCCGCAGGTCTTCCGGGTTGATGTCCACGTCCAGGTCTTCCTCAATGTCCGGCATCACGTCGCAGGAAACGAACGAAGTCTGCCGCTTCCCGGCGGCGTTGAAGGGGGACATGCGCACCAGGCGGTGCACTCCCCGCTCCGATTTCAGGTAACCAAAAGCGTTGGCGCCGTTGATCTGTACGGTGACGGACTTGATCCCCGCCTCTTCCCCGTCCAGATAGTCCAGCACCTCAGTGGCATACCCTTTGGACTGCGCCCAGCGGGTGTACATCCGATAGAGCATCCCGCACCAGTCGCAGGACTCCGTGCCGCCCGCGCCCGCATTGAGCCGCAGGATGGCGTTGCAGGCGTCGTATTCTTCTGACAGCAGCGTCGCCAGGCGCAGCTCGTCGAATTTCTGGGTGAAACTGTCCAGCATCTCCTGGATCTCGGGGATGACAGAGGCATCATTTTCCTCATACCCCATCTCGATCATCAGGCCGATGTCCTCGTAGGCGGTTTCCAATTCCTGGAACTCGTCCACCGTGTCCTTGAGGTTCTTCGCCTCCTTGAGGAGCTTCGTGGACCTGGCCGGGTCGTCCCAGAAACCCGCCTCCTCCATGTATTTGTTCAATTCGTCGATCCGCTTTAACTTTTGGTCTAGGTTAAAGTGAATCCCTCACTTCCACTAATGGTTTTTCGTAATTCGTGAGTATGAACTTGAAATTGTCCAGCTCGACCACCGTGTCACCTTCTTTCATTATGTTGTTACATTGCCCCACCAACTGAACGTTGCGCATCCGACATCAGTCTCGACTTAGCGCAAGTTTTGGTCTGCGTGGCAATACCTTACGGCCGCAATGTCCCTGGTTTCCCACTTGTCCCATGCGGCCGCGAGCTACCGTGTCGCCGGGGCCTAAGCGCATCTTGGCCCTGGTGCGGCGATCCCTGCTTCCGGGGCGTTGTGCCCCACTTGTGTGTCGCCGGGGCCAAAGCGCCCCTCGGCCCCGACGCCCATCCCTGCCTCGCCCTACGCCTTCTCTTTCAGCGCGGCCTGCGCCGCCGCCAGCCTTGCTATGGGCACGCGGAACGGGGAGCAGGACACGTATGTCAGGCCCACATTGTGGCAGAACTCCACGCTGGAGGGGTCCCCGCCGTGCTCGCCGCAGATCCCCAGCTTGATGTCCGGGCGGGTCATCCGGCCCTTTTCCGCCGCCATCTGCACCAGCTGCCCCACGCCCACCTGGTCCAGCCTGGCGAATGGGTCTGACTCGAAGATCTTCGCCTTGTAGTAGGCATCCAGGAACTTCCCGGCGTCGTCCCGGGAGAACCCGAAGGTCATCTGGGTCAGGTCGTTGGTGCCGAAAGAGAAGAATGCCGCCTCCTCGGCGATGGCGTCCGCGGTCAACGCCGCGCGCGGTATCTCTATCATGGTGCCGATGATGTACTTGATGTCGGAGTTCTTTTCCTTTTTCACCTGCTCCGCCACTTCCACCACGATGTCCTTGACGAACTTCAGCTCTTTCTTTTCGCCCACCAGTGGGATCATGATCTCCACCGTGATGTCGAACCCTTTCTCCGCCTTCACCTCGATGGCCGCCTCCATCACCGCGCGGGTCTGCATCTTGGCGATCTCCGGGTAGGTGACGCACAGGCGGCAGCCCCGGTGCCCCATCATGGGGTTGAACTCATGGAGCTCGTCGCATTTGGCCTTCACCTGCTCCGGCGTCAGGCCCATGTCCGCGGCCAGGGCCTTGATGTCCTCGGGGTCGGTGGGCACGAACTCATGCAGCGGCGGGTCCAGGTAGCGGACGGTCATGGGCCGGTCCTCCAGCACCGTGTACATCGCCTTGAAATCGCCCTTCTGGAAGGGGATCAGCTCGTTAAGCGCGGCCTCCCTGGCCTCCACGGTGTCCGACAGGATCATCTTTCGGATCTTCGGGATGCGCTCCGGGTCGAAGAACATGTGCTCCGTGCGGCACAGGCCGATGCCCTCCGCGCCCAGCTTGACGGCATTGGCCGTGTCCGCGGGCGTGTCCGCATTGGTGCGCACCTTAAGGGTGCGGTGCTGGTCGGCCCAGGCCATGATGCGCCCGAAATCGCCGCCCACGCTGGCCTCCACCGTCTTTATGTCGCCCAGGTAGATATTGCCCGTGGACCCGTCCAGGGAAATGAAGTCCCCTTCCTTGACGGTCTCGCCGCCCAGTTCGAAATGCTTCGCGGCCTCGTCGATGCGGATCTCGCCGCAGCCGGACACGCAGGCGGTGCCCATGCCCCTGGCCACCACCGCGGCGTGGGAGGTCATGCCGCCCCGCACGGTCAGGATGCCCTGTGCCGCATGCATCCCCTCGATGTCCTCGGGCGACGTCTCCAGGCGCACCAGGATCACCCGCTCGCCTTTCTCATGGTGGGACTTCGCGTCCTCGGCGGTGAAGTACACCTTGCCCGCCGCCGCGCCCGGGGACGCGGGGAGCGCGCTGCCCAGCACCTTGCCCGCCTTCAGCGCGGCCGGGTCGAATGTGGGGTGCAGCAGCTGGTCCAGGGACTTGGCCTCGATGCGCAGTATCGCCTCCTCGGGCGTGATCTTGCCCTCGTCCACCAGGTCGCAGGCGATCTTGATGGCCGCAGGCGCGGTGCGCTTGCCGTTGCGGGTCTGGAGGAAGTAGAGCTTGCCCTCCTGGATGGTGAACTCCATGTCCTGCATGTCTTTGTAATGGTTTTCCAATGTATTGGCGATTTCCATGAACTGCTTGAAGCACTCCGGCAGGTCCTCGGCCAGCTTGGTGATGGGCTGGGGTGTGCGGATGCCAGCCACCACGTCCTCGCCCTGGGCGTTGATGAGGTATTCGCCGTACACGCCCTTCTCGCCCGTGGAGGGGTTGCGGGTGAACGCCACGCCCGTCCCGGAGGTGTCACCCATGTTGCCGAAAACCATGGCCTGCACGTTCACCGCGGTACCCCAGTCACCTGGGATGTCGTTCATGCGGCGGTACACGATGGCGCGGGGGTTGTCCCATGAGCGGAACACCGCCTTCACCGCCTCCATCAGCTGGACTTTGGGCTCCTGGGGGAACTCCGCCCCCATCTTTTCCTTGTAGATGGCCTTGTACTTGGCGATGACCTCCTTCAGGTCCTCCGCGGTCAGGTCCGTGTCGTACTTCGCGCCCTTGGCGTGCTTGATCTCGTCCAGGATCCCCTCGAAAAAGGTCTTGCTCATCTCCATGACCACGTCGGAGAACATCTGGATGAAACGCCTGTAGGAGTCGTAGGCAAACCGCGGGTTCCCGGTCTTGGCGGCGAACCCCTCCACGGCCTCGTCGGTGAGCCCCAGGTTCAGGATGGTGTCCATCATACCCGGCATGGACGCCCGCGCGCCGGAGCGCACCGACACCAGCAGCGGGTCCGCGGTGTCCCCGAACTTCTTCCCCTGGATCTCTTCCAGTTTGCCCAATGCGGCGAATATCTGCCCCTGGATCTCGTCGGTGATCTTCTTCCCGCTGTTGTAGTATTCGGTGCAGGCTTCCGTGGTCACGGTGAACCCCTGGGGGATAGGCAGCCCCAGGTTCGTCATCTCCGCCAGGTTGGCGCCCTTGCCGCCCAGCAGGTTCTTCATGTCGGCCCTGCCCTCTTTGAACTCATAAACCCATTTTGCCATACGGTCTTTTCCTCCTTATTGTCTTGACAATAATCGTCACCCACTCTTTGGTGCCATCGTCCACATCCGCCCCCGCCCGCACGCAAGGAACCGCCATGCACGGCGCCCTGCCGCCGCACACCTGCGATACAGCCTTCGCGCAGCCTGGTGCCGCACGCCTGCGATACTGCCTTCCGCAGCCTGCCGCCGCACACCTGCGATACAGCCTTTGCGCAGCCCGTCGCGGCCGCCCCTGCCCGCACGCAAGGAACCGATCCCCCCGGCGGCCTTCGGCGCAAACGCAGATTCGAAAATCCGTGCGGCGATGGACAGTAACATATTATAACCACAAAATACAAGTTTCGTAAAGTATTTTCATTGTAATTTTTCCACGTTTCATGTATAATCTCCCCTAAAGGGCGGTTTTACATGGCCTACAGTGGTGGCGCACACTCATGAGTCGCGCGTGGCCTACTGTGGTGGCGCACACTCATGATGAGTCGCGCGCCCGGCGGCATCTTCGCCCGATTACCGGCTTGGTCATCGTATGGCCGCATATGACCGACATGAATAAGAGACTCAGACATCCGCCGGCAAGTTATGCTCGCTTTATGTATATCACGTGGGCGAAGCTCACATTGGATATTACTCGCTCTCGGAGGAGCCATGGACAACCAGTACTGGTCAAACTTGGGAGAAGACATCAGATCCGCCGTCCAGGCCGCAGTGGACACCAAGGACTTCAGGCACCTGAACGAGGTGGTGTCCCAGTCCGTCAAGGATGCCATGGCCACGGTAGGGAAAGGTCTGGACAATGTATCCCGGCGCCCGTCCCAAAGCCGCACCGCGGATGACAGCCAGGCGCCCTACCCCTACGCAGGCAGCGCAGGTACACCCGACTGCGGCCCACAATCCCAGACACGCGGTGCCGGGTCCGCTTACGGGGGCACATACACCTACGACTACACACAGGGAGGTGCCTCCGGCATGGCTTCCGGCGCCGCACACTCTTCCGCGGCCGGCCCCGGTACATACTCATACGAATATACCCAGGGAGCCGTCAGGGGCGGCGGCCAGCGTTCTTCCACCGGCAGCTATGGTCCGTCCGCCGACGGCCGGCAAACCGGCGCCCGGACACCCCTGCACCGGGCGGGCGCCGCCGCAGGCAGGTTCGCCGGGCAGGTCGCAAGCCAAGCCGCCACACAGGCCCTGCAGAAACTCTCAGAAAAAGCTGCCGCCCCCAAGGCACGTGCACCCCAGGCGCCCGTTTCCAAGGCACCGCCCAGGTCCGGGGCCCGTCGGGACACCGCACCCAAGGCCCCGCCCCTTTACGCCGGCTCCTCCGGCACTTACGGCCTGGGCGTCATGGGGCTGGTCACCACCATCCCCGCCGACATAGTGTTTCTGATCTTCATGCTGATTTTCCTGCTGTCCGGGCGGTTCACCCCCGGCCTGGTCTTCACGCTGCTATTTGCAGGCAGCGCCTACCTCACGGCGAGGTCATGGGGGCTCCTTGGCCGGATCAGGCGTTTCCGCGCCACAGTGGCATATCTGGGGACGAGGACATTTTGCAGGGTGGACGAGCTGGCCGGCCACCTCATGGTGACACCCGCAGCATTGTTGAAGGACCTGCGCCGCATGATACTGGACCGCTGGTTCATACAAGGGCACGTCGCCCCCGACGGGTCTTTTCTGTTCGTAACAGAGGAAACCTACCAGTCGTACCTGCGGACCGAGCAGGAACGCCTGGCCGCACTCGCCCAGGAACAGGCCCAGCAGGCGAACCAGGCCGCCCAGGCCGCGGCGGCGCAGCGAGCGGACCAAAACGCCCAGGATGCGCTCCCGGCAGAGGTCCGGGCCATGGTGGACTCCGGCAACGCTTACTTGGCGCAGATCAAAGAGTGCAACTCGTCCATCGCCGACGACACCATATCCGCCAAGATTTCCCGCATCGAGGAACTGGTGGGCAAGATTCTCTCCCGGGTGCGCCAAAACCCGGCCTCCGCCCCTGACCTGAAGAAATTCATGGACTACTACCTGCCCACCACGGTGAAACTGCTGGTGGCCTACCGGGACCTGGACAGCGTGCAGGAGCAGGGTGCGAACATCAACACCTCCAAACAGGAGATCGAGTCCACCCTGGACACCATCAACACCGCATTCGAGAACCTGCTGGACCAGATCTTCCAGGCCACCGCCTGGGATATATCCAGCGACATCTCCGTGCTCAACACCATGCTGGCAAAGGAAGGCCTGGCGGAAGGCATCTCGGCTAAAGGCTTCGGCCTGGACATGTTCCATGCCGCCGCGAACCGGGAGAAGGTGCCGGTGCTGAAAGGCTCGGACGACACTTAAACCGCCCTCGCACCGCTGTACCACCCCGACGCCGACTTGCCACCAGGCACCGGTGATGTACCGAAGCCCAGCACCGCATAAACCGCCCCCGCACCACCCGCCCGGCCAGCATCACCCGCCCGGCCCCCGCTCCATATCGGCGGGTTCAGACGAACGATCAAACCAATGCAACCATAGAGTATCGCCACCGGCATGATTGCCTCATCGTCCATCGCATGGCCGGCGGCATCGAAACGAAGGAGGATCCTATGAGCAACCAGATTTTGGACGTGAAAGACATCCCCGCCCCCACCCTCACATTGGCGCCCATGGACATGGATGCGCTCACCAAGGCACAGGGCGAGATCGTCGCGGCCGCGGATGCGCCGCTCACCACCACGCCCCAGGCAGTCGCCGAACAGGCCCTGGACGACAGCAGCTTCACCGAAGAGGAGAAAAAGCAGATCGAGGACTTCGCCAAACAGATCGATTTGACCAACTCCAACCTCGTGCTGCAGTACGGCGCGGGCTCCCAGAAAAAGATGGCCGATTTTTCCGAGACCGCACTGGAAAATGTCAGGACCAAAGACCTGGGCGAAGTGGGCAATATGCTGGTCAGCGTGGTCACCGAGCTCAAGAGCTTCGACGCGGAGGAAGAAAGCAAGGGCCTGTTCGGTTTCTTCAAAAAGACCGGCGACCGCCTCACCTCCCTGAAGGCCAAGTACGACCGGGCGGAGGTCAACGTAAACAAGATCAGCGGCGTGCTGGAGGGGCACCAGATCACCCTGCTCAAGGACGTGGCCATCCTGGACAAGATGTACGAGCTGAACAAGACATATTTCAAGGAGATCTCCATGTACCTCCTCGCCGGCAAGAAACGCCTGGCCCAGGTCCGCAGCGAGGACCTGGCCGCGCTGCGCGAGAAAGCCGCCAAGAGCGGGCTGGCGGAGGACGCCCAGGAGGTGCGCGACCTGGACAACCTGTGCACCCGCTTCGAGAAGAAGCTCTACGACCTGGAGCTCACGCGCCAGATCTCCCTCCAGACCGCGCCCCAGATTCGCCTGATCCAAAACAACGACACGGTGATGGTGGAGAAGATCCAGTCCATCATCGTCAACACCATCCCCCTGTGGAAGAGCCAGATGGTGCTGGCCCTGGGGATAGCCCACTCCACCGACGCCGCTAAGGCATCCCGGCAGGTCACCGACATGACCAACGAGCTCCTCAAGAAAAACGCGGCCACACTGAAAACCGCCACCATCGAAACAGCACGGGAAAGCGAGAGGGGCATCGTGGACATCGAGACATTGGTCCAGACCAACCAGTCACTCATCTCCACGCTGGACGAAGTGATGAAGATCCAGCAGGACGGGCATGCGAAACGCCAGGCCGCCGAGGCCCAGATGCACCAGATGGAAGCCCAGCTCAAAACCAAGCTGCTGGAACTGTCCCAGAAATGAGCAATTCCAAATATGTTCACCCCCCGGCCGGCCGCGCCCCGTGACGCATGGCGCCGAAAGGCCGCAGGGGCAAGAGATTCCAACTACACTCACTCGAAGAGCCCGGCAGGTTTCTATCCGCCGGGCCCGTCCATATCCGCGAACTCCTCTATCCCCACCTGGAAGATCGCATCCCGGACTTCCCGGACGCATAGATCCAGATGCTTCTTGATGTCCTCGCCCCAGAAATGCAGCGAGACCCAACCCATCTGCCGCAGCGTGATGTCGGCGGCGTTGTCGCGGATCATGTTCCGCTGGATCTTGTTGATCCAGAAATCCCGGTTGGAATGGATGGACGCCTGCTTCGTTTCCCAGTCCTTGCCATGCCAGAACTCCCCATCGCAAAACACCGCGACCCTGTACTTCGTGATGGCGATGTCAGGGGTGCCGGGCAGCGCCTTGTAGTTCTTGCGGTAACGCACCCCCGAGTGCCACAGCGCTTTCCGGAACACCGTCTCGATGGACGTGTCCCGGCTGCGTATGCGGCTCATGGTGTACGAACGCACCTCTTCCGGCGTGCGTGCGGGCTTGGTATTCGCAGATTTGGCTTTGACGGATTTGGTTTGGGTAGGTCCCCTTTTTTTCTTCGACGTCCGCGCCATATGCCCCCCAGCCCTGCAAACATCCATCTGTTCTTTGTCATCGCCGGCCAGCCAAAGCACCGCCAGGTGGCCAGGTTCCATGTTGATTATAGCTTGGCCTCGCCTGCGAACCCAGCCACATTTCCCTGCTCCAGGACCGTCGGGTCTTTCCCCATGACTATGAGTGGGTGGGGCGCGGCGGATATGGCCGCCAGATCCTCGGCGCTTGGGTGGAAACACTTCAGGACGAACTGCGTCGCCCCCAGCTCCAGATACCCAGGGATCCGGGCCAGGAAAGACACGTCCGCCAGGTACACATAGGTCTTCCCCCCGCCGTATGTCTCGGCGGTTTCCTTCACACAGGCGATTTCATTGTCGTGGCGCGCATCGAAAAAAACCGCGGCTGCCCCCGCACCCATGTAGTCCGCCACCACCGACATCCGCTTGGCGCTGCCGCCGATATAGACCGGGGCAGGGCACGCCTTGCAGACCTCCCCCAGCACCGCCACGGTGTCCGCATATTCCTGCGGGTCCGTGGAAAGGTCGTCCAGCATCAGCGCATCCGCGCCGCCCCGGGCAAGCCCCACCGCCAGTTCTGCGGCATCCGTCCCTAACGCATAGGCGGCATCGCCCAGGATATTCACCGGCGCCCGCCCTTTAAGCCCGAACACCGGGATATGCAGTTTCCCTGCCACTTTCTTTTCCATAAACCCCTCCTCACCACAGCTCCCTTCCCCTGGCTCCCCCCAGTCCATCTCATCATAGGGTCCTTCACGCCCGCCGAAATCCGCCGCACATAAAGCGATTGATTCTGCGTTGCTCATCGGTCAGATACGTTCGGTATCTTCCCTCTTCGCGCCTTGACAAAATCGCTTTTTCTTCGTCTCAACTATGCGCAAGGTTTAGTCGGCGGAGCAATACAGAGTATATACCAGCCGCCGATATATGTCAACCATGCACTCATAGACTTTTTCTATAATGCGCACCCCGTCCACATGTTTTTCTATTGGACATGGGCAATGGGTTTCTGTATGATGTTATTGGCTGAAAGCGTTTCGCTCTTCTGCTATATATTCCAACAGGGGCAGTTATTCACAGCCCCGGCAACGCATATGGAAAGGGAAGATAGCCGGACGGCGGTGGGTTTGCGGCGGTGGGTTTGCGGCGGTCTGGCGAGAAGATAGACAACATACATTGAAAGGGGAGAGTTATGGGTGTGGGATTGGATCTGAGCAGTTCTAAAGCAAGGCTGGCGCTGGGCGGGGCCATCATGGGTGTGGTGGCGGCATGCCTGGCGGTTTTCGGGAACCCGAAAAACATGGCCATCTGCACGGCGTGCTTCATCAGGGACATCGCGGGGGCCCTGAAACTCCAGACCGTGGAGACCGTGCAGTATTTCCGCCCGGAAATCGTGGGGATCGTCCTGGGGGCGTTCATCATCGCCCTGCTGGCCAAGGAGTTCAAAGTCACGGCGGGGTCCGCGCCCCTCGTCCGGTTTTTGCTGGGCTTCATGATGATGGTGGGCGCGCTGGTGTTTTTGGGGTGCCCGCTGCGCATGGTGCTGCGGCTGTCCGCCGGGGACCTGAATGCGCTGGTTGGGCTCATCGGCTTTGCGCTGGGCGTCTTCACCGGCACCTTCGCCCTCAAGCGCGGCTTTAGCCTGGGGCCCGCCCACCCCACCGCCGCGCCCAACGGCTATGTGCTCCCGGCTTCATTGTTGGTGCTGCTGGTATTGAGCGTCGCCACCGCAGGGCTCTTCGCCGTCAGCGAAAAAGGCCCCGGCAGCCTCCATGCGCCCGTCATCGCATCCCTTGTGGGCGGCCTGGTGTTTGGCGCGGTGGCGCAGCGCTGCCGCACCTGCTTCGCGGGGAGCATCCGGGACATCATCCTGATGGGAAACTTTGACCTGATCTCCATCATCGGCGGCATCTTCGTGGTCATGCTGGTTTACAATGTGATCACCGGCAACTTCAACCTGTCATTCACCGGGCAGCCGGTGGCGCACGCCCGGCACCTTTGGAACCTCCTGGGCATGTATGTGGTAGGGTTCGCCGCGGTGCTTGCGGGCGGCTGCCCCCTGCGCCAGCTGATCATGGCCGGGCAGGGCTCCGGCGACGCGGCGGTCACTTTCCTGGGGCTGCTCATCGGCGCCGCCTTCGCGCACAACTTCAAACTCGCCTCCGGCGCCGCGGCGGCGGCCACCGCCGATACGGCGGCTGTCCCAGGCGGTCCGGGCCTTAACGGCCAGATCGCGGTCATCGCCTGCATCCTGGTGCTGTTCGTCATAGGTTTCGGGATGAAGCCAAGGGAAAGCGCGACCGCTAAAGCGGCGGCATAGCGCGGCACGATACCAAACCGCGATACCAAACCACGACCCCATCCCCAGGCGGACTTGCCTATCCATTTCATGCGGGCCGGCTATTTTCGCCCGAGGTGGGGGTCGCGAAACCCTGAAGCGGTTCTATGGAGGTTTCCCATGATAGAAGTCGATGCACGGGGGCTGTCCTGCCCCGAACCCCTCATGCTGGTGGACAAGGCCTGGAAAGCCCATCCCGGCGAAACGCTGCGTGTCCTCGTTTCGGAAGTGTTCGTTAAGACCAACGTGGAGAAATTCGCCAAAAGCAAAGGCAAAAAATCCACCGCCGCCCCCACAGACGACGGGTTTGCGCTGACCATCGAGTGATTTGTAGTGTTGGCCGCGATGGGTTCCCTGCATCTTCCGCGCCTTGCCCCTCTTTTCCAGGGCTTCCGGCGTGGCAGCCGGATCACGGAACTTCGCTGGGATCAGCCATCCCTCTACTGCACCTTCCGCACCTTGCCTCTCTTTTCCAGGGCTTCCAGCGTGACCGCAGGGTCACGGAACTTCGCCAGGAAGATCATCGCGGCGATGATATAGGGTTTGAAGCTGGCCTGTTTGTACAGGGGGGTGCGGTAGCGGTCGAACACCGAGGCATCCACCTCCCCCGCTTCGCAGCTCACCCCGGTGATGTCGGCGGGCAGGCAGTGGAGGTAGAGGGCCTTCCCGCCCCTGGTGGTCTTCATCAGTTCCTCCGTGCAGGCCCAGTCCTTGTGTTGGGCATTTTGCGCCAGCAGCTCCTTTTCCAATGCCTTGATGCCATCGCCATCCCCTGCGCCGTACAGGTCGGTGCGTTTCTCCATGGCCGCGTATGGCGCCCAACTCTTGGGGTAGACGATGTCCGCATCCCGGAAAGCCTCTGCCATGCTGTATGTCTTGGTGAACGAACCCTGGGACCTGGCAGCATTAGCCCCCGCCACTTTCTCCACGTCCCCCATGACCTCGTAGCCTTGGGGGTGCGCCAGGACCACATCCATCCCGAAACGGGTCATGAGGCCGATGACGCCCTGGGGCACGCTCAGGGGCTTCCCATAGGAGGGGGAATACGCCCAGGTCATGGCGAGCTTCTTGCCTTTGAGGTTTTCCACCCCGCCGAAAGTGTGGATGATGTGGAGCATGTCCGCCATGCACTGGGTGGGGTGGTCGATGTCGCACTGGAGGTTCACCAGGGTAGGTTTCTGCTCCAGGATGCCATCCGCGTGCCCCTGGGCCACCGCATCCACCACCTGGTGCATGTAGGTGTTGCCCTTGCCGATGTACATGTCGTCCCGGATGCCGATGACGTCCGCCATGAATGAGATCATGTTGGCGGTCTCCCGCACGGTCTCCCCGTGGGCTATCTGGGATTTCCCCTCGTCCAGGTCCTGGACTTCCAGCCCCAGCATGTTGCAGGCGGAAGCGAAGGAAAACCGGGTCCGGGTGGAATTGTCCCGGAACAATGAGACGCCCAGCCCGCTGTCAAACACCTTGGTGGAAATATTTGCCTCCCGCAGGGAGCGCAGCGCATCCGCCACCGCGAACACCGCCGCCAGCTCCTCGTCGGTCTTTTCCCATGTCAGGAAAAAATCCCCCTCGTACATATCCCCGAAATGCAGTCCCCGCAGTTGCTCGATGTAAGTCTTCAGTGCCTGTTTCGTTTCCACTGTTCCCACGCTCCCTTTCCTATCTCTCACATATGTCCATATCTTCCGCTGCACAGCCAACCATATCCTACTTCACATAGTTACCCGGCGCCGCCGCATACACCGCATCTTCCCACAGCCGCACTTCCGCCGTGCACTACCAGATATACCCCTACTTCACATAGTTACCCGGCAACGCCGCATACACCACATCGACCTGCAGCCGCACTTCCGCCGTGCGCTACCAGGGATACCTCTACTTCATATACTTTCTCGGCGCCGCCGCATACACCGCATCTTCCCACAGCCGCACTTCCGCCGTGCGCTACCAGATATACCCCTACTTCACATAGTTACCCGGCAGCGCCGCATACACCGCCGCGCAGGTCACCAGGTCCGCCTTCCATGTGCGCTCGTTGGGCGCATGGGCCTGGGCCTCCTTGCCCGGGCCAAACCCGATGCATGGGATGTGGTTGCGCCCCATGATGGACACACCGTTGGTGGAAAATGTCCATTTGTCCGTGCGGGGTTCCCCATAAAGCCCCCGGTATGCCGCTTCCATGGCCTGGGTCACCGGATGGTCTTTCGGGATGACCCAGGTGGGGAAATAGCATTCGATGGGGTAAGTCAGCCCGGTGTATGAGGGGCGGGCGTACTCGTACATGATCACCTTGGCGCCGTACTTGCGGACATGGGGCAGCGCCCGTATCTCTTCCAGGCAGCTCTCCCAGGTCTCCCCGGCTGTCATGCGCCGGTCCAGGGAGATCGCGCAGGAATCCGCCACCGCGCAGCGGCTGGGGGAAGTGAAAAAGATCTCCGAAGTGGTGACGGTGCCCCGCCCCAGGAACCTGGCCTCTTCCCATTCTTTGTTGTAGGCACTGTCCAGCATCTTCACCAGGCCGATGATCTTTTGCGTATCCCCATTTATATCGTTATCGTTGAGCGCGCGGATGTCCTGGAGGATGTCCGCCATCTTGTAGATGGCGTTGTCCCCCCGCTCCGGTGCGGAACCATGGCATGAGATGCCCTCCACTTCCACCCGAATTTCCATGCGCCCCCGCTGCCCCCTGTATATGCCGCCGTCCGTAGGCTCCGTGGACACCACGAAGTCCGGGCGGATCTTGTCTTCATTTATAATGTACTGCCAGCACAGCCCGTCGCAGTCCTCTTCCTGGACCGAACCCACCACCAGCACCCGGAACCGCCCGTCCGTAAGCCCCAGGTCCTTCATGATCTTGGCGCCGTACACCGCGGACACGATGCCCCCCAGCTGGTCGCTGGTACCCCGCCCGCCGATCTCCGTGTCGGACTCGAACCCCTCGTAGGGGTCAAACTCCCAGTTCTTGCGGTTCCCGATGCCCACCGTGTCGATGTGGGCGTCAAAAGCGATGAGGGGCTTTCCTATGCTCGCCGGCCCCGCCGCCGCATCCGCCCCTGCCCCCGGTTCCCCCATATACCCCAGCACGTTGCCCATGGGGTCGATGTCCACCCGGTCGAAACCCACCTTGCGCATCTCCTGGGCGATGCGGTCAATGTGGCCTTTCTCGCCGCAGCTCTCCCCTGGGATGCGCACCAGGTCCCGCAGGAACGCCGTCATGTCTTTCTCATACCCCTGCGCCGCCAGTTTGATCTTCTCATAGTCCATGATATACTTCTGCCTTTCCACTTCGTCACTGCTTCGCCACAAACCCACCCTGCAGAATGTGCAGGCGTGTCTACGCATTTCTTGACACCTTACGGCATCGGTCAAACCTCTATATGATCGGTCCGTGCGCAAATCCCTGTCTGCCCCAACCAGGCAAATATGCCCACGGGCTATAACCCTTCCTCAAAAATCCAGCGCATCCCACACGATGGCCTTGTACCGCTCCGGATCCGTGTCCCCCTCCGTGGAGAAAAACAGCACCTGTGAATCTGCCCCCAGCCCCAGGTGTTCCCGCAGGGGCCTGTATGCGTCCATGGTCATGATGACCGCAAATGCGCCGAACCCCACGGCCCCCGACTCCCCGCTGGTGATGGGCGCATCCCCTTTGCGGGGCGCTGCCAGCATCCGCATGCCTTTCGCCGCGACCCAGTCCGGCGCGCACAGGAACGTGTCCACGTGGTTGCGCAGGATGTCCCAGGAGATGGTGTTGGGCCTGCCGCAGGCCAGCCCCGCCATGATGGTCTGCATGTCGCCCACCACATGGTACATGGACCCATCGCCCACCTTGCAGCTTTTGTACAGGCATGCCGCCATGTCCGCCTCCACCACCACCACCTTGGGCGGGTGCTTCGGGTGTATGTTGGCGAAAAACCCCTGCACCGCGCCGGCCAGGGAACCTACCCCCGCCTGGATGAAGATGTGCGTGGGGCATCGGACCTCCCTGTCAAAGAGCTGCTTGGACGCCTCCAGGGCCATGGTCCCGTACCCCTGCATGATCCATGCGGGGATTTCCTCGTATCCCTCCCAAGCGGTGTCCTGGACCACCACCCCCCGGGGCGTGGCCGCCGCGGCGTCCGCCGCCATCCGGACGCACTCGTCATAGTTGGCGTCCTCGATGGTGGCGGTGGCGTTTTCCTTGAGGATGTTCTCCAGGCGGGTCTGGGTGGACCCTTTGGGCATGAAAACCACGGCCTTCTGCTTCAGCTGGTTGGCCGCCCAGGCCACACCCCGCCCGTGGTTGCCGTCGGTGGCCGTGAAGAACGTGGCCTGCCCGAACTTTTCCCTCATCCGCTCCCCGGTCAGCACCCGAAAAGGCAGGTCCGCCACGTCCCTGCCTGTTTCCTTTGCGATATAACGCGCCATGGCATAAGATGCGCCCAGCACCTTGAAAGCATTGAGCCCGAACCGGTAGGACTCGTCCTTGACGTAGATGCCGCCCACGCCCAGCAGCTTCGCCATCTCGCCCAGGCCCACCAAGGGCGTCGCCTTGTACTGGGGGAAGCTCTCGTGGAAAGCCTTGGCCTTGCGCACCTGGGTCTCCGACATGAGACGCAGCCTGCCATCCTCTGTCTTCGGGAGCTTGTTGTAAGCCCACTCCATCGTTCTCATGGCCATCTCCTATGGCAAACGACATATCGAAACGTACTGGCATATCCGACAATCTGCGGTTATATGCACGTCGGGCGACATGCAAGCACAAAAACATATGTCGTTGACTAGATGATCTGCGAAGCGCCGCCCATGCGTCACACGCATCACACGCATTGCACATTGCACTCATTATATGCATTATATGCATTATATGCATCACATGCGTCACACGCATCACAGGCATCACAAGCACTACACGCATCACGTGCAACGCTCGCATGCAGCGCTCAAATGCCGTGGCCGGCCCAGCCAGCCCACAAATCATTTCCGCTGCACACATCATAGCACCCTTATGGCCAAATTGCAATAGGTTTGCTAAATATTTTTTAGGTATTCTAAATTTAATTTTGCGACAGTGCAAGCGCAGATGGCCAACAGAGACACTGGCATGCGACAGGATGTTGTTGGTGAAACTTGGGGTGATAAAAGAATGAGGTTTTGAGTGGCTAATGCTTGGGTTTTAGGTTACAACATCCAGTATTTCATTGATTCTTGCAAGGGCACAACCGCAAAACCCATTGACATCCCCGCCCCGCCTTGATACACTGTACCTGATGTGGGCATGTGCCCATGGGCGTCAGATTCGCCGCATGGTATTGTGGCGCATGGAACGCACTGCCGGATCGGAGGGCGCGATGGAGATCATTTTCACGAAAGACGGCTACCGGGTGGACGACGGCGAACTCTCCATCCGGCAGCTGTATGACCTGGCTTTCGACAGCGCGCCGCCGGAAGACCCCGCGCTCGCATTTTTGGTATGTATCGCCGAATCGTTGGTGGACCGGGAGCGGCGGGACCCGGACCTCTCCCTCACACGCAAGGCATCCGACCCGGAGCCGGCGGCCCTGTTCGAGCTGCTGTGCGGCCTGCCCTACACCCTGGGCGCGGAGTTCGTGGACACCGACTGGATCGGGCGCATCTACGGGGAACTGGCCGCTGTCTTCGACGCCGAGCTGGCCGCGTTCGAAGGCACGCCCGAAGCCTATTTCCATTCCAAAAACACCGCCCTGACCGTCAGCGGCAGGGTGTTCTTCCACCTGGTGGAAACCAAAGAAGAGAGCTTCCCCTTCGCATTCCTGGCCACCTACAGCACCAAAGTGGAGGGCGCGGTCCGGCACCTCCCCCTGAAACGCGCGCTGGAGGAGTTTGGCGGCGACCAGAAAGCCCTCCTGGGGCTTTTGTCCACCGTGTCCAAGGCGGCCAATGACAGCGCGTTGATCTCCTCCCTCACGGAAAGCGGCGAGCTCTTCCACCCGCTCAAATTCGAGCCCCGGGACGCCTACGACTTCCTGCGGGAGGTGCCATTTTACGAAGAGTGCGGCATCATCTGCCGCATCCCCGACTTCTGGAAACGCAAATCCAAGGCGCGCCTGTCCCTGACGCTGGGCGCGGGCGAGCCATCCCTGCTTGGCATGGATTCCCTCCTGTCATTCACCCCCTCCCTGTTCTTGGGGGACGTGGAGCTTTCCCGGGCCGAGATGGAGGAGCTGCTCTCCCAGGACAGCGGCCTCGCTTTCCTGAAAGGCAAATGGGTGGAGGTCAATGGCGAGCGCATCCGCCAGGTCCTGGACGCCCTGGACCGGATGGAAGACCAGGGGCAGCTCTCCTTCGCCGACGCCATCAAGATCCAGGCGGGCATCACCGAGGGCCCGGACCAAGAAGAGGACACCCAGGTGCAGGTCACCAATGGGCAGTGGCTGGCGGACGTGTTCGAAAAGCTGGCCTCCCCCGCGCGCATCGAACCCGTCGCCCCCTCGGGGGATTTCCGGGCGGACCTGCGACATTACCAGCAGACCGGGCTCAACTGGCTGCATTTCATGCGCAGCCTGGGATTCGGCGCCCTGCTGGCGGACGACATGGGCCTGGGCAAGACCGTCCAGATACTGGCGCTCCTGGACAAGCTGCGGGAGAACGCCCCCGAAACCAAGTCACTCCTGGTAGTACCCGCTTCCCTGCTGGTCAACTGGCAGAAAGAGGCCGCCCGCTTCGCGCCGAAGCTGCGCCTGTCCGTCATACACGGCGACAACCAGGCCTTGTGCCCGGAGGATGCGGACCTCTTCGTCACCACCTATGGGATGGTCGCCCGCCTGGAGAGCCTGGCCGGCTTTGCATGGCACCTGCTCATCCTGGACGAATCCCAGGCCATCAAAAACCCCGGCGTGAAGCAGACCAAGGCCGTGAAAGCCCTGCAGGCACAAAGGAAGATCGCCATGACGGGCACCCCCATAGAGAACCGCCTGGGCGACCTGTGGTCGCTTTTCGACTTCCTGAACCCCGGCCTCCTGGGAACGTCAAAGGAGTTCACGCAGTATGCCAAACGGCTCCGGGAGTCCCCCGCGGGGTATGCCCGCCTGCGGGGCGCCCTGTCCCCGTTCATCCTGCGCCGCCTCAAGACCGACCGGTCCGTCATATCGGACCTGCCGGAGAAGAACGAGATCAAGCAATACACCACCCTCACGAAGAAACAGGTCGCCCTGTACACCGCCCTGGTGAAGGAGCTGGGGCGCGCCTTGCAAAAAGAGCGGGAAGAGCGCACACAGGGCGCCGAAATCCCGGGCATCGCCCGCAAAGGCCGGATCCTCGCCGCCATCATGAAGTTCAAACAGATCTGCAACCACCCGGACCAGTATGTGGGGCAGACCGGGTTCGACCCCAAGCACAGCGGCAAATTCGCCGCGCTGGCGGAGATCTGCGAGACCATCCGGGACAAGCACGAAAGCGTGCTGGTCTTCACCCAGTTTCGGGAGATGTGCGCGCCCCTAAGCGACTACCTCGCCACGGTGTTCGGGCGGGAAGGGCTGGTGATCCACGGGCAGACCACGCCCAAAAAGCGTGGCGAGATCGTCGAGGAGTTCAACACCCGCTACGTCCCATTCATGGTGCTGTCCCTGAAGGCGGGCGGCGTGGGGCTGAACCTCACCGCAGCCAACCACGTCATCCACTTCGACCGCTGGTGGAACCCCGCCATAGAGAACCAGGCCACAGACCGCGCCTTCCGCATCGGCCAGACCAAAGACGTGATGGTATACAAATTTGTCACCAGCGGCACCATTGAGGAAAAGATCGACACCATGATCGAGTCCAAACAACAGCTCTCCCGGGATGTCATCGCCGAAAGCAGCGGCGAGGACTGGGTCACCGAGATGTCCGATGCGGACCTGATGCAGCTGTTTAAGCTGGAAGTGTAAGTTTGGTCTCCGGCGCCGCACACTGCTGGTGTCGGCGCATCACATGGCACACATCCGGCGCCAAGCGAACTATGCCGGCCGCCTGGATGCACAGTCGTATATGGGGGGTACACATGAGCTGGGGATATGGCTACTACCAGAAGCCATCCGCCGCGACCATCGCAAAGCGGATCGCCAAGAAACGCAAACAGCTGGAAAAGACGCTGGGGGAGCTGCAGCCCATCACCATTGAGGGGCGGAAACTCGCCACCACCTGGTGGGGGAAGTCCTGGGACGAAAACCTGGAACGGTATGCGGACTATGAAAACCGCATCGGCCGCGGGCGCACCTACTGCCGCAACGGCAGCATCCTCCACCTGCAGATTTCCGAGGGGGCAGTCTATGCGCTGGTCGCCGGCACCTCCCTGTACGAGGTCCACATCCGCATCGACCCCTTGTCCGATGCCAAATGGAAAGGCATCTGCAGCGCCTGCGCCAAGCGGGTGGACAGCATCGCCGCCCTGGTGGAGGGCCGCTTCCCCAAGGAGCTGGCGGACATCTTCATGAAACAGGGCGACGGCCTCTTCCCCACCCCGAAGGAGATCCACATGGCCTGCGACTGCCCCGACTGGGCCGGCATGTGCAAACACATCGCCGCGGCGCTCTATGGCGTGGGGAGCCGGTTGGACCAAGACCCCCTGCTGTTCTTCACACTCCGGGGCGTGGAACCGGGCGAACTCATCAAAAAGAGCGTCGAGGAAAAGATGCAGTCCCTCCTGGCCCATGCGAACCAGACATCCGACCGCATCATCGACGACCCCGCGCAAGTGGAACAGATTTTCGGCGTGCTGTGAAAGATGTGTTCTGAAAGCGTACTCGGAAAGAGATATGCCCCCGTACACCCGTGCCACTGCCCCGGCAGCTTCAAGTACCGGATCCACAGGTCAAGATGCCGACAGTTTACAGACCTCCCCCGCCACTTCCGCCACCGCCTTGCCCACAGTGTCCACCGTCACGTCGGCGGCGGATTCGTATATGGGGCCCCGTTCGCACAGAAGCGCCTCCACCTTTTGGGACCTGTCATCCCCAGCCAGCAGAGGGCGCCCCGTATCGCCGGCGAGCCTGGCCAGAGTCGAGGAGGCATCGGTCTTTAGGTACACCACGGTGCCCAGGCGCCGCATCAGTTCCCGGTTTTCCTCCCTCATAGGCACGCCGCCCCCCATGGAGAAGACACAATGGTCTTTTGTGCCGACGAACCCCCGCAGCGCAGCGGTTTCCATCTCCCGGAAACACGCCTCGCCCCTTTCTTCGAAGATCTGCCGGACCGGCATGCCTGCCATCCGCTCGATCTCAGTATCCAGGTCAACCGTTTCCCACCCGTGGGCCCGGGAGAGCTCCCGCCCCACGCTGGTCTTGCCGCTGCCCATGAAGCCTATGAGGACGATGTTCTTCCCCGCCGCCCGCGCCAGCATGGCCAGGGCTTCCTCGGCCAAGGAACCCTTCGTTTGCCGCCCTTGTAAAGCCCCCCCGACCGATGACCCCATTTCTCCTGTGGTTGCCCCTTTTGCGGTTGCCCCTTTTGCGGTTGCCCCTGCTGTGGTTGCCCCTTTTGCGGTTGACCCTGCCGTGGTTGCCCCCGCTGCAGTTGCCCCTGCTGTGGTTGCCCCTTTTGTGGTTGCCCCCGCTGCGATTGCCCCTTCTGCGCTTGCCCCAGCAGCGGTGGTTTGGGCCGTGGCGTCTTCCACTGCGGCCCCCCCATACAGCGCCTCGCTCATCCATGGCCGCCACAGGGACAGCGCCACTATCCCCTGGTAGAGCAGCATGGGCAGCCCATTGTACGCACGTTTCCCCGCAGCGCGCACCCGCTTCATGAATGCGGTCTCGCATGGGGTGTATATGCAGTCGAAGCCCACGTCCACCAGTTGGTAAAATGCATCGTCTGCGATGACCACCCCGTCGTTGTCCGGGTGCATCCCCACGCTGGTGGCCTGGATGACCAGATACCCCCCGGAGGGGATCAGAGGGAAATCTTTTATGGACAATGCTTCCACCGTCGGCCCTGAGCCCACCGTTTCCTTTTCCACTGCCTGCCCCACTGTGGGTGCGGCCTGCCATGTCGCAGCCCGGGCAGTGGGCGCAGTCTCCTTTTCCGACATATACAGCCCCCGTGTCATAGGCGGCGAGGGTGCCCTGCCCGGTGGTTCCCCTGCGGCGCCTCCCCCGAAAATCTCCCGCATCTCGTCCCGCAGCTTCTCTGCCCTGGCCACGTTGCGGTTCAAGATGTACAATGGGCTTGCCCCGGCGCCCAGCAGCGCATATGCGGTAGCCTTCGCCACACCACCCGCACCCAAGATGATGGCCGGCCTGCCCGACACCTCCACCCCGGCTTCCCGGATCGCCCGCAGCAGCCCGGGCGAGTCCGTGTTGTACCCTTTGAACCCATGCTCCGTGCGCACCAATGTATTTACCGCACCCATCGCTCGGGCGGTCTCGTCTATCTCCGCCAGGTAAGGGATGACCGCCTGTTTGTATGGGAATGTGACATTCATGCCCTTAATGCCGAGGGCGAAAGCGCCCCTGACAGCATCGCCGACCGGATCGGCATCCCTTGCGGCAGCACCGCCATCCATCCCGGCGCCGATGTCGCCTACAACATCACCGCTGACGGCACTGTCTTCACTGCGCCTGCCGTCCCAGGGCCTGCCGTCCCAGGGCCTGCCGTCCCGGGGCTTGACCTCCCCGGGCTTGGCCTCCCCGGGCTTGGCCTCCCCGAGCCTGCTGTACCCGAACTTGGCCTCCCAGGGCCTGCCGTCCCAGGGCCTGCCTATCCCGTCCGCGCCGCCACCATCCGCAGTTTTGTTCTCCACCGGAAATGTCACATATACGAAGTCTTCCCCGGTTTTTTCAGCAAAAAACCCATGCATGAGCGGCGACAGGCTGTGCTCCACCGGGCAGCCCATCAAACCATACACATCCGTCGTACCCTTGACCATGACCAAACCTCACTTAGTCAACCCATCGGCGGCACAGCCAACCGCCCCGTGTTTCCCCCACCACCACAAAATCGGTCTCTCAAGTATGCGTTTCAGGCGTATCTGTATCTCTTCCTTTGGGTGGATGGGCTTCACCAGTATCGAATACATCCCTGCCCGCTTCGCCCCCCAGATGTCCGTGAAGAGCTGATCGCCCACGAACACAGTGGTTTGGGCCGTGGTCCCCAGGAGCAGGCACGCCTCGCGGTACCCGCCCACCCCCGGCTTCCCCGCTTTTGCAATAAAATAAGCCCCCAGCGCATCCGCGAAAGGGGCAACCCGCTTCTCGGAGTTGTTGGACAGCAGGCAGACGCCCACCCCCAGCGATTTTATCTCATGGGCCAGCGCCACTGCGGCCTCGTCCGCCGCAAACCCATGTGGGACGAGGGTATTGTCGATGTCAAATATGACGCCCCGGACGCCCCGCTTGGCCAATTCCCTGAAAGGGACCTGCGCCGCACTCTCCGCCATCATGTCCGGCCGCAGCCAACCCAGCATATTTATACCTCTATACCCGATCGCACCAATCCACCCATGACACGCTACGCCGCGCACATGTGCAGTCAGTCCATACCTGACCGCACTTTTGGGCCCTAACCCGGATCACATCCGGGCAAAGGGGCTGTGCGCGACCCCTTTCACGACTTCTTCAATAGCTTGGAAATCTCTTCCACGAACGTGTTAACGTCCCGGAATGATCGGTACACCGACGCAAAGCGCACGTAGGCCACCTCGTCCAATGCCGGCAGCCGCTCCATCACCAGCTCCCCGATGACGGACGTGGGGATCTCCTTTTCCTCCCTGCTGAAAATCACCTTCTCCACTTCGTCCACCAGCGCCGTGATCTGCTCCGTGCTCACGGGGCGTTTGGGGCAAGAGCGCAGGATGCCCGCCTCGATCTTCGAGCGGTCGTAGGGTTCCCGGGATTGGTCGTTCTTGATGACCATCAGCGGCATGGTTTCCAGTTTCTCATATGTGGTGAACCGTTTGCCGCAGGACTCGCACTGGCGGCGCCGCCGTATGGAGCAGTTGTCGTCAGCCGGCCGGGAATCGATCACCTTCGTATCCGCCGCGTTGCAATAAGGACATTTCATGTTTTATCCCCCGTTTTCTTGCGTATCACGTTCCGCACCAATACCGTTGCACAAACCCTCAAGCGGTGCCCCCGGCGCAAACCCTCAAGCGGTACCCCCGGCGCCGCTTTCGATGGATTTACATACATCCACCCACCCCGCACTGTTCCCATATTCTTCCAGCTGCGGCAGCGTCAGCTCGATGGCGCTGTTTCCGGACCCCGCTGCGGGGTACACCGTCTCAAACCGCCGCAACGACTCGTCCATATAGACCTTCACACCATCCGCCACACCGAACGGGCACACGCCGCCCATGGCATGGCCCACCAGGGTCTCCAGATCCTCCGGGGGGATCATCTTCGCTTTGGTATGGAACTGCGCCTTGAACTTCTGGTTGTCTATCTTCACGTCACCTGCGGCCACCACCAGCACCGGGGCGCCGTCCACGAGAAATGACATGGACTTGGCGATGCGCGCGCCCTCGCACCCGATGGCCTCCGCCGCCAGCGCCACCGTGGCGCTGCTTACGTCAAACTCCAGCACATCCACGTCCGCACCGAACCTCGCAAGGTGTTTCTTCGCTCGCTCTACCGACATATATTCTCTCCGAAATTCTCCCTCCGCACTATGCACTCTGCACCATGCACTATGCACTCTGCACTTCGCACTATGCACTCCGCACTACGCACTCCGCACTATGCACCATGCACTATGCACTACGCACTCCGCACTATGCACTATGCCCCACACACTGCGCCCTATGCCCTATGCACCCCGCATTCCGCATTCCTCACTATGCACCATGCACTCCGCACTCCGCCCTACCCTCTACCCCAGCGTCTTCATTGTGGGGAACAGCAGCACATCCCGTATGGCATAGCTGTCCGTCAGGAGCATCACGTAGCGGTCGATGCCTATGCCGATGCCGCCGGTGGGGGGCATGCCCACCATCAGCGCATTGATGAAATCCTCGTCCATGGAGTTGGCTTCCTCGTCCCCCGCGGCTTTCAGCGCCTCCTGCGCCTCGAAGCGGACCCGCTGGTCGATGGGGTCATTGAGCTCCGAGTAGGCATTGGCCATCTCCCGGCAGGTGATGAACAGTTCGAACCGCTCGGTGAGTTCCGGGTTGTCCGGCTTGCGCTTGGTCAGGGGCGAGATCTCCACCGGGTGGTCCAGTATGAATGTGGGCTGCACCAGGTGGCTCTCCACCAGTTCCTCGAACAGCAGGCTCAGGATGTCGCCCTTTTTGTGCCGCGCCTCGAACTCCACATGGTGCTCTTTGGCCAATGCCTTCGCCTCTTCGTCGGTCTTCACCACCGAAAAATCGATGCCGCCGAATTCCTTCAGCGCATCTATCATGGTCATCCTCTTGAACGGGCTCTCCAGGTCGATTTCCACGCCGTCATAGGTGATCCGCGCCGTCCCCAGCACCTTTTTTGCCACGTCCCGGAACATGTTTTCCACCAGGTCCATCATGCCGTAGTAGTCGGTGTATGCCTGGTAGAGCTCCATCAGCGTGAACTCCGGGTTGTGGCGCGTGTCCACGCCCTCGTTGCGGAACACCCGCCCGATCTCGTATACCCGTTCCAGCCCCCCCACGATGAGGCGCTTCAAGTACAGCTCCAGGGAAATGCGCAGCTTCACGTCCTCGTCCAACGCATTGTAGTGGGTGTCAAATGGCCTTGCGTTGGCCCCCCCGGCATTGGACACCAGCATGGGGGTCTCCACCTCGATGAACCCCTGCCGGTCCAGGTGGTCGCGGATTTCCTTTATGATGCGGGAACGCTTGATGAATGTCTCCCTGGTCTGGGGGCTCATGATGAGGTCCACGTAACGCTGGCGGTAGCGCAGGTCCGTATTGGTCAGCCCATGGTACTTTTCAGGCAATATCTGCAGGCTTTTCACGAGCAATGTCACCCGCTCCGCATGGATGGAGATCTCCCCGGTCTTGGTGGTGAAGACCTTCCCCGCGATGCCCACGATATCGCCGATATCCATCTTCTTGAAGTCCCCATAGGGTTCTTCCCCGATGGAATCCCTGGCCACGTAGCACTGGATGCTCCCTTTGAGGTCCTGGACATTGCAAAATGAGGCCTTGCCCATGATACGTTTGGACATCAGGCGCCCGGCCACGGACACATCCTTGCCCTCGAAATGCGCATAGTCTTCCTTTATATCCGAGCTGTGCGCGGTCACGTCGTACTTCGTGATGAGAAATGGGTCCGCCCCCCGCTCCCGCAGCTCGTTGAGTTTTTCTAATCGCACCTTGAGCAGGTGGTTAAGCTCCTCGCCGGTCACCGGCGCCTGCCCGTTGTTTTCATTTTCCATCATCCCCCCCGATCAGTCACTACGAAGCACTGTGCCCCATGGCGGCCCGCACTTTCCATGATTTTCCATCACAGGTGTGCGCCTGGCACCGCCCCAGCGCGCGATAGGCGCCGTTCCCGTGCAGCACACCACAGCGCAGCCCGGTGTGCGCCTGGCGCCAACCCAGCGCGCGATAGGCGCCGTTCCCGTACAGCACACCACCTTACAGCCCGGTGTGCGTCTAGTACCGTACCAGCGCGCGATAGGCGCCTTTCCCGTACAGCACACCACAGCGCAGCCGTATCTACGAAACCCGCCCGATTTCCAGCACTTTATATTTTGACAGGCCCATGGGCGTCTCCACCTCCGCGGTCTCGCCCACCGCCAGCCCCAAAAGCGCCATGCCCACAGGGGATTCATTGGATATCTTGTTGTTGAGGCTGTCCGCTTCCACGGAACCAACGATCCGCAGTTCCATCTCTTCGTTGAAGCCCACTTCGAAGACCCTGACCTTGCACCCAACGCTGACCCGGTCGGTGTCCACTTCCTCTTCCACCACTATGTCCGCATTGTCCAGCACTTCCTTGATCGCCTCGAGGCGGGCGACGATATCCCTCTGCTCGTCCATGGCGGAATCGTATTCGGCGTTCTCGGACAGGTCCCCCTGCTCCCTGGCGGCCCTGATCTTCTCCGGGATCTCGCGGTTGAGCCTTTCTGTCAGGACTTCCCGCTCCGCTTCGAGGTTTTTCCGCCCTTCCACTGTCAGCGGCGACTTTTTCTCAGCCATACTCCAACCCTTTCCAAATAAATAAATTTCCGCAGGGGCATGGGCAACGCAAACCCGCGCACACCCCCCTGGGAGTACATTTGAAGTATTATAGCCCAAAGTCGCCATGTTGTCAATAAAGTGATTTGGAGGTGCAGAATTTGATTTGGGAATTTACGCCCAGAAGAAAACCCATTGCAGGTCACTCCGCCACAGGAGCGGGCCCGTACCCCAGCCATGACAGGTGTTTTCGCAGCCCGGCTTCCAGGGGTGTGTCCGGCATGCGCACCCCCGCCGCCTTCAGTTCGCCCAGGTCGTAGATGCGGTGGTTCAGATGCCCCGCATATTCCGGGTGGGCGTCTGCATACCCCGTAAGGGGCACTTCTTCCACGGTGACGGGAACGCCCAGGATCTTACCCATCAGTTCGTAGTAGATGCGGTTTTCCACAGCTTCCGGCCCCCCGATGCCGAAGATCCGGTTGAATGCCTTTTCTTTGTGGACGCAATCCAGCATCGCCAAAGCCAGGTCATCCACGAACACCGGGTGGATCAGGTAGACCCCCGCCGCCACCAGCCGCAGCGCATCCCTGCGCAAGATCCTATCCGGCAGATCCTTTTGCCGGGAATGTTCCGGGTAGCAACCGGCCAAGAACCCCGGCCCGTAGATATGACCGGGGCGGAAAATCGTCACGGCCATGTTGCCCGCATCCGCAAAATACCCTTCGAACACCGCTTCCATCCGGCGTTTGTTCGCTGCATAGCCCAGTGTTTCCGGCGACCCCGCCTCCTCCACGAAAAATGCGGGCGACTCACACTGGGGCGTGAATTTCCTGTCCGGGTCATACACCGAATCCGTGGAAACCACCACCAGGCGGTCCGTCACCTCGGGGAGTACCCGCAGATCCTGCCGGGCATGGTCTTCATTCATGCAAATGCAGTCAAACACCGCATCGAAGCGGCCGGCGCCGCACACCGCATCCGCAAACGCCGCCTCGTCGCCCCGGTCCGCAACCAGGGGATGGATGCCATCCCCGGGCGGCTTGGAGCCCCTGGTGAGGGCCCATACGTCGTACTCGTCCCTTGCAAGCGCCGCCAGACGCCCGCTCAATCCCCCCGTGCCGCCCAGAATCAAAGCTTTCTTTTTCATAGGTTTCCTCTCACCGGTTTCCTCTCAGCGTAGCTGCCGGCGGGCGCAAAGCGCAAGCGGCGCACCCGCACACACTTCACCATGTCCGCTTATCACCGGTTTCCTCTCAGCGTAGCTGCCGCCTGCGCCAAGAGTTCCCCGATGGGTTTTTTGCAGGTGGGGTGCAGGTCATTTGCCTCCCCGGATTCAAATGCCGCCACCATGGCGGTGTGGGGGATGGGTTTCACCAGGCAAACTCTATCCGGCTTGGCCACAGATGTGTCCGCTCCCACCGCCGATAGATCCGCCGCAGCCTGGTTCGCATCCACGGTCACATCCTCCTCCATGTCCAGGTTCGAGACGACTCTGCCAGTGGCAAAATGCAGGTTCGACAGCCGGGCCTGCATGGCGCGAAACCCAGGCCAGTTCGCCGCATCCTCCAGCCTATAGTCCGGCAGCTGGACATAAATAACGGGAAGGTCGGGATTGCCCCACCGCTCCCTGCCTTCTGCGCAATAGGCCGCAAAAAGGGCCGGGTAGGAAGACGCCTCGTCGGCGTTCATTTCCCCCTGGTACCACAGGATCCCCGCTATGGGGAAGCCATGAAGCGGGGCCACCATCCCCTGGTACATGCCATAAGGCTTGCGCTCGAAAAAGGTCGGCGGCGGCAGCGGCGCACAGGTGGCGCCGCGCCTGTAGTGCCAGCCCGCAGATATGTCGATCACCCCATCTGCGGCGCCATTCCCCGTGTCGCCATCCCTCGTGGCACCATTCCCTGCGACACCATTCCCCTTAGCCTCTTTCCTCGTGTCGCCTTTCCCTGTCGTGTCGTTTCCGGTCACAGCCGAGTTGGTGCATGCAGCGGGAGCGGCATAGGCATCTTCGGCGAAATCCATCCCGGCCGATGGTTCCGGCATCTGCCCGTCCAGGATCAAACGCCATGCTTTCCCCGGGGTGAAACCGCCCCTGCCGCGGATCGCCTCCACACGGACGGCGATGAGGTGTTTCCCCGCCGACAGCCCGGGCAGCACATACATGCGGGGCGGGTACCGGTAGGTGGTTTCCCCTACCTTCTCCCCATTTACGAAAGTTTGATCCGCGTCGATGATGGTGCCCAGTTCCAGGCGCAAAGGGCGGCCCGCCATCCCCGGCGGGATGTCCACCCACCTGCGAAACCAGATGGCCCCGGGGGGTTCCAGATCCGCAGCGCCCTCCCAGGGGGCGCACAGGGAGATGGGTTTCCACGAAGCATCTTCTGTGAAATCGGGACTTGCCCAGCCCTCCCGAAACCCCAGATCCGCAGCGTCCGGCGCACCTGTACCTACGCTTCTTTTCAGCCCTGGATCTGCGTCGTTTAGCGCGGCGTGCCAATGGGCATCCCTTGCCAGGTCAGCTTCTTGGATCCGCCGCACATATTCGTCGTCCCTGCACAGGGCGGCATCCGAGAGCGCATCCGCCAGCGTCCGTCCGTCGTAAGCACGCAATGCAGCTCCATTCTCCAGCTTCTCCAGTGCCTCTTTGCTGACCCAGGACTCGATGGGTGTCCCCCCCACCGCAGTGAGGATCAGGCCCACCGGCACACCGGTGCGTTCCAGGTATGCCCGGGCAAAGAAAAACCCCACTGCAGAAAACTGCGGGGTGTCATGGGGGGCGGCGACGATCCATTCCCCGCCGGAAAGCTCCTTGCGGGGCGCATGGAAATCCCAGCCATATGGGACGCAAAACTGCCGGATCAGGCCGCTTGCGCCATTTCGGTACTCCTCGGGGTAGCGGTATTTGACCCGCTCCATGGGCAGCTGCATGTTGGACTGCCCGCCCAGCAGCCACACGTCGCCTATATAAATGTCAGTCCGGGTGAGCCTGACACCCCCGTCATCGATTGTGTGACCTAGGGGCTGTGATTTTCCCGCAAGGCACGCACCAGGCGGGTCAGCGGATGTCCGGCGGCTGTCATCGGATCCGCACACGCAAACCAATGTATACGGCCCCCCTGCGGGCAGCGGCGGCAACTCCATTTGCCAGACGCCATCGCCGCCGATGAGGCAAGTGGCCTCAGCAACGATGCCGGGTGATTTGGGACCTGGTTCCGGGTGGGCGAAAGCGCATCTATCAGGAGCCGTAGTCGGGCAACCGGAAGCGGCGTCGGCGCATCCGTCGGAACCCGCGGACTGGCTACCGAAAACGGCATCGGCGCATCCGCAGAAACCCGCTGCCGGGCAACCGGAAGCGGCATCGGCGCATCCGTCGGAACCCGCGGCCGGGCTGTGCGATGCGGCTTCGGGGCTTGGTGTCGCTCCGGTCAGTTTCGCAAACACCGCATCTCCCGGCGTACCCCCGCCCCGCAGGCGGATGGCCTCACCCCGCTGCAGCACGGCATGGTCGCCGAAATAAGGGGACAACGTGAATGTGTTCATATGCCGCCTCGATCCATTGCCAAACTTCGGATTTTGTTTGACGGTTGCCACCCATGGCTCCTTTGCACGGAACCCATCCCATCACCCTTTCACCCCGGAGGATGTGACGCCCTCCACGAAGTACTTCTGCGCCGCGAAGAACAGGATCAGCGCAGGCAGCAGGGCCAGGAAAGACATGGCCAGGATCTGGTTCCATTCCACGATGCCGCTGCTCTGGTCGATGGACATCTTCAGCGCCAGGGCCACGGGGTATTTCGCCAGGCTGGTCACATAGATGAGTGGCCCCAGGAAATCATTGAAACTCCACACGAACTGGAAAATCGTGCAGCTGATGAGCGCGGGTTTCAGCGCAGGCAGCAGGACGCGCCAGAGCACCCCGAAGGAATTGCAGCCGTCGATGATGGCCGCCTCGTCCAGATATGTGGGCACGGAGCGCAGGAACTGTATCAGCATGAACACGAAAAATGGCTCATTGGCAAACACCGTGGGCGCGATGAGGGGCACATATGTGTCCAGCAGGCCGAACTGCTTCCACAGGATGTAGAGGGGGATGCGGGTCACCACCGCCGGCAGGAACATGGTGGCCATGAGCAGGGAAAACAGGAGCTTCTTGCACGGGAACTCAAACCGGGCGAACCCATAGGCCACCAGCGTGCTGGACACCAGGCAGAAGATGATCTTCGGCACGACGAAGCTGAATGTGTTCATGAAAAATGTGGCGAAGGTGAACTTCGTCCGGGTATTCCACCCATTGATGTAGGGCGTGAAATCGATCCGTTTGGGGATGAAGCTCACGGAGGTGAAAATCTCGTTGTTGGTCTTGAATGTCGCGCCCACCAGCCACAGGATGGGGTAGATCATGACCACGGCGACCAGAGTCAGCACCACATAGCGGAGGATGGCGCTGATGGCGTCTTTCCGGCGTTTGCGCAGTTCCACGGCGCTGGGTACATAGGCTGCTTTCATATCAACCTCCATTCCGCCGCTGACGCCGCGGCACAAATAGTGATGAAAACGCTGACATTTTCACACGAACCTCCATTCCGCCGCTGACGCCGGCGGCACAAATCGTGATGAAAGAAGTGGCGTGGTCCTTTCGCACGAATCCCTCACTTCTTCGAATCGGAGTAAAACACCCAGCGGTCCTGTGTGGCGAACAGCACCAAAGTCACCGCGACGATGATGACGAACAGCACCCAGCTGGCGGCGCTGGCATACCCCATGTTGAAGAATTTGAACGCATTGTCATAGATGAACATGCTGGTCAGGTAGGTGGACTGGAGCGGCCCTTTGCCGGTGACCAGGTAGGGGCCGTTGAACTCCTGGAACGCGTTCACCAGCTGCATGACCAGGTTGAAAAATATCGTGGGCGTGATCAGCGGGATGGTGATGGTGAAAAATGTGCGCACTTTGGTGGAACCGTCCACGCTGGCCGCTTCGTAGAGCTCCCCGGGGACATCCTTGAGCGCGGCCAGGAAGATGAGCATGGCGGAACCGAACTGCCACACCTTCAGCGCCACGATCACTGCCATCGCCCCGCCGGGGGTGGAAAACCAGGACACCGGCCCCAGGCCGAAGATGCCTATGAAACGGTTGATGAACCCGTCCTGCTGGAACAGAAAACGCCACAGCACGGCCACCGCCACGTTCCCCCCCAGGAGGGAGGGCACGTAGTAGGCGGTGCGGTAGAAGCTGATGGCCTTGAGCTTGAAATTCAGGATGAATGCGATAAACAGCGCGAATGCCAGCTGCAGGGGCACCGTGAAAACGGTGTACTTCAGCGTGTTGGCCAGCGTGCCCAGGAAATCCGTGTCCTTGAACAGCTTGACATAGTTTGCGAAGCCGATGAAGCTGGGGGCCCGCACCAGGTTATAGTCCGTGAAGCTGATGAACAGCGCATTCACGAATGGGTAGATGGTGAGCAATACCATGCCGATCAGCCAGGGCGCGATGTACAGCAAGCCGATTTTCCCGTTTTTCATGGCAGTGTCCTTTCGGGGTTGCTTTGTTATTGCACAGTGCGAAAACACCTTGGTTGGCCTGCGCCGGCCGGCAGGGACGCTGTATGGCGCCCCTGGCCGGTTGCGCTTGCACGGGAAGCGATTGTCCGATGTTTACTTCCCGTACTGTGCCTTGAGTTTCGCCACCTGCTCTGCGGTGGCGTCGTAGATCGCCTGGGCGGCCTTTTCGGCGGTGAGCTGGCCGAACTCGAATTTCTCGTAGTTCTGCTCGTATGCGTTGGTGAACACGGCGTCCTCGAAGATCGGGGAATTGTTGATGACCTCGGCTGTGGCGGTGAAATCGTAGGCCTGCTTCACGGCCCCGGTGATCTGCCCGTCCGCCTCCAGAGTGGCCTGGGCGGCCTTGGACGCCACCATGCCACGCTTGGTGCCCATCAGCTTCACCCCTTCGGGGTCATTGAGGATGTACTGCAGGAACTCGGCCGCCTGGCGGGGGTATTTGGAATCCTTGGAGATGGCGAATGTAAGGGAGGGTTTGGCCATCGTCCCCTTGAAAACCGCGCCGTCGATGACGGGCAGCTCCGCCACCACCAGCTCGTCGCCTTTCTCTTCCAATGTGGCCGCATTGGAGGCGATGCCGCCGGTCCACTCCAGCACGCCGGGGTATCCGCCATTGATGTACTTCGCATTCTGGGCGATGGACACCGGCTCGCTGCCCACATTCTCGATGTAGTCTTTGCGGGAACAGAACACATGGGCGTCCGCCAGGTCTTTGTACCAGGTCAGGGCGTCTTGGTAGTCGGCCACCGTGTAGTTCATGCTCAGGTCGTCGGCAAACTCGCCTTTCCCGGTCTTCTGCTGCAGGTAGTAGACGGCGGCGAAGCGGAATGTGGGGCTGACGATCAGGTATGTGTTCGGGTCTGCGGCTGTGAAGACCTGGGCGGCCGCCTTGTATTCCTCAAATGTCTTCGGTAGCTGGGTGATGCCCATCCGGTCGTAGGCGGATTTGTTGATGTAGAACCCCAGCGTGTTTTGGCCGTAGGGGATCACCGTCTGGATGCCGCCGGACTTCCCGCTGTCCAAAAAACCCGCGTCATACTGGGAGAAATCAAAGACATCCTTCACCTGGTCCAGGTCATAAAACCCCTCGCCGTTGGGGCTGTACTGGATCACCCACGGGAAGTTCACGGTCATCACGTCCGCCGCGGTGCCTCCTGCGTACCGGGTGGCGAACACCTCCTCCAGGTTGCCGAACCCCGAGGGCTCGCCTGTCACCACGATGGAACCTACGTGGGCCGCATTGAACGCATCGATGGCTTCCTGGGTGGCCTGGTGCCGGTCGTCGTTGCCCCACCAGGAAAAACTGATCTGCGCCACTTCGCCGGACGGGGCGGCCGCGGCAGCGGTCCCATCCGCCGGGGCGCCACTCGCCCCTGCCCCGGCCCCGGCAGTCCCGGCGCCGGAAGCGCCGCCGCCGCAGGCCGTCATGGACGCCGCCGCCAGCATTGCGGCCAGTGTGATCGCGGTTGCTTTCATTTGGTTCTTTTTCATGGTCTTCTCCTTTTCCCCTCATGTTTGTGATATGTTCATGGATACACTACCCTGCCATGGGCATCCGGGATGCCGGATTTGCGGTAGAAATAAGTGTTCACCTGGTCGCGCCAGTCTATGGCTCCCCGCAGCTGTTCCTCCAGCCGGCCGGCTACATTGGAAAAACTTTCCTCGTCCAGCAACCCCCGCAGGCTTTCCCAATCCGCCCGGTAGGCCTCCACCTGCGCCACCCCGTCAAAATGGCTGTCGTATATATGCTGGATCACGGTCTTGCCGCTGCGCAGCACGTGGGTGTATGGCACATGGTGGAAAAACAGCAGCACCTCGTCGGGGCATGTGGACAGGTCTTCGTACTGGGCGAACCGCCCGTCGGCATATTGGCGGGTGTAGGCCGTGCCGGTGGCCAATGTGCGGTCCCTGCCTACCCCCTCCCGGTCGGCGTAGTGGTACGTGCCCCAACGGTCGTATTCGTAGCCGTCCACGTCCACCCCGTAGTGGTGGCCGGGTTTGCACATGAAACCAACCCCCAGCGGGCATGTGTAGTTTTCGAATGCCTGGCGGCTGGTGGCCAGTATGCGCACCACTTTGGCGGCCGCGTCAGCGTCCAGGGAAAATGACAGGGCGACCCACTCGGCGGCTATGGCCTCAGATGATAGGCCGTCGTCCCAAGCCAACCGCCCATACCCGTAGAGGTTCGCCTGGGCCAGCTTGTTTCCGGTCCAGTTGGCGTCCATCCCCACGTTCACCACCCCGGCGACGCCGGAGAGCGCGGGGCGGGGGGAATTGGCCCCCAGGAGGTGCTTGACCTGGGCGGGAGCCTGCATGGCGGCCCCTACGCCGGCCGGTGGCACAACCTCCGTCGGCGCCATGGCACCCCCATCGGAAATCTGCGGGGCTGCCCATACCGGAGCCGCCGATGCCCCATTCCCCGCAGATGCCGGGGATGCTGCGGATGCGACGCCGGGACCCGCCTTGGGGCCGTCGCCGTGCCCGGTGTCGAAGTCCAGTGTCTCTTTCCACATGGGCACCAGGTAGCACACATGTTTTTGCTGGCCCGTGTATTCCTGGGTGATCTGGAATTCCAGGATCTGGTTCGTCTTGCGCAGGGCCCCGAACAAGGGGGAATGGGGCTCGCGGATCTGGAAGTCGATGGGCCCGTTTTTGATCTGCAGGGCCACATTGTCCGCAAAATGCCCGTCCAGCCCCATGAAGATGTCATAAGCGGCCTTGGCCCTGTCCAGGGTGCGGTCCCGCCAGTCCTGCTCGCAGTTGTACACGAAGCAGCGCCAGATGATGATACCGCCGAATGGGCGAATGGCGTCCGCCAGCATGTTGGCCCCGTCGTCATGGCTCCGCCCATAGGTGAATGGGCCCGGCTCGCCCTCGGAATCCGCCTTTACCACAAACCCGCCGAAGTGCGGGATCTGCCTGTAGATCCCTGCGATGGCCTCCTCCCAGAACCTGCGCACCCTGCCATCCAGGGGGTCGGCGCTGTCCAGCCCCCCCAGTGTGATGGGCGCCGCAAAGTTCACAGACAGGTAAGTGCTGATGCCATAGGAGGCGAACACGTCCGCAATCTTCTTGATTTCAGGCAGTGCGGCGCCTGTGATGAATGCTGTTTCCGCCCTGTGGACATTCACGTTGTTGATGGAGACGGCATTGATCCCCACGCTGGCCAGCAGC
>JAISUG010000041.1 GCA_031272185.1 Lachnospiraceae bacterium
GTCGATCTGACAATCCTATCACCTCTCTCTTCATTGCTGCATTCTACCATGGGGGGTGACATTTTCGCAGGTGAATTTACATACTGACATTATCACAGGTTAACAACACAATGTTCTAGAAATCCCTTGACAGCCGGTGTGGATTCTGTTATGATGACACCCAAGTGAATTATCACTTTCTCACCGAAGCCCTGCAGCCTAAAGGACGTACATCGGTCCTATGGGTGCAGGTGCCTGAGCACGATGGCGTGCCAAGCGCGCCTGTGCGTCTGCAGCAGATGGATGTTCATTTTTGGACACCTGCGGCTGTGCGCAGCGTCGCTCACGGGGTCGTACCGGAAACGGGCGGTCTTCACGTATTTGAAAAGGAGAGGAAGCGGTGTGCGATGTGTGGGCGCCACAAAGCGCCTGTTACAGTTGTATTGCCGTTGCGGCCTGTCCTTTTCGGGGCAGGCCTTTTTGTATGGGTTTCGTATGATACAGGGGCCGAGGGGCATTTCCCACCAATGAGGAGGCCGGATGCGCAAGCTGTCGGTGATGCTGATACTCTCCATATGTGTGGTAGTCGTCTCGTTCATGGTGGGGCGGTTCCATATCGGTTGGCAGGATCTGCTGGACCTGGCCGAGGCGTATATGACTAAAGCTGACGTGGGCGACAGCGCCAGGATCGGTATGATTTTCGCGCGGGTGCGGTTCCCCCGGGTGGTCTGCGCTTTCCTGGCGGGGGTGGGGCTGTCCGTGGCGGGGGTTTCCTACCAGGGGGTTTTCAGGAACCCCATGGTGTCGCCGGACATCCTGGGCGCCACGGCAGGTGCGGGGTTCGGCGCCGCTGTGGCATTGCTGCTTTCATTCAACACTTTCGGCGTCCAGGCCACGGCATTTGTCATGGGTATCGGCGCGGTGGGCATCACATATGCCATCTGCAGGGCCGTGGGAGACCGGGCAAATGTGATCCTGACGCTGGTGCTGGGCGGGATAGTCGTTTCCGCGCTGTTCAATGCGGGGATCTCGCTGATGAAGTATGTCGCTGACCCCTACACGAAGCTGCCGGAGATCACGTTCTGGCTGATGGGCTCCATCGCCGCGGCGGACATGGCGGACATCGCCGTCGTGGGGATCCCTGTGGTGGTGGCCGGCGTGCCGCTGTTTTTGCTCCGTTGGCAGATAAACCTCCTGGCATTCTCGGATGAAGAAGCGCAGTCCATGGGCGTGGACACCAAGACCATACGCCTGGCGGTGATAATCTGTGCCACGCTGATAACCGCATCGGTCGTGTCAGCGTTCGGGATCATCGGGTGGGTGGGGCTGGTGATGCCGCATTTCGCAAGGATGATAGTGGGTTCCGACATGCGCTTGCTCATGCCTGCCAGCATCATGCTGGGCGGCTCCTACATGGTTATCGTGGACGACATCGCCAGGGCGGCGACGGCATTGGAAATCCCCATAGGCATCATCACCGCCATAGTGGGGGCCCCATTTTTCATATACCTGCTGTGCAAGGGGCGGGCGACGGCGTGATGATATTGCCCCACCTACCAAACAATGCGCGTCCGACGTTAGCCTCGACCTTGCGCAAGGTTTCGTCTGCGGGGCAGTACGGATTTGCGGCGCAACCCGCATGGCACTGGGCGGCACTATTGCCACACCGGCTAGACAATACCCGTTCGACATCAGCCTCAACTTTGTGCAAGGTTTGGCCGGCGGGGCAATGATGAATCTGAAATGGAAGATACAGTGGAGAGTCGTGATTTAAAGGGACGGAAGATGGCGCAAACACATCGGATAACAATCGACCGCCTGGTATGCGGGTACGGCCAAAGGGCTGTCACCGGCGATGTTTCCTTCGGGGTGGAACCCGGGGAGATCGTCTGCATCCTCGGGCCCAACGGCGTGGGCAAGACCACGTTTTTCAGGACTGTCCAGGGATTCCTCCCGAAAATCAGCGGCGGACTGAAGATAAACGGCAGGGAGATCGGCTCCTACAAAAGGAAAGAACTGGCCAAACTCATCGCTTACGTCCCCCAGGCACAGGTGACAGCTTTCCCGTATTCCGTGCGGGACGTGACGGTCATGGGGCGCACCGCGCATTTCGGCACATTCTCCACACCCGGAAAGAAAGACTACGAGATCTGCGACGAGGTCATCGACCGCCTGGGCATCACCCCCATAAAAGACAAGCAGTACACGCAGATTTCGGGCGGCGAGCGCCAGATGACCATCATCGCAAGGGCATTGGCGCAAAAATCCCGTTTCCTCATGATGGACGAACCCACCAACAACCTGGATTTCGGCAACCAGGTCAAGGTGCTGCAGCACATATTGGCTTTGGCGAAAGAAGGCATCGGGATACTCATGACGACCCATTTCCCGGAGCATGCTTTCCTGTGTTCCAACAAAGTGGCCCTATTTGCCAGGGACAAACGGTTCGTATGCGGCACCTCGGAAGAAATCGTGACCGAGGAGACCATGCAGGAGACCTACGGCGTGAAAGTCCGGGTGGCAGGCGTCCCCGGCCTGACAGAAGACGAAAGGATCAAAGTATGCACCCCCGTGCTGTGAGTGATACAAGGGCCGAAGAGGTCATGCGTTGCGTGCTCGCACGCAAACGCATGCGATCGAGGCCCGAACAGACATGAGGAAGTAGCCCGGTAGGGCGGATTCCGAATGACTGTAGGATAGCGGGAGCGCAAAGCGCGGAGCTATCCGTGTATCACGTAGTGGAGTGGCCGAAGAGGTCATGCGTTGCGTGCTCGCACGCAAACGCATGCGATCGAGGCCCGAACAGACATGAGGAAGTAGCCCGGTAGAAAGGAGTTTCGCATTGGCTGAAAATTTCTTTGCGCTGCCCGAGGAGGAGCTGTTCGCCAGGGCCAGGGAGATAAACGGCAGGAAAAAACCGGTGGGCGCCGGGCCGTCCATCGCGGAGGAACGCTGCCACACCTCGCCGCCCTGCCCCCACTGCAAGTGGGAGTTTTTCAAGGCGAAGGGCATACAGCAGGGCAGGGCGCACACCCTCGAAGAGACATTGGAAAACGCCAAGGCGCTGGAGGCCATGGGCGCCGACCGCACGTTCGTCGCCACGGGCTGGCTAGGGTACGAGGTGCCCAGGGAGGTCATGGCACATGTGGAGAACATACGAAACAACACGAGCCTGGATGTGTACGCCCTCATCGGGGCGGTGAGCAAAAACAGCCTGGCAGAGCTCAAGGCTGCGGGGCTCACCGGCTACCTGTGCGGGATAGAGTCCCCCAGCGAGCGGGTATACCGCACTTTCCGCCCCGGGGGCGACAGCCTGGAGGACCGGCGCCGGGCGCTGCGGGATGCCCGTGACTTGGGGCTGAAGCTGTGGAGCGGGTTCCTCATCGGTTTCGGCGAGACGGACGAGGAGATCGCCGCCGGTATCGCCGAGATGGGGGAATTGCAGCCGGAGTCGGTGTCCATACTGCCCTTTATCCCGGTGCCCTTCACCCCCATGCGGGTGTCAAACCCCGCGAATCCTTGGATATGGGCGAAAGCGGCGGCGGCGGGGACCCTGGCGTGCCCCGGGTCGGACATATTCTCGGACCAGGGACAAGGCATGTATGCGGCGTATGGGGAGCTGTTCGCGCCCAATGGGGCGTATGTGTTCCCGTTTCGCAGGCCGCCGGTTCCTGCAGGGTAACCCACGGGGGTGTACGTGCCGCTACATGCGGCACCACCGCCACATGCGGCACCACCGTCACATACGGCGCCGCCATGCACGGAGCCGCCGGACGTGATAGGGATTCATCTTGTGATGGGTGGCTTCATGGGAAAGATACGTGCGGCGTTCCGCTGAACATGATCGAGGCGGGGCGGTAGCCGGGGCGACTGGGTTTGATGGACATCGCGGTGCCGACAGCTTTAGCAGGGGGACATGCACATAGGCAAATGGTAGTCGCCCCCGCTTTTGGGCGGGGTAGGGATATATGCCACATGGGGCGGTTTACGGAATGGCGCCATGGGTGTAGATCAAGGGTCATGTGAAGGAGGTATGAATCTATGATAACGGGTAAGATTGCACGCAAACTGTATTCCATTGTGGCGTTGGCGCTGGCGGCGGCCATGGTGTTGTCGTCATGCGGCGGCGGGGCGGCCACTGCCACCACGGCAGCGGCGCCTGAGACGACCGGGGCGCCGGCGACCACGGCGGCGCCCGATACGACCGCGGCGCCGGCAACCACGGCGGCGCCTGGCACTACGGCTGCCCAGGAGACCACGGCCGCCCCCGACACGACTGCGGCGCCTGAAACCACATCAGCGGCCCCGGCCACCAAGGTCATCCAGAACGTGGACGGTTCGGACATCGAAGTCCCCACCAAGGTCGAGCGCGTGGCGGCCATATTCGGCCCGTCCTATGAAAAAGTCGTGCTGCTGGGGGCGGAGGACAAGATCGTCTGCGACGGAGATTTCCACATCGACGGGTGGCCATGGTCCAATGTCATCTACAAGCGGATCAATGAGGTGCCGGGCATCCCCAACGCACACTCCAACCTGAATATCGAGGAGATGCTGGACTACAAGCTGGACTTGGTGTTCAATTTCCCGAACCCCGGCACCACGGAAGCCCTGCGCAACGCGGGCATCGCCGTGGTCCCCATGGCCAGCACCGGGAAAGTGGCTGACATAAAGGCCACGCTGGCTGTGTACGCGGAGGCGTTGGGCGACGATGCGCCCGCCAGGGCGGCGGACTACGCCGAGTACTACGATGACATCGTGGCGAAAATCGCCGCGCGCACTGCCGATATCCCAGAGGGTGAGAAGAAGACTGTCTACGCCGCGAACCAGTACATACTGAAAGGCTACGGGAAAGGCGCCGGGCTCACGGAGCTGGTGGACATGGCCGGCGGCCTATCCGTCAGCAGGGGCGAGGAGGGCAGCAGCATCGAAACCACCACCGAGCAGCTCATTGTCTGGGACCCGGACTATGTTTTCGTGGACCATGCGGGCTCCAGCGGCAACGATTCCGCTGAGGTGGTCATCGACGGGTTCGTGAATGACCCGAACTACAAGGGGATCAGCGCCGTCAAGGGGGGCAACGTCCTGGCTGTGCCCACCGGGGTGTTCTTCTGGGACAGCGGCGTGCAGATGCCACTCTATGCGCTGTGGATGGCGAAAACCCTCTACCCGGACAGGTTCGAGGACTGGGACATGGAGGCGGAGCTGAAGGCATTTTACACCCGGTTCTTCGACTATGACCTCACCGACGAGGAAGCGCAGCTGATCCTGGCACACCAGGACCCGAAGTAAAGTGCGTTCGTGGCGGCGGCCCGAAAGTGACCGGGACCCGATGTAAAGCCGTATTTGCGGCGGGAGCGGATGTGCAGGCCGGGCAGCTGATCCTGGCACACCAGGACACAAAGTAAAGTGCGTTCGTGGCGGCGACCGGATACCCAGAGCCGTGGTTTGCCCAAGAAAGGTGCAGTGGATGGCACATTTGACAGCGACGGCGACCGGATACCCGGAGCCGGGGTTTTTCGAGGAATTGTGGGGTACGTTCCGGGGGGTGAAGGTCGCCCATTCACCGGAGGTCTGGGACGAGCGCGCCGAGGAATGGATCGCTGAGATCGCAGAGGATTCCAGCAGGTTGATGGCCAGGGTACATGACAACACGGGGTTTTTGAAATCCTGCGGGGCCCTCACCGACGAAACCTCGGTGGTGGACGTGGGCTGCGGTCCCGGGCTGTTTTCGTTGGAATGCGCAAAGACGGCGAAGTTCTCCGTGGGCCTGGATTTCTCCCCCCGTTTCGTGGGGTATGGCAATGACTGCGCCGGCAAGCAGGGGCTGCCCAATGCGGTGTTTGAATGCTGTGATTTTGCCGAGGAGGACACTTCCCGCTACGACGGGCGGTTCACACTGGCGTTTTCTTCCATCACGCCGGCGGTAAGCACCTGCGAGCGGCTGGCGAAGTTCGTGAGGCTCTCCACAGCCTGGTGCGCCAACGTGGCTTTCGTCAATTTCAAGGACGACCTGGCGGCGCAGATAAGCCGGGACGTGTTTGAGGAAGAATACCAGAGCCGCTGGGACGGCACGGGTTTCTATTCCCTGCTGAACCTGCTGTGGCTGGACGGGTATTACCCGCTGACCCATTATTACGATGACGTCAGGCATGAGAAGCTGGAACCTGCCGAGGCCAATGCCCGGTATATGGCCGAGTCGTGCAGGCATTTCGAACCGGAGGGCAGGGCCAAGGTGCTGCGGTGGCTGGAAACCAAAGGCGGGGCCATGCGTCACAGCGTGGCGAAATTCGGCATGATCCTGTGGGACCGGCGGGAGCGGGATCCGAGGTGACAGGCGTCAAGGCCATGGCGGTGGCAGGTCGTCGCTCCGGGAAAGGTTGAGGATGTGGCCGGCGGCGAAAGGCCGCAGGGGCATCATGGCCGGCGATCGCGGAACGCCGCACCGGGTACGGTTGAGGATGTGGCCGGCGGCGAAAGGCCGCAGGAGCATCATGGCCGACGATTGCGGAACGCCGCACCGGGTAGGGTTGAGGATGTGGCCGGCGGCGAAAAGCCGCAGGGGCAGAACCGATGGGAGAATGCATGGCATGCGAGACATAAGGGGTGTGACGAATGTGACAGGCGATGTGGGGGCGTAGCAGACAGAGAGGAGCGTGAGCGGCATTGGAAAAGAAAAGGAATGGACCTGGGAAACTGCCCACCCGCGGCGAGGTGATGGCGAAGTTTTTCGCCAAGTGGCAGGCCCCGGCAAAAGTGGAGGCTGTGGGGACCGCCCAGGCCTACGGCAGGGTGCTGGCCGAGGATGTGGTGGCGCTGGTGGACAAGCCGGTCTACCGTGCATCCCGTATGGATGGCGTGGCGGTGAAGTCCGCCGCATTCAAAGACGGGATCCCTGACGCCACCGGCTGGGTGCACGGCAAGGACTGGACCCGGGCGGACACCGGGGATGATTTCCCCGACGAATACGATGCGGTTTTCGCCATCGAGAAAGTGGAGGTACTCCCAGGCGGGGGCCTGAAGTTCGACCCAGAGGTCGAGCTGCCCGTGGAACCGGGGTATGGCGTGTCGTCCCAGGGCTCCATGTTCAAAAAGGGCACGCTGGTCGGCAAAAAGGGGACCACCCTCAACGCTTGCGACATTTCCGCCATCGCCATGGGCGCGGTGGACACTGTGAGCGTGTACGTGAAACCGAAGGTCGCGTTCATCCCCACAGGCTCTGAACTGGTACCACTCGGGACGATACCGGGGCGGGGGCAGTCGGTGGATTCCAACTCCCTGATGGCCGACGCCATGCTGCGGGAAATGGGCGCGGAACCGTTGATATACCCCATCGTAAAGGACAACAGGGCAGAGCTTGAGAAACTCCTGGACGATGCGCTGGCCAAGGCGGACGTCGTGGTATTCAGCGCGGGTACCAGCAAAGGGGAGGAGGACTACTGCCACGTGCTCCTGGAAAACCGCGGGGAGCTGTTTTGCCACGGCGTGTCCTCCGCACCTGGCAGGCCGCTGTCGCTGGCCCTGGTGGATGGCAAGCCCGTGGTGAATGTGGCGGGCCCCCCCGTGGGGTGTTTCAACGGGCTGGACTGGTGCGTGCACCCCATCGTATCGGCGTATTTGGGGGTGAAGCCAACCCCGCGCCACACCGTCAAGGCGAAACTGGGGGAACCCATCGTCATGCGCGGCGGCTCCTTCGAGCTGTACATCCGCCTGGACCTGGAAAAGACCGACGACGGCTACGTGGCGCACCCCATCGCCTTAGGCGAGCGGCCTGCGACGGATGGACTTCGGGCCAGGGGGCTGTACATCACCAGGCTTCAACCCGAGCCAACGGGCGCGGGGGACGTGATAGAGGTGGAGCTGATCTGAATGCGCGCCACATACACTTGCAAAATCCGGCTCCCACATGTAGAGCGACACGGACTGGTGGAGCTGATCTGAATGCGCGCCACATGCACTTGCACAAAGAAAGGGACAAGATTATGAAAAAAATGCTATCTTGCACATTGGCACTGATGATGGTGGTTTCGATGCTCGCCGGGTGCTCCGGCCAGGCGGCCACCACTGCGGCAACTACCGCCGGGGTGACGGCTGCGGCGGCAACTGAAGCGGCGACGACTGCGGCCCCGGTGACAGCCGCGGCCCCGGAAACGACCGCGGCGCCCGAGACGGCTGCGGCGCCCGCAACCACGGCGGCCCCGTCCGAGCCTGCCACGCAGGTCTTCACCGACTCGGCGGGGCGCACGGTGGAGCTGCCCTACAACATCACGAAGATCAGCCCCAGCGGCGCATTGGCGCAGATATTCCTCGTCGCCATCGCCCCGGACCTGTTGGCATCCAAGGCGTCCGAGTACAAGGGCGACAGCGCGAAGTACATCGACAAGTCGCTGTCGCAGCTGCCCACGGTGGGCCAGTTCTACGGCTCTGACGATTTGAACTATGAATCCATCGCCGCCATCGCGCCGGAAGTGGTCATCGACGTGGGGCAGCCCATGGCCACCATCGTGGAGGACATGGACAGCATCACCGAGAAGCTGGCCATCCCCGCTATCCACCTGACTGCCGACCTGCGCAATGCGCCTGACGTCTTCCGCACATTGGGCAAACTCCTCCACAGGGAGGAAAAGGGCGAGGAGCTGGCGAAATTTATCGAGAAGACATTGGCAAAGACCGACTCCATCCTGGAACAGGTGGGCGAGGACAACAAGACCAAGGCTCTGTACCTGACTGGCGACGCGGGGCTCAACGTCATCGCGAAGACCAGCTACCATGCGGAGATATTCGACTACATCGCGGACAACATCGCTGTGGTGGACCAGCCCGCCAGCAAGGGCACCGGCAACGAGACGGACCTGGAGCAGATATCACTGTGGGACCCGGATGTCATATTCTTCTACTATGACAGCGTGTACGACACGGTGAAGGACGACCCCACATGGAGCCACCTGAAGGCGATCTCCACCGGCAAATACTACAAGGTGCCCATGGGCCCGTACAACTGGTTCGGCACGCCACCATCCATCCAGCGCTACCTCTTCCTGCTGTTCGCGGCGAAGATCCTCTACCCGGAATATGCCGACTATGACCTTCAGGCGGAGGTCACCGAATACTACAAGCTGTTCTACGGTTACGACATGAGCGACGCGGACTACAAGGCGCTGGTCAACACAGATGACGCAAAATAAAGGTACGATGCCGACGAAGCGGCGGTAACGTAGATGACGCAAAACAATGGCACGGTGCCGGCGAAGTGGCGGTAACATAGATGACGCAAAATAAAAGATATGGGCTGATAACATTGGCGCTGTTTGCCCTGCTGGTCCTGGCGGCGCTGGTTTCCGTCACGATGGGGCGCTTCCCCATCAGCCTGGCGGACCTTGCCGCCGCTTTCCGGGACCCGGGGAGCGTGTCGCCCCAGAAAGCCGCGATACTGTTCAATGTGCGGCTGCCCCGGATCATCATGTCTATGCTCGTGGGGTGCTGCCTGGCGGCCGCCGGCGCGGCATACCAGGGCGTGTTCCAGAACCCCATGGCGGCGCCCGACATCCTGGGCGCCTCCAGCGGCGCGGCCACGGGGGCGGCCCTGGCGATACTCTGGGAGCTGCCCGGGCAGATGGTGATCCTTTTCGCTTTCGGGTTTTCCCTGGGGACCATCGCGCTGGTGATGCTGGTGAGCACCGCGGTGCGGGGCAACCGGCTGCTGGGGATCATCCTGGCGGGCATCATGCTCAGCTCCCTGGCCAGTTCCGCCACGTCATTCATCAAGCTTGTGGCGGACCCCAACAGCATACTGCCCGAAATCACGTACTGGATGATGGGGTCCCTGGCGAAAGTCAAGCCCGGGGACGTGCTCTTCGCGCTGGTGCCAATGGCCGTCGGGCTGATACCGCTGCTGGCGCTTAGGTGGCGGCTGAACCTGCTGACGCTCTCCGAGGCAGAGGCCAGGAGCATGGGCGTGAATGTGGCCGCCACCCGGGTGGCGGTGATCGTCTGCGCCACGCTGGTGACGGCGGCGAGCGTGTCGGTGTCGGGGCTCATAGGGTGGGTGGGGCTGGTGATCCCCCACCTCATCCGGCGGCTCACAGGCAACAACTACCGGCATCTCCTGCCCGCCACATACATCGGCGGCGCATTGTTTTTGCTGCTGGTGGACGACATCTCCCGAAACCTCCTGGTCACGGAGATCCCCATCGGGATCCTCACCAGCATCGTGGGCGCGCCATTTTTCATATGGCTCATCACAAGGAAGACGGAGGTGGCATGATGCAGGTGGTATTGCCCCACAGGCTAACCAATGCGCATTCAACATTGGTCTCAACTTTGCGCAAGGTTTAGCAGGCGGAGCGATAGCAAGGGACGTGTGGTTTGCCTGTGACATGGGAGGGGCCAAAGGGTCATGATGCAGCTGGAAGTAAAAGACGTGACATTTTCATATGGGAAAATGAAGGTGCTGGACGGGGTAGGCTTTGGCGTGGGCAGCGGCGAGTCCGTCTGTGTGCTGGGCCCAAACGGTGTGGGCAAATCCACCTTGTTCAACTGCGTGCTGGGCCTGTGCAACAGGCAGTTTTCCGGGGAGATCCTCATCTGCGGCGAGAGCGTGCGGTCTCTGAAGCCCCAGGCGCTGGCTGCCATGGTCGCTTTCGTACCTCAGGGCCATGCGCCGTCTTTCAACTACACGGTGCGGGACATGGTGCTGATGGGCACCACCGCCCAGATCGGCGGGTTCTCCCAGCCCGGAAAGGTGCAGGCGGGTGCGGCGGAGGCTGCCATGGAGCAGGTGGGCATCACGGCGCTTGCAGGGCGGGGGTACACCCAGATCTCCGGCGGGGAGCGGCAGCTCACACTGATAGCCAGGGCCCTGGCCCAGCGGGCGAAGATCCTGATCATGGACGAGCCCACGGCGAACCTGGACTTCGGCAACCAGATCCGGGTGCTCTCCCGCATCAGGAAACTCGCCGCACAGGGCTACACAATCGTCCAGAGCACCCACAACCCCGCCCACGCCAGGAACTACTGCGACAAGGTGCTGGCGCTCCTGGGCGGCCGGGTGGAGGCCTTCGGCGCGGCGGCGGACCTGCTGACCGACGGGCTCGTCTGCCGCCTCTACGGCCTCACTGGGGAGGAGCTGCGCAGCTATACCCAAGAGCGGGAACATTTGCAGTAAACGTGCGAAGATATTCGCCACCGCGCAAGGCGGAAGAGTGAGATGTAATGGCGCCGAGCTAGAGGCAGAACAGGCCGGGGAAAATGATGGCGACGCTATGCGTGTTGATAGAGTATCGAGTTTCCATGAAGTCACTGGAAGGCAATCCTTGATCGGGTTGCCTTTTTGAATGGTAGTATGCGCAAAGGGCTTTTCGCTGATATGAAAAAACGCTTGCATTATGTTGCATATTGTGCTATCATGTATATAACAGATATAACGATGCATCACAGGTATAATGACGTATCACAGGTATAACGATGCATCACAGATATGACGATGCATCACTGCGCCAAGGATCCGAATTTGCAGTGTTGCGAGTTGCGAGTTGCGAGTTGCGAGTTGCATGTTGCGTGTTGCGTGTTGCGTGTCGCGACGGGCGAAAGTGTGCTGCATGTGGGCAGGCTGCAAAACCGTAAAGAAAGTTGCATTGACGAATCGGGGCAAAGATGATAGCATAGTGGGTGATTAGATGATATTGGAAATCGATTTCAACAGTGACGAGGCGATCTATATACAGATACGCAACCAGATCATCATGGGCATCGCCACGGAGCAGATCAAGGAGGGCGACTCCCTGCCCAGCGTGCGGGCTCTGGCCGACCACATAGGCATCAACATGCACACCGTGAACAAGGCCTACACGGTCCTGCGCCAGGAGGGGTTCGTGAAGCTGGACAGGCGCCGGGGCGCGGTGATCGCATTGGACCTAAACAAGCTGCGGGTGCTGGATGAGATGAAGCGGGAGATCGCGGTGGTGCTGGCCAAGTGCATCTGCAAGAACGTGACCCTGGAAGAGGTGCAGCAGCTGGTGTACGAGGTGTACCAGGAGTTCACGAAGGGGTACGGCACTTAAGGCACCCCGTCGGGAACCGGCCGTATATGCCTACGCCCCACAGCGGGGCATGGCGGGGGTATGGCGAATGAGACGGAGCTGTAGGCGGGGCGGATCACTAACCCGACACAGTGCGCCTCGTGGCCTGTATGGCGAATGTGGCGGCGGGATTCATGGTGGGGCGGATACCGAATCCGACACAGTGCGCCTCGCGGCCTGTGTGTCAAACAGGCGGCGGGATGTATGGCGCCAAGCTGGCGGCATGGATGGGAATAGGGGCGAAAACAAAAGGCATGGTGAATGATATGTTATGTGAGCGTTGCAAGATCAGGGAAGCGAACATACAGTACACAGAGGTCATTAACGGGGTGCGCACGGAACACCATTTCTGCACGCAGTGCGCAAAGGAGATGGATTTCGGGCAGTACTCGGCGATATTTGACGGGGAGTTCCCATTGGGCAAGCTCCTCTCGGGCCTGCTGGGCATCGGGGAGCCGGTCCAGAAAGAGGAGAAGATCCAGCAGATCGTTTGCCCGACGTGCGGCACCACCTACGAGGAGTTCGTGGACAACAGCCGTTTCGGGTGCGCGGACTGCTACAGCGTGTTCGACCTGCTCATCAGCGACAAGATGAAGCAGCTCCAGGGCAGCGAACAGCACACTGGCAAGACCCCCATCTACCAGAATGCAGCTATGGAGAGCACGTCAAAGGGCGGCGAGGGGAAAGCGTACCGCACCAGGGAAGAAGAGGTGCGGGCCCTGGAAATCCGGCTGCGGGAGGCCATCCGCAAGGAAGAGTACGAGGTGGCCGCGGAGTGCCGGGACAAGATCAAGGAGCTGAAAGAGGAGAATGCATAGCTGCGTCGGCAAGAGGTTGAGGCGCAGGACGGTGCATGGAACAAGTCGCAGGACAGTGCATGGAACAGGTCGCAGGACAGTGCATGGGACAAGTCGCAGGACAGTGCATGGAACAAAACGCAGGACGGTGCGTGGAATAAAGCGCAGGACGGTGCATGGAGCAAGTCGCAGGACAGGGTGCGGCACAAGATTGGAAACAGGGCGCCGGCAAAGGAATTGCGGGCCGGAGATGACTTGATGGAAGGATATGCTATGCTGAAGTGGTTTGAGGAAACCGATACGAACGACCCCGGCATCCTGTGCAGCAGGCTGCGGCTCATGCGCAACTGGAGCGAATACCCCTTCCCGGCGAAACTGGACGAAGCACAGAGCCGGGAACTGGTGGAGCGCCTGGAGATGGGGCTCAAGGACATAGGGGAGCTGGACCAGCAGAAGTACGACTGCACGTTCATCGACGAGATGAAGGAGCTGGACCGCAAGGTGCTGAGGGAGCGCAAGGTCATCCACAGCGCCATCATGAAGAAGAAGACGCCCACGGGGCTGATGCTCTCCAAACGGGAAGATACGGGGCTGATCCTGGGGGGCGACGACCATATACGACTGCAGCTTTTCGCCAGGGGCAACGTGCTGCCGGCGCTGTGGAAGCAGGCCAACCGCTATGACGACTATATCAATGAGCGGTTCACATATGCATTCGACCCGAAGTACGGGTTCCTGACGGCATTCCCCACCAACGTGGGCACCGGGCTGCGGGCATCGGTGTTCATCCACCTGCCTGCGCTGTCCATGGGCAAACGGTTCGTCAGCGCGATCTCCGACATGGGGCGGTTCGGCATCTCGGTGAAGGGGCTCTTCGGGGAAGGCCGGGACAACTTCGGGGCGCTCTTCGAGGTGTCCAACCAAAAGACCCTGGGGCAGACCGAGCGAGAGATAGTGGAGCTGGTGGGCAAGGCCGCGCTGCAGCTGAGCAAGCAGGAAAACGAGGTGCGCCTCCAGGTGCTGGAAAAGCACCGGGCCGAACGGGAGGACGAGATCTACAAATCCTACGGCGTGCTCCAGTACGCCAGGCGGATGACCCAGAAGGACGCGCTGACATTTTTGTCCCAGATCCTGACGGGTGAAAACGACGGGCTGCTGAAGTTCGCCGAGCCGTGTTCCATATTCGCCTTGATGCTGGGGGTGCAGTCCGCGAACCTCCAGAGGCTGTCCAAGGCGCCCATGGGCAAGGAGGAGCTGGAAGGGGCCAGGGCCAGGTACCTCCAGGAGCGGCTGCCGAAACTCAAGGAAGCCGCGGACGGGGAGTGAGGCGGCGTGGCGTATAGCCTGCCGGGGATTTGAAGAAAGGCAGGCGGTGCCGCAGGGCTGTGAGCCTGGATAAATCTGGAAAATCGGAGGGCAACATTATGATGATAGACCGTTTTACGGAAAAAGCGAAGCGAGCCATCTCATTGGCGATCGATTCGTCCAATGAGCTCATGCATGGGTACGTGGGCACGGAGCACCTGCTGTTGGGGCTCCTTCGGGAGGGCCACGGCGTGGCCGCCAAGGTGCTGCGCGAAAACGGGGTGCGGGAGGAGAAGATTGTGGAGCTCATGTCCCAGCTCATCGCCACCCAGAACGTGAAGGTGTCGGAGCAGAACGCCTACACGCCCAGTGCGCGGCGGGTTCTGGAGAGCAGCTACCGGGAGGCCACCCGCTTCAAGTCGCCGCTCATCGGCACCGAGCACCTGCTCATCGCCATCATCAAGGAGCCGGACTGCGTGGCCAACCGCCTGCTCAACACCATGGGCGTGAGCATCCAGCGGATCTACGTGGACCTGATGGCGGCCATCGGCGAGGATGCGGGGCGGGAGGAACCGCCCACTGCCAGGGCGCAGCGCACGAAGTCCAACACCCCCACCCTGAACAATTTCAGCCGTGATCTGACGGCGCTGTCTAGGGAGGGCAAGCTGGACCCGGTGGTGGGCAGGGAGATGGAGATCTCCAGGCTCATGCAGATCCTGAGCCGCCGCACCAAAAACAACCCCTGCCTCATCGGGGAGCCCGGCGTGGGCAAGACCGCTGTGGTGGAGGGGCTGGCGCAGCTCATCACCACGGGGGAAGTGCCGGAGTCCATCGCCAACAAGCGCGTATTGACACTGGACATGGCAGGGATGGTGGCCGGCACCAAGTACAGGGGCGAGTTCGAGGAGCGCATCAAGCGCATACTATCGGAGGTGCGGGAGGATGGCAACGTGCTCCTGTTCATCGACGAGATCCACACCATCATCGGCGCAGGCGGCGCGGAGGGCGCATTGGATGCGGCCAATATCATCAAGCCCAGCCTGGCCAGGGGCGAGATACAGCTCATCGGCGCCACCACATTGGACGAATACCGCAAACACATCGAAAAGGATGCGGCGCTGGAACGGCGGTTCCAGCCCATCATGGTGGACGAGCCCACGGAAGAGGAGACCGTCCTGATACTGCGGGGGCTGCGCAGCCGGTATGAGGATCACCACAAGGTGACCATCACCGACGGGGCTCTGGAAGCCGCGGTGAAGCTGTCCGCGCGCTATATCAACGATCGCTTCCTGCCGGACAAGGCCATCGACCTTATCGACGAGGCGTCCAGCAAGCTGCGCCTGTCCAACTACCTGGAACCCGCCGAGATCAAGGAGATCGAGACGGAAATCAAGGGGCTGGAAAAGAAAAAAGAGGACGCCATCAAGGCGGAGGAATACGAGAAGGCCGGCGCGCTGAAGCAGGAGCAGGAACGCAAACGGGAGCAGATCGTGGAGATCCGCGAGAAATGGGAGCGGGAGAGGGCGGGACGCCAGCTGGTGGTGACCGAGGAAGAGATCGCTGACGTGGTCGCGTCCTGGACCAAGATACCCGTGCGCAAACTGGAAGAGGAGGAGTCCGAGCGGCTGCAGAAACTGGAGTCCATACTCCATGAGCGGGTGGTTGGCCAGGACGATGCGGTGAACGGCGTATCCAAGGCCATACGCAGGGGCAGGGTGGGGCTCAAGGACCCCAAACGCCCCATCGGGTCGTTCCTGTTTTTGGGGCCCACCGGCGTGGGCAAGACCGAGCTTTGCAAGGCATTGGCGGAGGCGATGTTCGGGTCCGAGGACGCATTGGTGCGGGTGGACATGTCGGAATACATGGAAAAGCACAGCGTCTCGAAGATGATCGGCTCGCCCCCCGGATACGTGGGGTACGAGGAGGGCGGCCAGCTGTCCGAGAAAGTGCGGCGGCACCCCTATTCCGTGATCCTTTTCGACGAGGTGGAGAAAGCCCACCCGGATGTATTCAACATCCTGCTCCAGGTGCTGGACGACGGGCACATCACCGACGCCCAGGGGCGCAAGATCAATTTCAAGAACACCATCATCATCATGACCAGCAACGCGGGCGCGGAGAACATCGTGGCACCGAAACTGCTGGGGTTCACCTCCGCCATGGACGAGTCGGAGAGCTACAACCGCATGAAAGATGGCGTGATGGACGAGGTGAAGCGGATATTCAAGCCGGAGTTCCTAAACCGGGTGGACGAGATCATCGTGTTCCACCAACTGAACAAAGAAAACATGCGGGAGATTGCGGAGATCCTCACCGGCATCCTGCGCAAGCGCACCCAGAGGCAGATGAACATAGACCTCGACCTGGGCGACGACGTGAAAGAGTTCCTCATCGACAAAGGCTACGACGAGAAGTACGGGGCCAGGCCGCTGCGCAGGACCATCCAGAACTACGTGGAGGACGCATTGGCCGAAGAGATCCTGGGCGGCCACGTGAAAGAGGGCGACACGGTCAAGGTGGGGATGGACGACGGCAAGGTGACGTTTTCGCCTGAAAAGGAAGAGGCGGCGCTGCCGGTGTAGTGCCGGGCCGGATAGGGGCGCGACCCGCCGGATAAGGTCGTGACCCGCTGGTGCGAACGACGTTGCGGCCAGCATGATAACGCGAAGAACCATGTGCAGTTGTGGGATGGAGTGGCCGAAAGGCTTGGCGTTTGGAAAAAACTGAATACAGCAAAAGAGCTCAGGAGGGCGCACCCATGGCGGTGGTAGAAGAGTTGATACGTGTGGAACGGGACGGCAGCGTGAGTTTCGGGAACTACGGGTTGGAGCAGAAAGCGAAGCTGGACCAGTACGAGTATGCGGGGGACATCTACAAGGTGAAGACCTGTGCC
>JAISUG010000048.1 GCA_031272185.1 Lachnospiraceae bacterium
GGCGACAGGATTTCCACGGACCGTGCGGTCAGCGATTTCTCGTTCCCGTGGTGGGGCAGCTTCAGGATGTCCACAGGGCACCAGTCTGCGCCCACAATGTCCTCCCACACCTCCCCATAGACGTCCGCCGTCAAGAGTACCTTGCGGCCCCGGTAGGTGAATAGCAGCCGCAGGCCCGCAGGGTTGCGCTCCCTGGAAACCGCAGCCATCTCCTCGGCCCCGCAGGGGATCCCGAGGTACAGCCTGTCAAACAATTCCCTTTGCCGCGCCATCATGCCTGTATCGAAAGGCAGGACATGCATTTCCAGCACAGGGCACGCGTCATGATCCGCCCTGACCTCCCCCGTCACTGCTGCATCGGCATCGGCGCCTCCGGTCATTCCCGCACCGCTGCCCGCCTTCGTCACCGCTGCATCGTCATCGCCGCCTTCAGTCTTTTCCGCGCCGCTGCCCGCCCCCACCGCTACTGCATCGGCACCGCCGCCTCCGGTTTTTTCCGCGCCGCTGCCCGGGACGCCAGGCGTCCCCCCATCCGTCTGCGGCCGGGGCGGCCACACACCTTCCGCCACCATGTCCACGCCCACTCCCAGCGCCTTGCATGTGTCAACGATGTCCAGAAAATAGTTCAGGTTGTCGCACAGCTTCACGCAGGTCTTCTCCTCCCGGTAGGGCGCATAGATCCACTTCGCGCCTGTGGGCGGGAGGTACGCCGTCAACACCTTTCCGATAGGCACATGCCGCGCGATTTCAAAAAACCCGCCGATGTGGTCGATGTGCAGGTGGCTCAGCCACAGGACGTCGATGGCCTCCACGCCCTCCCGCATGAGGTAGTTCACCGCGCTGCCCCTTTTGGACCCCGGCACGAACTCCACCACGGGCCGCCCGCAGTCCACCATCACCACAAACTCCCGCCCCGCCTCCCATTGGCGCAACAGGATGGCATCCCCGTCGCCTACATTAATGAAATCCACCCTAAGCATACTTCTCGCCCGCCCCATGCACCAGCAACTCATAGGCTTTCTGGATGCGCCCGTAGTTCCCGTCGCGGTCCAGGGCGATGCCCCGCCCGATGCCGCCTGAGATGACCCCCACGCCGATATCCTTTATCTGCTGTTCGAACTCTTCCAAAAGCGCCGGCGCGCTCCCTGGCTCCGTGCTGCGCCCGTCGAAGATCACATGGACATATACCTTCTCCAACCCATAGCTTTTTGCCATCTTCATGAGCGCCAGCGGGTAATCTACACTGCCGTGGGAGGACTTTTTCGTCAGCAGCGCCAGCAGGTGGAGAGCCGCGCCCTTTTCCTTGACCCGCTCCATGGCGGAGAGGAACACCTCGTTTTGGGCGAACGAACCGTCTTTCATCGCCATGTCCAGGCGGATGTCGTCCTGCATCACCACGCGCCCGGCGCCGATGTTGCCGTGGCCCGCCTCGGAGTTCCCGGTTTTGCCTGCCTGGAGGCCCACCGATTCGCCCGAAGCCTGGAGCAAAGAATGGGGCTGGTTCTCCCAAAGCCCGGACCATACCGGCCTCGCCTTAGCATATATGGGGTTCGTCTCATCCTGCTCGCCTACGCCCCAGCCGTCCAGGATCACCAGAAGCACCTTGCGCCTCCCGCCAAAATCATGGGCCGGCACCAGGTTTTCCCCGGTCATCTCCGATGGGGCCGGGATGCCCATGGCCGAAAGCACCGTGGGCGCGACATCCCCCAGGATGCCGTCCTGGGGCACGGGCTGTGCCTGTGCTGCCCCGTCGATGACGAAACACGCCACCGGCACTGTGGTGTGCGCCACGTGGGGTTTGCCCTCGGCTGTGGTGAGCGTCTCCAGGTTCCCGTGGTCGGCAGTCACCACTGCCACATACCCCTCCCTTTTCGCCGCGTCCAGCAGCACGCCCAGGTTCTGATCCACGGCCGCGGCGCAGCGGTACTTGGCGTCGGAATTGGACGTGTGGCCGATGACATCGCCATTGGCATAGTTCACCACCACAAACTCATACCCCTCTTCCAGCGCCCCCACCGCACCGGAGGTGACCTTTTCGATCTCCATCTGGGGAACTTGGTCAAATGGCACGCCCTTGGGGGAGGGGATCTTCACGTCCGTCTCGCCGGGGAACGGCGCATTGTTCCCGCCATTCAGGAAATAGGTGACGTGGGCGTATTTCTCGGATTCCGCGATGTGGAACTGGCGCATCCCTGCGGCCGATATCGCTTCCGCCAGGGTGCCCTTGGTCTTTTGCGGCGCGAATGCGATGGGCATCCCCGCGAATTTCTCATGGTACATGGTGAGTATGATGAACTCCAGGCCCGGCAGGGCCTCCCTGTCAAAATGCGGGAAATCCTCCTGGGTGAACGCCTCCGTCAGCTCCACTTCCCGCTCTCCCCGCCGGCAGCAGAAAACCACCGCATCCCCCGGTTTTACGGTGCCCACGGGTTCCCCGTCCCGCCAAAACGCCAGGGGTTCCATACTGTAATCCGTCTGGCCCCTCCCATATGCGGCCTCCACCGCCCGGGCGAGCGCCTGTCCGCCGATGCTATCCGTCTTTGACATATATCTTCCCCCCGTTGGTCATCCCAAACACCTGATAAAACGGCCTCTGTATACGGCACCTGCCATGTGACACGCTGCCAAGGATGGCGCGGCCCACCGCCGTGACTCCGGCATCCATGCTTTGGCTGTCACATCTAGGCCATCTTGCTTGAGGATGGCGCGTCCCGCCACAGCAGCGCCGGCATCCCCTGCTTCGCGCGGCCTTATGGCATCAGATATGCAAATGCTTCGAGGTCGCCCGCTTGATGAGGCGGGTCGTCTTTTCATTATATACATTGATGCGCCGCAGGCCCACGTAAGCGGTCACTTCCTCGTCCGTGCCATACTCCGAGATCCCGATCTCCTTTGCCAGCAGTTCCGCCTGGCCCACTTTCAGAGTGACCAGCGTCTCAGACCCTGCGGGCTGGGTGGTGTAGACCTTCGCGCGGACGATGAGCCTGTCCTCTTTGGTCTCGGGCAGGTCCTCGCCTTTCCTGGCGATGTGTATCTGCTCCGGCCGGATCCCCATGATGCAGGCGAACTCGCCGTCGGGTGTTTCCTCTTCAGTCATGTTGTCCTTGTGGAACACCATCTCGCCCAGCTCCGACCGCACCGCCAGCCCGTCCGCGGTTTTCTTCGCGGTGCCGGGGACGAAGTTGATCCTGGGATTGCCAATGAAATCCGCGGCGCTCAAGTCGATGGGGTTCATATACAGCTCGATGGGCGTGGTCACCTGGGACAGCACACCCTCCTTAAACAATGCGATCTTCGTGGACATGGTGAGCGCCTCCACCTGGTCGTGGGTGACGTAGATGATCGTCGTCCCCATCTCGATGTGCAGGCGCTTCAGCTCGCTGCGCATGTCGATGCGCAGTTTCGCATCCAGGTTCGACAGCGGTTCATCCAGCAAAAGCAGCTTCGGGTCCGAAGCGATGGCGCGGGCGATGGCGACGCGCTGCTGCTGCCCGCCCGACAGCTCGTTCGGGTAGCGGTCCGCAAACTCCGAGATCCGCATGGTCTTCAATGCATTATGCACTTTTTGCTCGATCTCTTTGGAAGACATCTTTTTGATTTTCAGCCCGAATGCGATGTTCTTGAAAACCGTCATATGGGGCCAGAGCGCATAGCTCTGGAACACCAGGTTCAGGTTCCGCTTGCTGGGCGGCAGGTAAAATGCCGTCTCGCAGTTGATGACCTCGTTCCCGTCGATGGTCATGGTCCCCGCCTGGGGCCTCTCCAGCCCGGATATGACCCTCAGCGTGGTGGTCTTCCCGCAACCGGACGGCCCTAGAAGTGTCATGAAGTCCCCATCCTCGATGGTCAATGACAAATCCTTGAGTACATGGTTGCTTCCATAAAACTTGTCAATGTTTTTTAACTCGATTCTGCTCACGCCCCCACCTCTATCTTTCCCGCTTTACCGGCGAACGCCCGACCTGCGGGCCCCCCATACACCCTTGCGCCCACCGCGCCGATGAGCCGCGGCACATCGCAGGTAGGCGCTGCACGTCACTTGAATCCGTTTCCCTGCAAATCATCCGGCCCCGGAATCAGGAAATCCGCAAACGATTGCACATAATTATGTGCCCTTTTCTTCCCTGACCCAAACCGTTTGAAAACTTTGTCGGATTCTGTATTCATCAATTATATAGGCTTTCCCGCAAAAAGTCAAGCAATATTTTGGGCAATTTGCATAGATAAAAAAATAACACACTCATTTAGCTTGACAAAAATCCTCCACCGATGTATGATGAAAAGCGTAAACGTGTGCAGTTTTCAGAGAGGGGGGAACCACACCATGCATGAAAATATCACCAGCGGTATGCCCGCCACAGGCATTGCCACAGGCAAACCCGCCACAGGCATCGACACCATCTTCTTCGACGTGGGGAACACGTTGCGCATCGTCCTGCCCGAACCTGAGTTTCGCGCGAAGGCGCGGGCCGATCTGTACCGGCTGGCCGGCGCCACCGAACCTGAGGATGTCTTTTTCGAGAAACTCACCAAGAACTGGGACACATTCCGCAAGTTCGCAAAGACCCAGCTCCTTGACTTTTCTGAGATGGAGCTCTGGATGCAGTGGCTCCTGCCCGACTTCCCCAAACTCCACATCGCCGCCCATGCCACCCGGCTGACCAGGCTGTGGCGCGACAGCGACGGCCGCAGGGTGGCGCGCCAGGGCACGGCCCAGACATTGGCCGAGCTCGTCAGGCGGGGCTATAAGCTGGGCATCATCGCAAACACCATCACCGAGACGGAAATCCCGGACTGGATGGTCGAGGACGGTGTGGCGCCGTATTTCACCACCGTCATCCTGTCTTCAAAGGTCCGCATACGCAAACCGGATCCGGCCATCTACCTGCTGGCCGCGCGCTGCATCGATTCCAAGCCTGAGAACTGCGCTTATATAGGTGACAACCCATCACGGGACGTGGAGGGCACTCGCGCCTCCGGCTACGGGCTGATGGTGCGCGTCGACGAGCCCGACACCCTCGCCAAGGAACCGCCCACAGCCGAGTGCATCCCGGACCACATCATACGGGAGATACCGGAAGTGTTAGATATTTTTCAGGGAATCCAGAAAGGCAGGTAAACCATGGCGAGCACGACCAAACACATCGACACCATTTTCTTTGACCTGGGCGGCACATTCCGCATTGTCAACGAGCTGCCCGAGTACTACCAGGCGGCGCGCAGGAAGATCGCGCAGCTGGTAGGCACCGACATAGACCCCGAGGAGTTCTATGACCTCATCATGCAGCGGTACGACATTTACCGGGAGTGGGTCTTTGCCACCAACAGGGAGGCATACGAAGACTATCTCTGGATCCGCTGGCTGACCCCCGAGTACGACCACGAAAGGCTGCGGGAGCACGCCAGCGAGCTCACCTACCTCCTGCGCCAGGCGAAAGGCCGCAGGGAAGTGGTGGAGGGCGGCGTGGAACTGATCAAGGAGCTCCGGGACCGCGGCTATAAGCTCGGCATCATCTCCAATCTCATCGGAGTCAAGGAAATCGACGAGTGGCTGGATGCAGACGATTTGCGCCAATACTTCTGCGCCGTCCAGCAGTCATCGATATCCGGCATACGCAAACCCGACCCCATCATTTTCTGGGCCGCGGCAGGGCAGGCCAGCTCCATCCCGGCAAACTGCGCCTACATCGGTGACAATTTCAAGACAGACGTGGGCGGCGCTCGCAGCGCCGGATATGGCGCGGTCATCATCTGCGCCACCGCCGAAGAGGTAAAGGAAAAGGGCATACCCGCCGGGTATGAGCCCGACATCGTGATCAACGACATAAAGCAGCTCCTGGACGTCTTCCCCAAGGCGCCGGTGTTCGAAATCGCGTAGACAGTCACTTGCCGTTGCATATGCGGATTGGTCCGTCTTGGGAAATGTCCATGCGGACCGGAAACATCGCCCTCATTGACATGACACAGTTCAGATCGCCGCCACTGCGACTGGTACGCCGCAGTGGCCCCGAGCCTACAGACCGTGATCGAGAAAGGAACCACCATGCCGAACCAACTCCCCGCCGCCGTCATATTTGACATGGGCGGCACGCTGGAAGACGTCATAACCAACGATGTGACCCACCTGGAGTGCGCGCAGAGGACACTGGATTTCCTGGCGCAGCAGGGCGTGCGCCTGGATATGGATGCGGCGGGGCTTTTGGACATCGTCCTCCCCCGCCAGAAGCAGTACCACGCCTACAGCCTGGATAGCTGCCGGGAACTGACCCCCTTTGAGATTTATTCAGATTGGCGGTTCAAGGACATCCCCATGGACCGGGACTTGCTGCGCGCCATCGCCAATGAACTCGCATTCATATGGGAGACCACATTCTACCAGCGCTCCCTGCGCCCGGGTACTCACGAGATGCTTGAGGAACTGCGCAGGCGCGGCTATCGCCTCGGCGTCATCAGCAACACCGCCTGCGATTCACAGGTGTTTTTCACGCTGCTGGAGTATGGGCTGCTTCGCACTTTCGACGTCATCAACCTGTCCAGCCTGGTGGGCTGGCGCAAGCCGCACCCCATCATTTTCGAGATCACCGCCCGGAGCATGGGCGTGCCTCTGGACCGCTGCGTTTACGTAGGCGACACAGTCACCCGTGACGTCATCGGGTCACGCCGCGCAGGGTACCACAGGTGCATCCGCATAGACTCCAGGCTCACAGCCAACTCCGACGCAGAGGCGAGTGCGGGCGCCGCCGGCGGGCCGACCCGCGAAGACGCCGATTTCGTGGTCCAGAGCCTCTTAAGCATACCCGCCATTATGGACAGCCTGGGGCTGCTGCCCGCATAGGACTGCGTAGAACTCCATATAGGGGTTTACCGCCCCTGCCCGCCGACGGACATTTTCTCCACCCGCACCTGGGACTCCATGTCGTACACCCCCACGGTGTTTTTGTTGGAGATCACGGTGAGGTTCACATAGTCGTACAGCCGGTGGTACACGGTGTGGGTGCCGTTTTCGAACCCGGTGCAGCTCACGCTGATCAGGTACTCCCCGCCCTGGAGCGTCATCTTCTGGCGAAACTCGGCCACATACTCATCCCCGTCAGACACCGGGCACACGTCAGCACCCTCGAAGAGCGTATTGGTGCCCGACAGGTCCACGCCCTTTTTGTCCTTGATGGTGAATGTGAAGATCGGCGCCTCGATGGGCGCGGCGAAACGGATCCTCTCCTTGATGGTGAAATACTCCCCTTTGATGAGCAGGTTCGTCAGCTCCCCCCGCTCGTCGAACAGCCCCACATCCGCGATCTCGGCCCGCCCGTCCCCGTACTCTATGCAGTGCGGATTCAGTGTCAGCCGCGATTTCATGAGGGGCGCCGAGGAAAGGCCATCGGGCCTTAAATCTCCTGCACCCTCTGATTCATCACTGCCAGACGATGCTTTGGCGGCCTGGATAAGGGGATCTGCGGCTTGGCCAGCGGGCCCCCGATCCCCTTTGGCTTCTTTTACATACCTGCCAAACGATGCTTCGGCAGTCTGGTCTTCACGGTCGCGTAAGACACCTGCCCCCGTGTCATCCGGATCCACCGCAGGCCCGTTGGCCTGTGCTTCCCCGTACTGCCCCGCCAAGATCTTTTTATACAGGTCCACCATGTCCTTGGGGCTGCCCTGGGCGACCATATGCCCCTGGTTCAGCAGCACCACCTTGTCGCAGTATTGCATCACCGAACCCATGTCATGTGTCACCATCAGCACCGTGGTGCCGTTTTCCCGGATCTCGCGCATCTTGCGGTAGCATTTGGCCTGGAAGAACACGTCACCCACGCTCAGCGCCTCGTCCACGATGAGGATGTCCGGTTCCACGCTGATGGCCAGCGCGAACGCCAGCCGTACGAACATCCCGCTGGAATACGTCTTCACCGGTTGGTGCACGAATTCCCCGATGCCCGCGAACGCCAGGATCCCATCCAGCTTTTCGTCCATCTCCTTGCGGCCAAACCCCATCATGACGCCGTTCATGTAGATGTTTTCGATGCCGGTGTAGTCCATGTTGAACCCGGCGCCCAGCTCCAGCAGCGCGGACACCGTGCCTTTTACCTCCACGGACCCGGCGGAAGGCGTCAGGACACCGGTGATGATCTTCAGGGCGGTAGACTTCCCCGAACCATTCACCCCGATGATCCCCAGCGTCTCCCCTTTCCCCACGCAAAAGGTCACATCCCGCAAGGCATAGAAATCTTTGTGGTACACCTTGTGGAGCGGGTGCAACGCCTCCCGCAGGCGGTCTGAGGGTTTCTGGTAAAGTTTGTAAACCTTCGTCAGCCCCTCCACCCGTATGGCATATGCGGTTGTGTCAGGCGACCCATGCATCTCCGGCATATCGTTCCTATCCCTCTATTCGCTTCGATTCCCATGCCCATGTCATGCCTGTTTCCTCGGGCGCACCATTTATCAAACGGCTTCATCGGCTATGGCGCCGGCCTATCCGACTGCCGGCGATGGAGTCGTACCGTTAGGCTGCCCCTGCATGGTCACAGCTCCGCTTTTTCGTGCACCTGACCGCCGACGATAAAGCCGCACCGCTGCGACCTGCCCCCTCACAGCACATCCGAAAAATGCGGCCGCAGCTTCCCGAAGACGCCCACCCCGAAAGCGAACAGCGCCATCGTCACCGCCCAGAAATACAGGGTCAGCATCGGCCGTTCCCAGAACCAGTCCCCGGTGAGGAAGCTGTCCCTATATCCTGCCACCAGGTAGTACACAGGGTTGATCTTCAGCACCTGGTCCAGCCACGCCGGTGCGCCGGGGAACATCGCCGGGGACCACATGATCGGGGCAAGCCAGATGCCGAACTGCAGGCAGATCCCCACCACCTGGGCCATGTCTTTGAAAAACACCTGGACCGCCGAGGTGAGATACCCCACCGCCAGGGAAAAAGCGGACGCCGCCAAGGCGTAGTACACCACCTGCACCCAGGAAAGCATGGGCCAGCGTCCATAGAGCAGGAACACCACCATCATGACGCCCAGGAAAATACCATGCACCATCAGGCAGGACGCCCATTTGATCACCGGCAGCGCTTCCACCGGGAACACCACTTTCTTTACCAGATAATGGTATTCCGGTAGGCAGTTCGTGCACAGGCTCACCGTCTCGCTCACGAAAAACCAGGGCACGATGCCCGGGATCAGCCACAGCACATATGGGCCGCCCACCGGCGGGGAACTCTTCATCCCCAGCTGGAACACGCAGAAATACACCAGTATGGTGGCCATGGGCTGTATGAAAAGCCAGGCGACGCCGAAATACGACCCCACGAACCGCTTCCGGAAATCCGCTTTCGCCAGATCCCAGACCAGCCGCCGCTTCCCGACGACCCCCCGGATGGATCCCAGAGCCGATTTCAGCATAGACGCAGCTCCTTGATCCCGCCCCACTTCCGGTCTTTGTCCGAAAGGATCAGCTCCATGCCCGGCGGGATCGGCCATGCGATGCCGATGTCAGGGTCGTCGAAACGGATCCCCCCCTCGTCACCGGGCCTGTAGAAATCCGTGCACTTGTATGAAAACTCCGCCGTATCGCTAAGCACCAAAAACCCGTGGGCGAACCCCGGCGGGATGTAGAGCTGCTTTTTGTTTTCTGCGGACAGCTCCACCCCGTGCCACTTGCCCCACGTGGGCGACCCGTGCCGCAGGTCCACCGCCACATCAAAAACCGCGCCGCTTATGATGCGCACCAGCTTGCCCTGGGGGTATTCTTTCTGGAAATGCAGCCCCCTAAGCACCCCCCGTGCGGACATGGACTGGTTGTCCTGGACGAACCGCATGCCAAGCCCCGCGTCCCCATAGTCCTTTTCGTGCCAGGACTCAAAAAAGTACCCCCTTGCATCCTGGTACACCGTAGGCTCCACCACATACAGCCCCTCTATGTCACAGGGCGTTACCGTTATCTTCCCCATCGTTCCCTCTCTACTCTTTCTTCGCGCTCTCTTCTCTTCTATCTTATTCTCTGCTATCCTCTTCTCTGCTATCCTCTTCTCTTCTATCCTCTGCTCTTCTATCTCCTATTTTCTATCCTCTCGCATGTCTTCTCCGGTATCATGGACCCCATGTAACCCCGCAACCGCGCTGCGCTCCTGTGACGCTTCTGGCACATCGCATTGTCTCAGCGCCATCTCCTGCGCCAGATCTTTGAGTTTGCTTTCCAGCACGGACAGCTGCAGGCTCATGGAAAATATCTTCACCAATAGCACGAAAATCACGAACAGGAAAATGAAATTGGAGGGTGCCATGGTCCCCGCAAACCCCGAGAGCGTATACACGATCCCCGGGAAAATGGCAAACAAAAGCAGCAGGAACACGAACCCGATCCAAAAAATGGAATCCTCGATCCGCATGGCGCTTCGCCTGATCCGGTGCGCCACCGCCAGGAAAGTCAGTGCAGACACCACGATCAGCACCACCCGCAACGCAACGCTCATACCAACCCCCATTCCGCCGCTGACACCGGCGGCACAAATAGTGATGAAAACTGGTGGCGTGGTTCTTTCACACGAACATCTTCCCTGCCGACCTATCACGTGACATGTCGCGGATCGCCATCCCTGCCATCCCGGCATCACTCACCCTTTCCACCACCGCATCGAACATGTACCTCCCTGCCGACCCATCACGTGACATGTCGCGGATCGCCATCCCTGCCATCCCGGCATCGCTCACCCCTTCCCCCGGAACGCCTGCACCACCAGTATGGACATCAGGATCCTGGCCATATACCCCATCGCCCGAAAGGGTGTCAGGTAGCTGGCCCCAGCAGTGCGTTCGTCCATTTCGGCAGGGACTTCCGCCACTCTCGCCCCATGTCGGATCAGGTAGGCCAATGTGTCCGGCTCCGGACCATAGTTCAGCCGGAATGCGAACTCCCCTATGAGCTTTCGCCCAAACATCCGCATCCCGCTGGTGGGGTCATGGATGCGCACCCCCGTGGTGAGGAAGATGGCTCCCCCGATGAGCCTGCTTCCCATCATTCTAAGGGAAAATGGTTTTTTTTGCAACACATAACGGGAAGCGATGACCAAATCGCACCCCTCGTCCATCTTTTCCCGCATATCCCCCACGAACTCTGCCCGGTGCTGGCCGTCCCCGTCAAACTGCACCGCATAGCGGTAGCCTCGGCGCCAGGCGTACTTCATCCCGGCCTGGAACGCCCCCGCCAGCCCCAGGTTCACCGGCAGGTTCAGTATATTGAACCCATGCTCTGCACAGATCGCCGCAGTGGCGTCGGTGGAGCCGTCGTTGACCACCACATAGTCCAGATGCGGGTAGTCCCGTTCCAGGGAGCCCACCACACGGGCGATGTTGGCCTCTTCGTTAAATGCGGGGATGATGAGGAGGATGTCGCCCCAGGGCGGCCGCGTCTTTACATCGGCTGTTTTGACATCCTCCAGCCCCGCCCCGGCCCCGTCCGAAACCCCCATCCGCTTCCAGTACCATGGGCTGGCGGTACATCTCATGACCGCCCCGTCCGAGAGCCGCCGGTAGTGCTTCCCCAGCCAGAATCCCATGTATTTCCATGCGCTTACATATACCAGTTTGCCGGTCAGCCAGGGTTTCCCGCATTTTACCAGATGGGCGGCGCTCTCCATCACCAGGCGCTTCCCCTCTTTCCCGGAGGACACGCCGGCGAAGACTTCCGGGTGCATGGCCTGGCTCGCCCCCAGGTCGAAGTTGCGCCTAAACTGCTGCAGGGCGGTATAGTTGTGGGAATGGACCACCTGGGCGCCGGCGCAGTAGGCGATGGCATACCCCGCACCCAGCGCGCCCGCCGCAAATACCATGTCTTCATTGAAAACCATGTTCCCGGGGAATCCGCCCAGTTCCAGGTAGGTGCGCCGGTCATATGCGCAGCACACATTGGAAGCGAAAAACGCCTTGATGCCCAGCCGGCCGATGTCGTCCGCCGTCTTTATCATGTCCGCATCCGGGTAGTTGAACCGCCGGGTGAACACCTCGATCTCGTCCGCACCCTCCCCGGGCAGCTGCCTGGCATAGGCCATGGCGACACGGGGTGCGCCGCCCCCGCACCTCGGTGCACCAGGCAGCGGGCTGTCTGTCACCAATGGGGCGGCGCCGCCCTCGCACCTCGGCGCACCAGGCAGCGGGTCGTCTGTCACCAATGGGGCAGCGTCTCCCCCCGCCGCGGTGGCGCCTCCGCCCACCGCACCATCGTCCCCCGGATTCGGTGCCGCCGCACAGCCCCCAGGTGGGGACACCCCACCGCCGACCTGTCCTTCGCCCCCATACAGCCCATCCATCAGCCGCCCTATCAGATATGGATCCACAGGGACGGCGTCCTGGGTCATGCACACCACTGCGTCGCCTGTCAGCCGGCGCATCCCGAAATCCCTGGTGCCCCCATGGTCAAATGCACCCTGGGGCAGCGTCACGACCTCGACGTTTCCCGCCACCGGCTCATCCGGCAGCTCCATCGTACCAGTGCCAGTGTCCCATGTATTAGCGGCTTCTTCGGCCTTTCCGCCTTCTTGGTCCGTTCCGCCATTTCCGATCCTTCCAATGTTTCCGGCTTTTCCGCTTCCTCCGGCCTTTCCGCTTTCTCCGGCTTTTCCGCTTTCTCCGGCCTTTCCTGCCCCATTGGCGCCTGCCGTGCGTTCCCCCACATCCCTGGACCACAGCAGCAGTATGCGCCCGATAGGGTACGTCTGCGCCCGCAGCATCCTAAGCGCAGCAAAAAAAGAAGCCCCCGGCCGATACACGGGGATCAGCACGTCCACCGTCCTTATGCAGCTGCCACCGTCACCCTGCGCCTGCCCCATATGCGCTATCTTACCACAGTTTCGCCATGGGGTAAACCCCGAAAATGCAAACCAAACATCACCATGCCTCTACATCCGACCATCAATTCCGCTGAAAGTCCACAAAAATATCGAGTTTCAGCGAAATTGCCCCTCAAAGCAGGCAACCGTACACAGAACATCATTCAAACAAATCGTCCAGCGTGATCTGGAACGGTATCCCCGCTTCGTAGGCATTCTTCTTTAGGCCGTAAGGAGTGACCATCGTGATATGCGCCGCCTTACGGGTATGGGTTTCCTCCAAAAACGCCGCACGTTTGTTGCGCAAGGACATATCGGTTTTTTTGTCAATGGCATATGGCGCGGAGGCATACTTCATCTCGCAAAGGTTGATCACCCGGTCCGCCCGGTCGATCACGAGGTCGATCTGTGCCCCGGGGTCGCTGGCCTTGCTTTTCCATGAAGACACTTCTGTCAGCACCCCTGAAATGCCCAGCGCCCGGCGTATCTGGGGCAAATGCAGCATGCACAGCATCTCAAACGCATAGCCGGCCCATGCACTGTGGGCTGGCGTGGTGCTAAACCGCAGCCAAAAGTCAGAGCTATAAAGGCTTCGTTTTTCTGAAAAGCGGAGACAGAACAAGGTAAATGGGTCTATGAGCTGGTAAATCCGGTCCCGCTGTTTCTTGTCAAAAGCCTGATACTCCCGCAGGAAACCACTGCTCTCGAGTTCCTTAAGGACCTTCGTCAACCCCCCGCCATGCGTGCATCCCGAAACCAAGCAGATTTCCGACCGGGTCTGGCCGGCATTTTTCCCCGCCAATGCCTCGATGATGTGCATATGCCCTTCCGGGTTTCTGAACAGCGACCGATACAGGTTAGGGTACTCGTTTCCCAAGGGGGCGCCCTCGCCGAAATAGATCCCGTCCACATTCTGCGCAAGGCTGTATCTTGGCCGGAATAGGCTTAAGTAGTACGGAATGCCGCCGAAAATCATGTATGCCTCTGCGATCTGGTAGCGGGGAATGTCAATCCCCATCGCCTTGAAATACGCCTCGCACTCTTTCAGGCAAAAGGGCTGGAGCCGTATTTGGCGGGTCAGGCGGTTGTGCAGCCCCCCCGTGTCGTTCACCACATTGTCAATGATCCACGATGCTGCGGAACCGCAGATAATCAGCAACACGTCTTTCCTGGCGGAAGCATGGCGGTTCCAAAAATAGTCCAAAGCAGCCAAAAAACCGGATTTGGGTGTGCTCAGCCAAGGCACCTCATCCAGGAAAATGACCTTCTTCCCAGTCCGTTTCGAGGTTTCCAGGATGTGGTTCAGATTGCTGAAAGCCTGATGCCAATCTGTGGCCACAGGCAGATTCCGCCCCCCGGCGCGTGCGATTTCTTCATTGAAGTGGGCGAGCTGCGCAGCAGTGTCGCCCCCCAGGACACCGGTGGCATAAAACAAGAAGTTCTGCCCGAACACCTCCCGGATCAGGAATGTCTTGCCCACCCGCCGCCTGCCATACAGCGCCAGGAACTCCGCTTTGGGCGAGTTGAAGCAATCCTCCAGGGTTTCCAGCTCCGCACGCCGCCCGATCACCTCTTTGCTCTTGTTCATTTGCTCCCCCCATGAAGCAGTTTCGCATTGAGTCCACCGAGGATTCACCCGGAGCATTCAATGGATGCCTGATTCACCCCGGATGGTCCCCATGGCATGGGATATCGTATCACATTATCCGCCGCATGTCCAGATAATTTCATAGATGCGGCGAGGTATGATACCGTCCCGTCATCCTGACTGCGGCATCCATTTGTCCACGGATATTTCCTCAGACCGTTATCCCCCGTTTGCCCAGGACCTCAAGCGCATCATCCGGCGCGTAGCCTAGCCGCATCAGCGCAGCAATGCCTTTTACCTTTCAAACAGTGTTTCCACATCCCCACCTTGGAAGGGCTTGCTCATCGACCGTATCCAGAGGTTGCCGTCCTCGCTCAGTTCTTTCCCGCAGATCATCTGTACCGGGAAATGCCACCCCTCCACATCCCCGATCCCGGTTTCGGCCTTCCTAATGGTGCGGTGGCAGACTTCTTTCAAGTACGCACCCCCGGTTTAGTCCTGCGCTGGAGTTTTTTCAATGCATCACCAGGCATCACCGATGGGGTTCACGCGATGGGCGGCAAAAACAGCGCATCCATCGCAACCTCGGCGCGCACGATGCCGGAGTGCATGTTCCTCTTCACGCCGTAGGTCGTGACCATCGTCGTGAACAGGGTACGGCGCGTCTTCGTTTCCGCGAGGAAAGCCGCCTCCTTGCGCCTCAGGTTTTCCGCATACTCTTTCGTGATCTCATATTCCGCCTGTGCGTATTTCAGCTCGCACAGGTTGCAGACGCGGTCGCCGCGCTCGATCACCAGGTCGATCTGCGCTCCCGGATCGCTCTTGCGGCTGCGCCACGCAGAAACATAGGTGATCACGCCCGATATCCCAAGCCCCTGCTCGATCTGGTCGATATGGCGCAGACACACGATTTCAAATGCGTACCCGCGCCACGCATTGAGCCGGGGCGTGCTGCGCATCATAGACCAATACCGCGGGCTGGTCGGCCTCCTGTCATGCAGGAAGGCAAACCAGAACAGGGAAAAATGGTCAATCAGCTGGTAGATCGACCCATTTTTCTTATGGGGGTAGGCATCGTATCGGCGGACAAACCCCGACAGCTCCAGATCCGCCAGGATGGATGTGAGGTTCCCGCCGTTTTCGTGGCTGGTCTGCGCCACGATCTCCTCCCGGGTCAGGCCCTTCATCTTTGACGCAAGCGCCGCGACCACTTCCGTATACCGCTCGTGGTGCTCGAACAAAGATGCGTACAATTCCTCGAATTCATTCGCCAGGGGCGCCCCCTCCGCAAACACCATGTGGTCGATGTTCACAGCCAGGCTGTATTTCTTCTCGATGAAATCAAGATAGTACGGGATGCCGCCAAAAACCATGTAACACTCGATCAAGTCATAGCGGGCATACCCACTGCCCTTTGCCGCCAGAAAGGCTTCGCATTCTTGCAGGGTGAACGGGCGCAGGTAGATCCGCCCCGTGACCCGGTTGTGCAGCCCCCCGCGGCTTTGGAAAAGTTTTTTCGTGATCCAGGAGGTCGCCGAGCCGCACACGATGAAGAGGATGTCCCTACGCGCCGATGCGAATGCATTCCAAAAATAGTCAAACGCCGCAAGAAACCCTGACCCCCGCCGGTCGAGCCACGGCATCTCGTCTACAAAGATCACTTTGCGGTGATTGCCACCCGCCGTTTCGATGGCGTTGCGCAGACGGTCAAACGCCTCCATCCACGTCTTTGGCGGGGCTTCCCCGCCCCCATCCAGACCATATGCCCCAAGCGCCACGGAAAACCTTTCCAAATGCCCTGCGGTGGACGCAATCTGCGCCGACCCAGTATACGAAAAGAAGAAGCCGTCGCCAAACGTCTCCCTTATCAAATATGTCTTGCCCACGCGCCGCCGCCCATACACCGCAACCAGTTCCGATTTGCCGGACGCATAGTAATCCAGGAGCCGTTCCTGTTCGATCCGCCTTCCAACCATCGCCATGCCTCCACATCCGACTATCAATATCGCTGAAAGTCCACAAAAATATCGGATTTCAGCGAAATTACCACCTTTCATATCTCCAATTATACACGAAACCCATGAATTTTCAATATGTTATCAAAAATATAATTCCGCTGAAAGTCCACAAAAATATCGAGTTTCAGCGAAATCGCCCCCCCGCTGTTCACGGCGAGACCTCGGCGATACCTTCCAGTTTCCCGGCGGCGCGCAATGCGTCGGCAATCCCATGCTCCTCCACATACTTCTCGATGATCTTCGTCATTTCCTCGTCCTCCATCCCTTTTTCTATCCAAATCCTCTGTATGGCTTCGTTTAACACGAAGCGAATGGGGTTGTCAATGGAAGACGACGCCAAACTGACCAAGCACCGCAAGCGGATATGCAGGGAGATCGCCAAGATCAAAACCATGCGGCACGCTGGTCATTGTTTTCGCAGCAAGCCAGGGCCAGCATAATGTACCTAGTGAAGACGACCGCCGTATGGGCAGCCCCTGACTTTTACAAGTCAAGGGCAAAGAACACTGACCGTTGCAAATGCACTGATATAAATTCCAACCGCTCCAAACAAACGCAAAACCCGGATCTGGTACGGTAATCAGTCGCGGTCTGCGCGTTTGGACGGTACGCGGGTCAGGTGTCCCACCGATCGTAACGCCGGCGGGTTGAAATCCGTCACAGCAGCTTTTTCGTCACCAATTCCCCGTTGATCACCCTTCCCTTCGGAGTATAGCCTGTATCAAAATCTTCGTTGTCCCCGGCAGCGGATGAACCGCGCTCCTGTTTCTGCCATGCATTCATGACCCGCTCCAGCCGCCTGCCAACGCTGATTCGGAAAATATCCTCCGCTGTGGGGAAGGCGCCGGCATGGACTTCCCAGCAAACGCTGATTTCGCCGCTTGAATAGATCTTCACATCATTGAAGTCGCCGGTGGGGATTTCATCGTCGCTGTAGCCCAGATCAACCGTCAGTTCCGGTGTAATGGTGTACAGGTCCAGGACGTTCTTTGTGGCATCCAGAAAAACCAGTTCCGCCGTCCCGTTGCCGTCTATGTCGCAGAACGAGTAGAATACATCCCGCGTATCGATACCGGTATGCTCCGCCCACTTAAACCTGTATTCGTCCGTGCTGCCGCGCATTTCGGCCAGTATGACGGCATACGTCTCTTCCCACTTGGCAAATCCCGACTCCGGCACCACAGACGTTTCCCCGGCGCCGGCCACGGCCAAATCCCCAACCGCAGTCAAAACTCCGTCAATATATCGGTAATACTCCGTGTGGTATGCCGTTGCCGAATCGCGCAGCTGTGTCCAAATCAGCTCGTTTTCATAATCGACTTTCAGCGCAGGTATGGAGGAGAGGGCGGCGTCGTAAGCATATTGGCCAAACCCCGTGTCCCAGACAAAGCACACATAGGGGACGTTCGGCCCGGCGGGCAGGAAATCCACCATGCGCATATCCGCGTAGCCGTCAAAATTCATGTCCTCTATGATCAGCCCGGCGCCCAGATCCCCGGTCATATACGGCGGGTTGCCGCCATCCGTGGTAAAGTCGGAAGGGATAATCGTCCCCTGCACTTCATCCCCGCCGTCCAGAATTGTGATGCCGAAAATTTCATCAGTAAAGCTGGAAACTTCCGCTTGGAAAGCAAAAACGGGCAAATCTTCATGTATTCTTTGGAAGCATGATATGGTGAGATACTCCGCTTCAGAGCCAAAAGCCTCTTTCGTCACAAAAGAGAGGGACTGGATGCAGCGTTCGATCTCCGCCTTATAATCATAGTCGTCAAGGAATCCATCATATGCCTCCCCGTCCACCGATGCGTGGAAGCGGTAGTCGCCGGTGTCTGTTTGGATGTAAATGTCAACATTGGCGTCCGTGTCTTCGTTCTCGCCCGTGGTATACCCTACCCGCCAGACCGGAAAGGTGAATTTCGCGCCAAGCGCCTCGTCCGGCTGTACATCAATATCCGAAACAGTGGTGCCGCTGTTCCACTGTGGCACCAGCTTGGCCACTTCCTCCGCGCCGTAAGGCACGCCGTCCAAACCCGATTCCAGGCTGTAGGTTATATTGCCGGAAAGGCTGCCCGTATCCAATGTCAGGCACAGCTGCATTTCGTATCCGGCGTCAGCGGCATCATCCTCAGTATAAATTCCCGGCGTCCACACGCGGCTGCCGTATCCGGTTATAATCTGGGTAACGCCGCCCTGATACTGCACCTCAAAGAGGTCGTCGGGGCAGGCGCTGACTTCAAACATATAGCCCACGTCATCCGAGTAAAGGTTGTTGACGATTACCGGGTTGTCCTCGCTGTAATCCCCGGATTCAATAATATTGCTTAGGGCTTCTTCATACAGGATATAGGCGGCCTGCTCCGGCTCCATACTACCCGACGGACGCTCAGAGTTTGCATTATTATCGTCGGCGTACACAAATCCGGGCGGGAGGCTGCCGAGCTTCAGATAGACCGTTCCCTCGCCTTCGACATGAAACCGGGTGACGGAGTCAAAACAAATCGTCAGCAAATACTCGTTCGCGTCATTATACACATCATATTTATCATCTTCGCCGTCCTCGCTCACATACTCGAGATAGCCGCCAAACTCCTTTGCGCCGTCGGCATAAAAGGCCGCGATGGCGCCGGTGCCTTCCATGCTGATAATCGCGGCCTGGGCGTCGCCGTCCACCGCCCACTCGCCATGTGTGCGCGCATATAGTTCCGTTTCGCCCGGGTCGCCCTGATCCGGAGAGATCCCGCCCGCGCCGGGAGCGCCTTTACCTGATGAAACCACCGGCACCGGCTGTATGGACTCGTCGGCCGTGGCGGCAGGTTTGCTGCCGCAGGCACAGAAAGCGAGAACCAGGGCCAGTGTCCAGGCAAGCCCAATCAGTTTTTTCATATTGGCCTTCTTCTGCATAATGTTCTTCCTCCCTCTTCACAGCCAAAGTATACTCTCAGGAACATACGATTTGGGGAATGGTTGCAGAATTTTGACCGAAATGTTTCCCAGAGCAGATGAAACTATGCCGAATTAGGCACCCCGCAGGGGCGGGGTGGTGAACCGAAGCGGGTTAACCTACGACGAGGCGGTTTCAGGCCGGCGACTGGGTGAGGATATAGCCGTCGGTGGCGCGCTCGTTCTCAATGATGAAGTCCCTGCCCACTTTGCGGCGCAGGCGGGACACGACGGTCTTTACGGCGCCGCCGGCGTCTGCGTCGGCGCTTTGCTTCCAAGCCGTCTCGTAGATATAGTCCGTGGCAAGCCCCTGCCCCATGTTTTCCGCCAACAGGAGCAAAACGGCGAACTCTTTCGGAGAGAGCGCGATATCTTCGCCCCGCAAAAAAGCGCGTCCGGACCTTATGTCCAGGGTCAGCGCCCCCTTTTCCAGCTGTTTGGGGATGCGCTCCGCCCGGCGCAGGAGGGCTTCGATGCGAGCCAGCAGGACGGCGAAGTCATAAGGCTTGGTGAGGTAGTCGTCGCCGCCGCTCTCCAGCCCGCGCACAATGTCCTCCGGCGTGGTCAGGCCTGTCAGGAGCAGTATGGGAATATCCGAGGTCTGGCGCAGTTCCCGCATGAAGTTAAGCCCGCTGCCGTCCGGGAGCATGATATCCAGCACGATGGCGTCAGGGCGGCGCGCCCCTAGCCGCTCTCTGGCCTCCCCGAGCGTCATGGCGATCATAGTGTCATAGCCTCGCCGTTTCAGCATCCTCTCGTTGCCGCGCAGGATTTGCTCATTGTCCTCCACCAGCAATATCAAAGCGTTCATTTTCTATCGCCTCCGAACTGGCCTTCATAGACGGGCAGCGTGTAAAATACCGCCGTGCCCCGCCCCGGTTCACTCTCAATCCATATCTTCCCGCCGTGGGTCTCTATAACCGTCCGGCACAGGTAGAGCCCGAAGCCGGTGCCGCCCGTGGATACCCCCCGTTCAAACACATGGGGCAGCAGCTCCGGCGCAATGCCTGTGCCCGTGTCTTTCACCTCCACCATGATAAAGCCGCCTTCCCCCCTGGCGCTTACCCGCGCCTTGCCGTTTTCCATGTGCGCCCCGGCGTTTTGCAGAAGGTTGGTCAGGACCTGCGCCAGCAAATCGGCGTTGCCGAATACGATGAGGCCCGGTTCGATGTCCGTTTCAATCACGCTGCCGCCCTTGGCCAGATTCAGCCGCAGCATATCCGCGCCGCTTTGCAAAAGTGCCGACAGATCCATGCGGCGTTTGTCCACGTTCTCGCTCATGGAGGCCAGTTTCAGCACGCCGGACACCATCCGGGCCAGGCGCATCACTTCGTCCTGGGCATTTTTCAGCAGCTCGCCCGCTTCCGCATCCTTCACGGCAAGTTCATCCAGTATTTCCGCAACCGTCTGCACATTCACGGAGATGACCGTCAGGGGCGTGCGCATCTCGTGGGACACATTGGAGAGGAACTCGGTCTTGGCGCGGTTGGCCTGGGTGAGGATCTCATTCTGCTCATCCAGCCTGCGCTGCTGCTCGTTGTATATCCTGAAATGCAGGAACATACACACGCCCATGACGACGCATACCGTGACAAAGGCGGTCAAGATGTCCACCAGCAACTCTTCTTCCGAGGCAAAGAACCTGACGGTCTCGGGCCGGTAGTACGCCACAAAAAAGACCGCGGTGTACAGCGCAAGCTCCGCTATGGAAAAAAATGCGGCTACTTTGCCTTCCAACATAAAAATCGTGAACATCACGGCAAACACAAAGAATGCCGGCATACCGCCGTGGTAACCGCCGCTGTAGAAAAACAGGAGGGGAAACACCAGGATGAAAATCACGGCTATGGTAATCATGTAGCAGACCTGATAACGCCCTGTGCGCTGGGAATAGGTCAGCAGGGCGACGGACAGGGCGGCGACCACGAGATTTATAACAGCGTTGGCCACGGACGCATTATTGGCAAAACTCAAAACAGCCATGACCAGGCTGACCGCCGCGCCGCCGATGGCAAGCACATTGAACAGCCGCACCCGCAGGTTCAAGGCCGCGCCGAAGTATCTGCCCATGAGTTTCGTCAACCTGTTTTTCATATTCCCACGGCCCTCATTCCGGCGTGTGCGCCATCAATACAACTATCATGAAAGTCGTATTCTTGCGTAAGTTCTGCCAGTTTCATCCCTCGTCTCTCCTCACCGTGCGCCACAGCGCACAAAGGAACGCCGCAAACACCAACATCATCATGAGAAGGTACGCCCATGCCGCGCCCCATACCCCAAGAATCCGTACCAGGAAAACGCAGACCCCGATGGAAATGACGGTGGCCGCCCCATACACCCCGAAGATCGCCCGCTGTTTCTTTACGATGACCAGCGCGTAGTAGAGCAGGTTCAGCCCCGCATAGAACCCGCCCCCCGCCAGGTTGAGGAGCAGGATGTTCCGGTACAACCCCAGAAGAAACGCATCCTGTGCACCAAAGAGGAACCCGATCACCGGGGCCCCAAACACTGCGGCGCACAACATGGCGCACACGGTCAATGCAGCGATGCCTGCGCCGATTCTCAAAAGCAGGGCACAAAATCCCCGTGTAGGGCGCTCCCCCCCGCCCTCCCGGCACAGCGCCAGCTGTGTCAGGAATGGGCGTATGACGAACCCCGCCACCAGGTTTATCAGGGAAGCCGGGATGAAAACGATGCCAAAATAAGCCGACTCCTCCACCGTTCCGAACCAGTCTATGGCGTAGCGGGGCGCCGAGAGGATGAAAAAGTCCAGGAACGCCGCCAGGAACAGCCAGCCGCCCTCCCTAAACAGAGAGGACACTTTCGCCCAGGATACAGAGAAATCTACGGGCGCTGCCCTTCGCCCCGGCGCCGCCCTTCGCCCCAGCTCCCACAGCACCGCCACATCCGTCAGCAAGAAGGCGATCACGCCCGCCGCCAGGGCGCAAACCGCGGCAGCCGGCAGCCCGGCCCCCGCCCACAGCGCACCCAGCACCGCCGCCATGAAAAGCAGCGACCGGACCGCCCCGGCTTTCCCCGTCAGGTGCAGCCTGCCCATGCGCTGGAACTCCGACTCATAGGCATCCGCGAACCCGTCCAGGGCCTTGAACGCCACAAAACACGCCACCACCAAAAAAACGCCGATAAAACCGATACCCCCAGGCCCGTCTCCGGGCAAGGCCCCGGCGGACTGCACCGCATCTGCGCCAGGCGACGCCACCACCGCCTGTGTCGCATCCCCAACTGCCGAACCGGTGGATGCCCCGGATCCCACGCCCCACGAAAACGCCCGCACCAGCCCCAGCGCCGCGCCGACGGCCACCGCCAGCCCTGCGGTCAGCGCCCGCAGCGCCCTGTACTCCCCGAATGTGTACCGCCCCCCTATGTCCGTCACCTGCAGGGGGCGCAGGCCGAAATACGCCAGCGTGAACATCTGCTGCCCGTACACGGAAAACGCCACGAAGAACAGCCCCCCCGCCACGGCGCCTGCCAGTTTCGTCACCGCCGCGCCCAAAACCAAGCTGGGCACCGCATACACCAAGCTCCCGGCCATGTTCCAGAGCATATTCCGTTTCGGGAGATTGGCGTCATCCCCCATCAGCCATCGGGCAAACCCACGCATTCTTTCCCCCGTATCCTGACCGGCCCCCTGTATCGGCCCATTCCCATCCATCGACAAAACCTTTCGCGCCGATGTTCACCCTACCCACAAGCAGTTTCATAGGTCATGCCGCAAAACCTCATCCCCTCGCCACCACTTCCCGCATCGCTATGTCTTTGCAAAAACACCCCCCGCAAGAAACGCTCAGGTCCGCCGGGTCCGCTTCCAGGCCCTGCGCCCAGTGCAGTATCGCCCGAGGCAGCCTCGCCCCCGCCATATGGCTGAAGGGGTATCCCCCGCCAAAGCGCGCATTCAGGTCAATCACATAGTATTTCCCATCTTTTTCCATCACATCCACGTCCAGGCACGCCACATGCCCCAGCGCCTTCGCCAGTTTTTCACCCAGCCGGGAAAGCTCCTTATGTTCAATGACCTCCGCCACGTCCGTTTCCCCTGCCCGCATGGCCAGCTTCCGGCGCACAAAAGTGGTCTGGTGGCGCCCCCCCAGGTCATTCACCACGTCCAGCCCGTACTCGGCGCCATCCACCGATTCCTGGACAATGACGCAGCGCTTCGGGTCTGCCCCGGCCTCGTAGCGCAGATAGCTCCTTTCAATGTCCCGCCTGCATTTCCCTGCAAACGCCGCCAGTTCATTTCCATCAAATGCCTGGTACACGCCGATGGACCCCATGCCCCACCGGGGTTTTATATACAGGGGGAAACCTGTCTGCATATCCGTCGCTTCGGTTGCCCCCGCGGTTGCCACACTCCCTTTGGCCACAACATGTGTCGGCGTGCCTACCATCGCCTCTGTGCCACAATCGGTTTCGCCCGCAGTTGCCCTTCCCCGGCCCCCCACATCGCCATCGAACCCATACACCCACGTCTCCGGCGTCGCGATCCCCTCCCGGCGCAGGAAGCGGAACATCTCCCATTTGTCATTGCACACCGCGGCCACTTCCGGCCCGGACACCACCAGCGTGACGCCCTCCCGGGCAAACCGCCCTTTCTCCCCCGCCAGCACCGGCAGGTCCATGTCAAAGAGGGAAAGCACCAGGGAGATCTGGTTTTCCCGGCAATACCCCAGCAAAAAGGGGATGTACCCCGGATCCGAGATAAGCGGGGACAGCGCATGCCCGTCCGCGGCCGAAAATGCCGTGGACCAAGGGCTGGAATTGCAGACGAACACCTTTCCGGCCCCGCCCAGCGCCTCCTTGAAATATTCCACCAGATACCTGCGCCGTCCCGCGCTCGTGAGAAGTATGTTCATGGATCCCCTCGATTCCCCCTATCACCCATTCTCATTTTTATGAAGTATTGCTCCGCCAACTAAACGATGCGCACTCGACATTAGTCTCAACTTTACACAAGGTTTTGTCGGCGAAGCAACAACTGTGCCAGGGCCCCCCACACCGCGCCCAGGCTCTCCCGCTGCCACAGAACGGACAAAGCCAGGTAAATCGCCACCCCCGCCGCCACCTGCAGCGCAAATGTCGCCGCCACCCCCCAGCGCAGGATCCCAAACGCCCCCAGCGCGTACACGGCCGCCCCCATGGCCAGGGAACATAGGACAGGCGCCAGGATGTCCGCGAACTGCCGGCCGATCCCATACCCCAGGAGCTTCCGGTTGGGCGCGGCATTGAGCGCGAAACATACCACCTCGATGAGCGTCCGCACGCCCACCACCCCATAGACGCCGAATGGCACTGACAGCACCAGGCCTGCCACGCCCAGCACCTTTTTTGCGATTTCCAGTTTCAGGAACAGGTCGCTGCGGCCAAGTGCATTCATGGCCTGGAGGTTGGCCGTGTCCAGCGGCCAGAATGCATACCCCAGGCACAGCAGCTGCAAAAACCCCGCAGTCTTCTCCCAGTTTGCGCCCAGCAGCACCAGCACCATGGGCCGCGCCGCCGCCGCCATCCCCGCCATCAACGGGAAACTGATGAATGCGCCGGTGCGCACCGTTTTGCGCACCCATGCGCGTACATTGTCCGGGTTCCCCTGCTCCCTGGAATACACCGGCAGCATCACGGCCTGGATCACGCCGCCCATGTTGTTGGCCACCAGGCGGGGGAACTGGTTGGCCCGGTTGAAATACGACAGGCTCTCGGGGACGAACACCTTGCCGATAAACAGCTCGTAGACATTCGTGTACACAGTGTCCAATATCCCGGCGCACAGGAGTTTCCACCCAAACGAGAACAGTGCGCCCAGGCGCCGCAGCTGCATCCCCGGCGACCATCCGGGACCCTCCATGGCCTCGCCATCAGCCCCGGCCAGGCCCCTGACAGGCCTCCACCCCAGCGCCGCCCCCAAAAGCAACATCATCCCGGCATTCTGCACGATGTTGGAAACCACCAGTGCCCAGGCGCCGAACCCCATATAGGCCAGCGCCACCCCCAGCGCGCCGGAGATGGCCGCCGCACCGAATGCGCACAGGCACAGCGCGCGAAACGCCATCCGCCGACCGCAAAGGGCATTTTCCACGGACAGCACGGCCCCGAAAAACAGCGACACACCCCCCAGGCGCAGCATCCCCGTCAGGCGTTCCATACGGTAAAATGCCGCAACCGCCGGTGCGGCGAAAAACAACACCAGGTACAGCAGGGCAGACACCAGCAGATTCAGGGCACACACGGCAGAGAAATCCGCATCCGTCACATCCTCCCGCTGGATCAGCGCCGAACCAAACCCCGTCTGCACCAGCACGTTGGCCACGTTGACCACCGCCATCACCAAAGCCACAAAGACGTATTCCTCCGGCGAGATGAGCCTGGCCAGCACGATGCTCACCAGCAGCGTGACGCCCTGGGTGCCATAGCCTTCCAGTATTTTCCATAGCAAGCTGCCGGCCACCCCGCCCTTGCCCGCTTTCACTCCCCTCACCCAAGCGCCTCCCTTATCCTGTCGCAGATTTCCTCCGCGGTGGACGGTTCCAGGCCGGCATAGATCGGCAGCGTCAGCACCTGGGATGCAGCCCGGTGGGCGATGGGCGTGGGCGGGCTATCCAGCGCATATCCCCTGTAACACTCCAAATCATTGATGCATGGGTAGAAATACTTGCGGCAATGGAACCCATGGTCCCCCAGGTGGTCATACAGGGCATCCCGCAATGCGCCGCTGCCACATTTCCCATCCCGGGTGCAGCCTGCATCGTCAGCATCGCCAGCATCCGCCGACGTGCCTTCCCAGCGCGTCCCCACGAATATCGGGAAATAGGCGGCATTGGACTCCACGTCAGGGTTCTCAGGGCACATGCGGACACCAAGCCCTGCCAGCCCCTTGCGGTATATCCCGGCGATTTCCCTGCGTCTGGCGATTTCCCCGTCCACATGACGCAGGTTGCACAGCCCCATTGCCGCCTGGAACTCGTTCATCTTCCCATTGCCGCCGATTAGCTCCACGGTTTCCTTCCCGGTGATCCCGAAATTCTTGTATTTGTACAGCATCGGCCCCAAGGCTTCGTCGCGAAACGTCACCGCGCCCCCCTCGATGGTGTGGAACACCTTGGTGGCATGGAAGCTGAACATTGTGGCGTCCCCGAAGTTCCCCACCCCCACGCCCCGCCGGGATTCCCCAAAAGCATGCGCCCCGTCATAGATCACCTTCAGCCCATGGCGACGGGCGATCCCATCTATCTTTTCCACATCGCAGATATGCCCGTAAACATGGGTGGGTACTATGGCGACGGTCTTGTCCGTGACCAATGCCTCGATTTTGTCGGCGTCGATGGTGCAGTCGTCTTCCCGGATGTCGCAAAAAACAGGCTTGCAGCCGCAGCGCACGATGGCGTGCGAGGTGGAAACGAAGCTGTATGGCGTGGTGATGATCTCCCCCTCTAGCCCCATCGCCTGGATCACCATTTCCAATGCCAGGTGCCCGTTGGCGAACAGCTCCACATGGGGGACATGCAGATACGCGGCCAGTTTCTCCCGCAGCTCCTCATGGCACGGGCCCATGTTCGTGAGCCATGCGCTGTCCCAGAGGCTGCGCAGCATCCCCACATACTCGTCAAAGGGCGGCAGGGAAGGGCGCGTCACCATGATTTCCTTGTTTTTCCCAATGTTCGGTTCAATCTTCATGCAACGGCTTCCATATCCTTCCATCAAATCCATTGGCCTAAACCTTGCCCAGGACACCACGCGCCGCCTCATACACCGCCACTTCCCACAGCACCAGCGCATGCACGATTTTGGTCACGGCCTCCTGGACTTTGCCGATATACAAGTAATTCTTATAATAGTACAATGCGCTCTCCTGCCGCAGTTTCTGCCGTTTCACGGCGCTGCCAAATGTCTTTTTGATCGTCCCTGCATTTTCGTGGGAATAGCCGTCCGTGAGGAGCAACCTCGTGCTGTAATTCGCACGCCACATCCGGAAAGCCAGCACCGCTTCTTCGTTGTAAAGGAACAGCCCTTCGTCATATCCGCCCACATCCGTCATCTTTTCCAGATCCACCATGAGCAGGGAGCCGGGGACCACATCCACCCGCACCGCCTTTTTTCCTGTAAAATAGGTCGCCGGGTATTGGCAACATGGCCGGCACAGGCGGCGCAGCAGCGGGCAAGAATCCGCCAGCTCCCATATCCAAGGCCGTAGGGGCCAGGCCGGCGCAACGCCATTCCCGCAGACATCTATCGCAGGGCGAAAACGCATTCTGTCCAAGGGTTGCCCATCGGCGACTGCATCCTCATCCATAACGCCGACCGCACCTCCCCTTGACGCCGCCGGGGTACATCCCGGTGGTTGCACCGCATTCACCATGCTCGCCACCCCCAGGTCCCCATGCCTTTCGAACAGCATGCGCAACCGGCGCACCCCACGCTCCCCGAAGGCCACGTCGGGGTTCACGATGAGCGCATATCCCATGTGCAGGCGCCCCATGGCAAAGCGCATCCCCAGGTTGTTCCCATACCCGTACCCTCCGTTGCGGGGCGCCATGACCAAGGAGACACGTCCGGTTCCTTGGGCCTGCCCGGCTTCCATGCCGCCGCTTTCGGGCGGCTTTGCGTCTCCCTCGGGCGGCCATCCCATCCCACTTTCATCCGTGGTTTCGGACAGGTCCCCCTGCGCCTCCAGCCATGGGCCTCCATCGACGCAAACATCCGCGACTTCTTCCAGCCGCCCGCGGCTCCCGTCCGTGGACGCATTGTCCACCACCACAATATGCGAAAAACAAGCCATCCCCGCCGCCCTGCGTACCTGGGCGATGGTGGCGTCGGCGTCATTGTAGTTGAGTATGATGCAGCATAGGCCGTTTGCGTCGGACATTTCATTTCTCCCTGTACCCATTCTGTGCCGCCGCCGTTTCCCTTTCCGGAAACAGCCTCAAGGCCCCGATGTCCATCAGAGCACCCCCTAACACCGCCCCGCCACCCCTGCCCCGCATCACACCCGCAGGCACACCACGGCGAAGAGCCGCAGCAGCACCCATGCATTGAGGCACAAAAACCCGTACAGGGCCACTTTCACCCCCCCGGGGTGTACCCGGACGAAACGGTTTCGAAGTGTAAATAGAAACAGCGGCAGCACCGGCAGGAAATACCGCCCCTGGATACCCCTGATCATCCCTGCACCCACAGGTGTATTGGCCAGCAGCATGGAAAAGCATATGCAGAATACGACCGCCCCACATATCGTCCATGCCCATATCCGCTTGCCCACAGAAACCGACGGTGCACCCGCCAACGCCGGTATAAGCAGCCCCAACCCAAACGCTGCCAATGCCGCAAAAGGCACATTCAGCACCGGGTCCAGCTGTCCCAGGGGGCTCCCCAGCATCCCCCCCAAAAAAGCCCCCCCGGTCCATGCGAAAGTGTCATATATCGTCCGCCAAACCAGTAAGGGGTTTCGCAAAAGCCCGGGCAGGCTGTACCCCACCTGCCCATTTTCCAGTGTCACACCCGCCGCATCCCCCAGGGCCTGCGCCGCCTCCGGCTGTCCCACCAGGAACACACTCACAGCCATGACGGCGCACACCAGCGCCGCAGCCAAACCCTTGGCCATCCACGGGCGCAGCTTCCCATGGCTGCCTATCGGCGATCCATGTCCATCACGGGCCGCACTGTCGTTGAACTCATTCGATTTGGCCGGCCCCACGTCCCCATGTCCTGGCATATTTGCGAAATGCGCCGCCGGGATCAAAAGCCCCAGCCCCGCCAATGGGATGTATACTATCTTTATGGGCGCCAGCACCCCGGCCAGCACTGCGAAAACCAGCAATGCGCCTATTCCAAACCGCCCCCTGCCCAGCGACAGCGACAGCATCCACGCCGTCAAAAGAAAGGATATCCCCAGGATCATCACGTCATAGGACATGGAACCCGCCAGTGACAGCACCATGGGCAGCAGCGCCACCCCGGCGATGATGCCTTGTCCGCCCGGGGCCGCCCCCCCATCGGCGCAGATTCCCTGCCCCGCCGGCCCTGGCCCTGCACCCGCAAGGAGCCACGGGCCGCCTGGGGCCGCCCGAACCGCCAGAAACACCATGACCGCAAAAAACAACAGGTTTCCGAGCCTCCCCAGAAACGCCAGCCATATCGGGTTCAGCCTGCATATCTTCGCCAATGCTATCCCCAGCGCCTGGGGGATGTATGCCGCCGGGGTCGTGTTCACCGGCCAAATGGACGACTCCACATACACGTCGCCCCCGCCCGTCGCCAAGCCTTCCCAGAGTTTCTCCTTGATCATCACCAGGTTGCGCTGGTCCATCACATACCCCAGCATCACAGCGGGGGTGTCATCGCCGCCCACATGGGTCGGAACCACCGCATCCGTGTCAAACACGCCCTCGGTGTCCTCCAAAAACCGGTCCGCTTTCCTGATGTACACCAGCCCGTCGTCCCCGGCGCCGGGAACCCCCGTGAGCACATTGGCCACTTTGTATGCGCTGACGAAATGCCTGTACTCATCCGGCGAAGAAAATGCCGGGAGCACTGCGCTGTACCCCAGCCCCAGGAAAAACACAGCCAAGGCGCACCACAGTGCCGGGCGGGGCTTCTTGGCAAACATCACCCAGGCGCCCATGGCCGACACCACTGCCACCAGTGCGCCGAAGAGGGTGGCATATGCCCCATTCAGCCACAGCTGCCCCGTGGCCCGGGCGCCGGTGGACACGTCCGCCATATGGTGGACGCCCAGCAGCGCCACCGCCGCCAGGCCCACTATGTAAACCCACATGGTTTTCCCGAACTTCATCCGCCCCCTCATCCCCCTCGCTTCCGTCTGTCAATCACCCAGCCGCACCGCCGGCCGCCACCCATGCCGCTTCCCCGCACACACCGCACACCCGCCCCATTTCCACGCTGCCTAAGTCACCCCCCCAATGGCATTAGAATGGTAACCCCGGCTGCTATCCCTGCCTCACGGCACCAAATCGTCCGCCGTGGCCAGCCTCGACCATGGCGGGTCGGTCCTACGGGAAACCATGGTAACCATCACCACGTCCGGCTGCAGCAAATCGTCCAGCGCCGGGGTGATCCGGGGCGCCACCCCCACATGGACCACCTTTTTGAAATACTCCGCCAGGTAGCTGGGCACCAGGACGTTCATCTGGGAATCCCCGTATATCAGCAGCGTCCCATATGGCGCATCCGGGTTTTCGAAATAATGGATCTCGCTGTAGTTTAAATCGAACACCGCCCAAGCGGGCATGGCCTCGCAGATGGCCTTTACCTGCCCGTACCCTTCGCTGCCCTCGCCATTGACAAAACCATAGTCCCACACGGGGGCAGGCAGGACCTCAGGGGTGCCCTCCATGATCCCGATGTACCCCAGGAGTCTTTCGTGGTCCGCGCCGATGGCGACGGTATCCCAAGTGATCCTGCTTTCGTCGATGGGGGCGATGTCGTATCCCTCGGCCTGCAGCCGCTCCACGATGGCTATGGCCCCCGCATATGCGCCGAAAGATGTCCAATGGGTATCCCTTTTGTGTGTCACCTGGCCCAGTGCGCTGTATTCCAGCACCTTTTGCCTGACATTGATGGTCTTTACCCCCGCTTCCTCGTCAAGGAAACCGCAGATCACGTCCAATGGGTTGTTTTGCCCGGACGTATCGGACTTGTACGGGAAATACTCATATGCCACATCCGGCGCCTGTGGCGTGGCCACCACGTAGTAATCGACGCCTTTTTCGTCATAATATGCCTGGATCCTCTGCTGGGCGGCGATATATGCGGCCTTTTCCCCCGGGTCAATCTGCCATTTCCCCGCCGCCATGATCAGGTCGTGATCCTGGTTGTTGACCAGATATCCGTCCGTCCCGAAAAGCACCGCCAGGTTGCTGGTGATGCCCAGCGCCTTCACTTTGAGGAATGCAACCATATGTGTGGCGGCCAGCCGGAAACCCACGCGGTCATTGATGTAGTTTATCAGGTCGTTTTGGATCCCCAGGATCCTTTTGGGCCATGTAGGCTCCACGCGGCCCACCAACGGGGGGAAATCCGCCAGGGTGCGGTACTCGCTCTCGGAAACCGCCCCCGGCGTGAAATCAAACGTCGCCAGCGGCACCGCGACACACATGCATATGAAAATGATGAAAGCGATTTTGACGTTCCTCATGCTATGTTCCCACTCCCCAAATCCAGCCACTAGACCGTCATGCAACCGGCGTGTTGCAATTATACAAACTCTTCCCCACCCCGGTCCCATCAAAAGTTGAAATATATGAACGGGCTGTACCCCCCTGACAGCACCCCCGCCTCCGCCATGAAAAACAGCGCCGCGCATCCCACCGAACCCAGCGCCAAAGCCATTTTCCGATGCCTGGCCCACAAAGCGCCGGACAGCACATTGAAAACCGGGGTGGACAGCGCCACGCCCAGCAACAGGAAGCACACGTACCGCCATGTGACATAGTTCTCATACCCGCGCAACAAGAACATGTTTTTCATATAATCCACTGCTTTCCCCATATCCGGCGCGCGGAACACCACCCACCCCATCATCACCATGAACATGGTGAAAACCCTGTACCCCAGCCGGGCCGGGGGCCCCCAACCCTTTATCTTTTCCGGTATTCCAGCCAGTTTTTCCATCGCAAGAAGCAGGAAATACATGACCCCCCATGCCACGAAATGCCAGCTGGCGCCATGCCACAGCCCCGTCAGCGTCCACACCACGAAGAGGTTGAAGACCAGGCG
>JAISUG010000067.1 GCA_031272185.1 Lachnospiraceae bacterium
GGGGGGCAGGGCGGGGTGTCGTTCATACTGGTGTCTTTCACATCGGAGGACCGGATGTACTATGTGCCGCTGCGGGTGCTCAGGGAGTTCTGGGCGAGGATGGAAAGCGGCGGGCGCAAGAGCTTCCGCATGGAGGAGCTGGACGATGCCTGGCTCATCCGCGCCGACGGCGGCGCACAGGTGCATTTCCTGGAGCCATTGGCGGCGGATTTGCAGGGGCGGGAGTGATGAGGTTGCGGGTCACCCCCCAGCCAGCCGATGAGCCTTCGGGTGGGCCCTGGCCGCCCAGGCGGCGCAGTGGCCCGCAACTGTGACGGGGTTACAGCTCACTACCTAGCAAACCGATGGCCCGTCCCGGAGGGGGAGTGGCTTGTGACGTGATGGGGCCAGGGTGCGGCGACGATTCCACAGGTTTGATTGACAATTCTGCCCGCAGGGCATATAATGTTACCCATGAAAACCAACCTACTTTTGACCCCGGAGGGGGTGCGGGACATCTACCATGGCGAATGTGCCCGCAAACATGCGGTGGAGGACAAGATCCGGCGTATGTTCCACCTATATGGATACGAGGAAATCGAGACGCCGGTCTTCGAGTTTTTTGACATCTTCAACAAGGAGCGGGGCAGCGTGCCCTCCGAGGAGATGTTCAAGTTCTTCGACCGGGACAACCACACACTGGTGCTGCGGCCTGACATGACGCCCCCCATCGCGCGATACGTGTCCCGGTACTTTTCCGAGGAAATCAAGGCGCTGCGCCTGTGCTACCTGGAACGCACCTTCCTGAACGCCCACCATTACCAGGGGCGGCTTACGCAGAGCACCCAGACCGGCGCGGAGCTCATCGGCGACGACTCCGCGGATGCTGATGCGGAGATGGTGGCGATGATGATCGAGTCGCTGCTGGGCGCGGGGCTTGGGGAGTTCCAGGTGGAGCTGGGGCAGGTGGATTTTTTCCGGGGGCTTTGCGAAGAGGCCGGGATGGGCGAGGACGCCGTAGAGTCGCTGCGGGACCTCATCGAGAACAAAAACTATTTCGGCATCGAGGAATTGGTGTCTTCTTTGTACATCCCCGACAGGTTGCGGGGTTTGTTTTTGCGCCTGCCGGAGATGTTCGGCGACCTGGACCAGGTGGCGGAGGCAAAGGCTCTGACGGACAACCCAAGGGCCCAGGCTGCCCTCCACCGCCTGGAGAAGATCCATAAGATCCTCGCGCTTTACGGGCTGACGGACTATGTGTCCTACGATCTCGGGATGCTCAGCAAGTACAGGTATTATACCGGGGTCATTTTCAAGGCGTACACCCATGGGACCGGTGACTACCTGGTGAACGGGGGCCGCTATGATAAGCTCCTGGTCCAGTTCGGCAACGACAAGCCCGCCGTGGGGTTCGCCATCGTGATAGACCGTCTGCTGACGGCGCTGGAGCGCCAGGGGATAGACGTGCCGGTGGAACTGGTGGACACATTGGTGCTTTATGACCCGCCTGCCAGGGCCAGGGCCATTGAAATAGCCAGAAACATACGCAAGGGGGGCGCCGCGGCGGTGCTGACCAGGCGCAAAGACGGACAGACCAAGGAAGACTATCTGGCGTTTGCCTTGGCACATGGTATAGGCAAGGTCATGGTGTTGGGTGAAAACGGAGATATAGCGGAGATAAGGGCATAGTGCGGGCGGGTCGCCAGGTGGGGTGTGAATCGTAATGAAAACGGTCACGATGAGCGTCGAGGTGCTGGCCTGCGGATTACCCGCTGGGGTGTAAGTCGCAACGGAATAGGATGGATATGCAATCTCAAGATATAAGACATCAAGACAAGCATTGGCTTTCGATCGCATTGGCGAAAGGCAGGCTGGCGGACCTGGCCGTGGATCTGTTTTCCCGGGCGGGGGCGGGGTGCGACGGGATCACTGACGGGGACACCCGCCGTCTGGTTTTTGACAATGACGGGCTGGGGCTGCGGTTCTTCCTGGCCAAGGCGCCGGACGTGCCCACCTACGTGGAGTACGGCGCTGCGGATCTGGGGATCGTGGGCAAAGACACGCTGCTGGAAGAGGGGCGGACGCTCTTCGAGGTGATGGACCTGGGGTTCGGCGCCTGCCGCATGTGCGTGTGCGGACCGGCCCAGGCCAAGGAGATGCTGGCGGACCGTTCCCTCATCCGGGTGGCCACCAAGTACCCCAATATCGCCAAGGACTATTTTTTCAACAAGAAATTCCAGATGGTGGAAATCATCAAGCTGAATGGCTCCGTGGAGCTGGCCCCCCTGGTGGGGCTCTCTGAAGTGATTGTGGATATCGTGGAATCCGGCTCCACGCTGCGGGAAAATGGGCTGGAGGTGCTGGAGGAGATCTGCGGCCTCTCCGCGCGCCTGGTGGTGAACCGGGTGTCCATGAAGCGGGAGCAGGCCAGGATCAGGAAACTGCTGGATGACCTGCGCGGGGCGCTGGGGTAAGGCGCGGTGTGTGGGGCGTAGAGCGTAGAGCGTAGTGCATGGTGCATAGTGCGTAGTTCATAGTGCATAGTGCATAGTGCATGGTGGCGAATACCCTCGCACAGTTACTGCAAATGTTCCCGCTCTCGAGCATAGGTTGTGCGGGTGATGGTACGTGTGGATAGACACGAAGCGGTCTGGCGTGTAACCGGCAAATAAGTTTTATCGATGAAAGGGAATCGGATGAAGATCCTGCGTTTGGACGACACATTGGAAATAGGGCGACTGCCCAAACTGCCAAGCCGCGCCCCCACACAGTACGGGGGGCACGAGGCGGTGGTGGCGGGGATCATCGAGGACGTGCGCGCCCGCGGCGACGGGGCGGTTTTTTCGTATACGGAGAGGTTCGACGGTTTTTTGCCGACGCCCGGGACGGTGCGGGTCACCGGGGAGGAAATCCAAGGGGCCTACGATCAGGTGGGGGGGGAACTCGTTTCCACCATGCGCGCTTCCCTTGGGAACATCCGCGCCTACCACGAAAAGCAGGTGCGGTATGGGTGGTTCGACACCCGGGATGACGGTGTGATGCTGGGCCAGAAGATCACGCCACTGGAAAGGGTGGGAGTCTACGCCCCCGGGGGGAAGGCCGCCTACCCGTCCTCCGTGCTGATGAACATCGTCCCTGCCCGGGTGGCGGGCGTGAAACACATCGTCATGGCCACCCCGCCCGACAAGGACGGCAAGATCCCCCCAACCACACTGGTCGCGGCGGACATGGCGGGGGCCGACGACATCTACAAAGTGGGCGGCGCGCAGGCCATCGCCGCCATGGCGTTTGGGACGCAGACCATCCCCAAGGTGGACAAAATCGTGGGGCCGGGGAACATCTACGTGGCTTTGGCGAAAAAGGCGGTGTTCGGGCACGTGGGCATCGACTCCATCGCCGGGCCCAGCGAGATCCTGGTGCTGGCGGACGAAAGCGCCAACCCCCGGTATGTGGCGGCGGACCTCCTGTCCCAGGCGGAACACGACGAGCTGGCCGGCGCGGTATGCGTGACGGACAGCATGGCGCTGGCCGAGGCGGTGGAAAAGGAACTGGAGGGGATGCTCCCAACGCTTTCCAGGGCCGGGATTGCCAGGGAGTCCATTGACAATTATGGCTATATTCTGGTTGTTGCTTCCAAAGATGATGCCATCCGCGCCGTGAATGAGATTGCGTCTGAGCATCTGGAAATCATGACGGAGAACCCTTTGGAGGATATGGCGAAGGTGCGAAACGCCGGGGCCATCTTCCTGGGGCCCTACTCCAGCGAGCCGCTGGGGGATTATTTCGCCGGGCCCAACCACGTCCTGCCCACCAATGGCACCGCGAGGTTTTTCTCCCCCTTGGGCGTGGACGATTTCGTGAAGAAGTCCAGCGTGATATACTACAGCCGGGAGGCGCTGCGGGAAGCGTCAAAGCAGATACAGGGGTTTGCAAACGCTGAGGGACTCACGGCGCACGCCAACTCCATCGCGGTGCGGTTCGCGGGGGAAGCGGCGGATGCCGATGGCGGCAGCGTGTAGAGGACGATGGATTGCCGCACCGCCCGGGGCGGCCCGCAATGGCGGGTGAATGTTAACGGTGATGGCATACGTTGCATGAACAGATGAAGAACAGTGGTCACGGAGGCCGCAAAGGACTTTGCGGATGCCCGCATTTGCACACGTAGTTTGGACAGATGAAGAAAGGCGCATGACATGCACTTGTATCCGGCGATTGATTTGAAGGGCGGCAGATGCGTCCGCCTGTTCCAGGGGGATTTCGGCCGTATGACCGTATATGCGGACGATCCCGCACAGATGGCGGCCACTTGGCTGGAACAGGGCGCCGGGCGGTTGCACGTGGTGGACCTGGACGGTGCGCTGGCCGGGCGGGGCGCCAACCGGCAGGCGATAGCGGACATCCTGGCGGTGGCGGGCGCCGTCCCCGTGCAGGTGGGGGGCGGCATCCGGGAAGACGCCGACATCGAGGAGCTGCTGTCCATGGGCGTGTCCAGGGTGATCATCGGCACGAAAGCGGTGGAGGAGCCGGAGTTCGTCCGCAGGATGGTGGACCGGCACGGGGGGGGGCGTATCGTGGCGGGCATCGACGCCCGTGACGGGTTCGTGGCCACCAAAGGCTGGGGGAGCACCAGCCGCCTCACGCCACTTAGCGTGTGCAGGACCATGGGCTACTGCGGGGTGCGCACCGTGGTGTACACGGACATCCTCCGGGATGGTGGCCTGGCGGGGCCCAATGTGGCATCCACCAAGGAGTTGATGGTGCTGACCGGGCTGGAAGTCATCGCCTCCGGCGGCGTGTCAAGCATGGAAGACCTCCAGGCGCTCTCCGACGCCGGGATACAGGGCGCCATCGTGGGCAAGGCGCTGTACGAGGGGCGCATTTCTCTTCAAGAGGCGGTGGGGCGGTTCGAAATGTAAGTCTGGGCGGGGGTTGGACCGTCGCAATCAGATGGCACGAGGGGCGCATTTCTCTTCAAGAGGCGGTGGGGCGCTTCGAGACGTAAGCCTGGGGCAAACAAGATGAAAGGGTGGTTAGGGTGTAGATGGACACATACCGCAAGATAGCGCGCCAAATCTCTTATGAGGAAAAGCCAGGGGATAACGAGCCAATGGTTGATTTGGCCGTTTCTTATGAAAACAGTGGGGCTGATGTACTCTTTTTTCACGATTGGTCCAAAACAGATGCTGGGCATGAGGACGCCATGCGCATCCTGAAAAAGATTTGCCAAGCGACGGATGTGCCTGTCATCGCCGGTGGCCGCACCTTGTTGTTGGAAGACGTAAAAAGGTACTTCTACGCCGGGGCGTCCAAAGTGTGGCTCTACTCTTTCGACAATTCAAATCTGATTGGCGGCATCGACTCGTCGAAAGACAGGAAAGGCATGGCGTCCGACAAACCGACCGGGTCGGGCCAAGCAAAGCGCAAGAAGCATTCGGACGATGGGGGTGCCAAAGGCCCAGACGGTGACCATATCAAGGGCAGATCGAAGTTGAATCTCCAGGGTATAGATAAATGGCAATGGAATCTTTACCTGGAGTCAACGGAACGTTTCGGCAAAGACAAGATTCTCATTTTCGCATCGACTGAGGGCTCTGTTTCTGACATTGATTCATTTGTACAGATAGGCGGTGGGGAAAGCGATGGTTTTATTGTTTCTGACACCGAGGTGTTTGATGAGGCGATAATGAAGAGTTCGGAATCCAGCATCATCATTGACCGGGAAGGCACCATCAACATCAGGAAACTGAAGCGCAAATGGAAAGACGCGGGGCACAATGTCAAGACATTGGAAAGCCCGGTCGCCTGGGGGGATCTGAAGCTGGGGCCGGATGGGCTTGTTCCCGTGGTGGTCCAGGACTATCGCACCGACGAGGTGCTGATGCTGGCTTACATGAACCAGAAAGCATTCGAGCAGACCCTGCGCATCGAAAGGATGACATACTACAGCCGGTCCCGCCAGGCGCTCTGGGTGAAAGGGGAGACCTCAGGGCATTTCCAATACCTGCGGTCGCTGGAAATCGACTGCGACAACGACACCCTGCTGGCGAAAGTGAAGCAGGTGGGGCCTGCGTGCCACACGGGGGAGCATTCCTGCTTCTACCGCAACCTGGCAAAAAAGGACTACAGAGACCACAATGCGTCCCATGTGCTCACGGATGTCTACGGCGTGATAACCGACCGCAAGGAACACCCCAGGGAAGGTTCCTACACCAACTACCTCTTCGACAAGGGCATTGACAAGATCCTGAAGAAGCTGGGGGAAGAGGCCACGGAGATCGTCATCGCCTCCAAAAACCCTGACAATGGCGAAGTGGTGTACGAGACGGCGGATTTCCTCTACCACCTGATGGTGCTGATGGCCCAGAGGGGGATCACGTGGGAAGACGTGCTGATGGAGCTCAAAACCAGGGAGTGAGGCGGCATACGGGATCGCGGTCACACTGCGAACCTCCGATGGCCATCAAAGATGACTGCACATCCGCCGTGGCATGTGACGGATGCCGCCATCTGAGATGAAAACCGCAGATGAGAGATGAAAAGCGGAAATGGGTGATATGAGGAGACTCGCTTTATCAGATGAAATACTTCTGGCGATTGACAAGCCGGTGCGCTACATCGGCAACGAGGTGAACATGGCGGTGAAGGACCCTGCGGCCGCCAGAATCCGTTTCGCCATGTGCTTCCCGGACGTGTATGAGATCGGCATGTCCCACCTGGGCATACAGCTGCTCTATGAACAGCTCAACCGGCGGGCGGACACCTACTGCGAGCGGGTGTTTTCCCCGTGGCTGGACCTGGACAAAATCATGCGGGAACGCTCTATCCCGCTGTTTGCGCTGGAATCACAGGACCCTGTCCGGGAATTTGACTTCCTGGGCATCACCCTTCAGTACGAGATGTGCTACACCAATGTGCTCCAGGTGCTGGAGCTGTCGCAAATCCCGCTGCATGCGGCTGACAGGGGGGACGGCGACCCCATCGTCATCGGGGGCGGGCCCTGCACCTACAACCCGGAGCCATTGGCGGAGTTTTTCGACCTGTTCTACATCGGCGAAGGGGAAGTGACGCTGGATGCGCTGATGGACTTGTACCTGGAATGCAAGGCCCCGGGGGGGGCCGTGGGGGCCGATGGGCAGGTGACGTCAGGGCAGGGGATGTCAGGGCAGGGAGCCCCAGACAAAAGGGGAACGGCCATGGGGGCCGGTGCGTTGCCAATTTCGGAGCAGGGATCCCAGGTCATGCGCAGGGCAGCCGTGGGGGCCCATGGGACATCGGGCGCCCGCCCGGATGGCGGCGGTGGGTCGGGGGGGATGTCGGCAGGCATCTTGCCCTTGGGTGGGTCCATGGGCGCCCACCCGGACGGCGGCGGCGGGTTCCGACGCGAATTCCTGCGTAGGGCGGCGCAGGTCCCGGGGATATACGTCCCCGCTTTTTATGAGGCCACATATCACGAAGACGGGCGGCTCTCGGCGTTTGCCCCCCTTGCCGACGGGGTTCCTGCCACAGTGGTGCGGCAGCTGGCGCCGGACCTGGATGCCACAGTGTACATCGAAAAGCCCATCGTGCCATTCCTGAAAGTGACCCAGGACCGGGTGGTGGTGGAGATCCAGCGGGGGTGCATCCGCGGGTGCCGGTTCTGCCAGGCGGGGATGGTATACCGCCCTTTGCGGGAACACAGCCTAGGCTACCTGGAACGGGTGGCCAGACGTCTGCTGGAAGAAAGCGGGCATGAAGAAATCTCATTGAGCTCCCTGTCTTCCAGCGATTACACATATTTGGAAGAATTGGTCACATACCTGGTGGGGTTTTGCTCCGGCAGGGGGGTGAACATCTCGTTGCCATCCCTGCGCATCGACGCGTTTTCCCTGGGGGTCATGGGCAAAGTCCAGGACGTGCGCAAATCCAGCCTTACATTCGCGCCGGAGGCGGGCACCCAGCGCCTGCGGGACGTGATCAACAAGGGGCTCACGGAGGACGCCATCCTCGACGGCGCAGCCAAGGCGTTTGCGGCGGGATGGTCCAAAGTGAAGCTCTACTTCATGCTGGGGCTGCCCACGGAGACAGACGAGGACGTGGAGGCCATCGCCGCGCTCAGCGACAAGATAGCGGATGTGTATGCCAGGCCTTCGGCGTACGGTTTTGGATCGGGCCAGGTGGGCGCCGAATCGGTCGGCAAAGGAGCCGGTTCCGATGCGGCAACGTCAGCCGGCTCCGATGCGGCAAGGTCAGCCGGTGGCAATGCGTCAAGGTCCGCCGGTGGCAATGCGTCAAACGGCGCCCCGCCAAAGCGTGCCGGCCGGGTGAGCGTCACCGCCAGCTCCTCATTTTTCGTACCCAAGCCCTTCACGCCTTTCCAGTGGGTTCCCATGTGCTCCCAAGAAGAGTTCATCCGCAGGGCGAATGTGGCCAGGGAGGCGTTCCGACGTATGCCCCACTCCAGGAGCCTGCGGTACAACTGGCACGAGGCGCACCTGTCCGTCCTGGAGGGCGCCATGGCCAGGGGCGACCGACGGTTGGGGCGGGTCATCGAGACGGCGTACCGGGCGGGGGCGCTCTACGACTCCTGGGCGGATTTCTTCAAGCCGGAGGTTTGGGTAAAGGCGTTTGCCGACTGCGGCCTGGACATGGGGTTTTACTATGCCAGGGAGCGGGGCAAAGACGAGCTGCTGCCCTGGGATTTCATAGACTGCGGTGTGGGCAAGGGCTTCCTCTGGAAAGAGTGGGAGCGGGCCAGGCGCGGGGAAGTGACCCCAAACTGCCGGGAGAAATGTTCCGGATGCGGCGGGGCCGTATACGGCTGCGGTGTGTGCCGGGATGCGAGATAGAGGCGGGTATTGCCCGGCGCCGCACGCCACTTGAGGGGGCGCAGGCCGCAACCGCCGCAAGAAGGGCGGGGGGTTGCACATGGGGAAGGAGCCTTTGGTGAAGATTCGGGTGGTGTTTTCGAAAACAGGCGCCATGAAATATGTGGGTCATCTGGACTTTATGCGGTTTTTCCAGAAAGCGATGGGGCGCGCGCGGATCCCTGTCAGGTACAGCGGGGGGTTCTCCCCCCACCAGATCATGTCTTTCGTGGCGCCCCTTAGCGTGGGGGTGGAGGGGCTGCGGGAGTATTTTGATGCGGAAATCCAAGAGG
>JAISUG010000017.1 GCA_031272185.1 Lachnospiraceae bacterium
TACTGGGCGTAGATGTCCACGTCAGCCGTGATGTTCGTGTAGTCAGGCGACCACCCGGTGAATGCGTATCCGCTCCTGGTAGGATCCGTGGGAGCCGTGGCCGCGGAGCCATAGCTCACGCTCTGTGAGGACAGCACCGTGCCGTCGAAGTCCAGGAACCTTACCGTAAGGCCGTCGATCAATTCCCACTGGGCGGTGTATGTGATGACCCCGCCCACGGCATCCGCCGGGTAGACCGTGGCATTCCATGCCGGCGACCAACCCGCCAGCCGATACCCGGCATCCGCCGTCAGTGCCGCGGCATTGGGAGGTGCAGGTGTGGCGGTACCCGCCGACACTGCTGTGTAGTAGTAAGGCGCCGTGGTCCCCACGGTCCATGTGCCATGGTCGCCGGGTGCATAAGCCACGTCATAGGACAGCACGCCCCACACAGAGTACAGCGTCACGAACTCATCAGGCATCACCATGGTGGTCGGGCCGCCGGGCGCATAGTCTGGCGTCGAAGCCCCGTAGCTATGGGACCATCCCAGGAATATATACTCATTCACGCTGGCGGGCATGTCGAAGAGCACGTTCACCGTGCTGCCGGCAGCATGGAGGTCCGGATCCACAGGCGGCGTCGCCAGGCCCAAGATCTCCTTGTACGAAACACCGTGCATCTGCACGTATTGCGCATATACGTCCGTGTCTTCCGTGATATAGGAATAATCCCTGTCCCACCCGGTGAACTCAAACCCCCACCTGTACGGGACTGTCGGGGCAGTGACGCCTGTGCCGTACACCACATCCGTGATGGTGGCCAGCACCGTGCCATCCCAGTCGATGAACCGCACCACCAGATCGTCGATCAGCTCCCACTGGGCGGTGTAGCCGATGTAGTTGTTGGTGGCGTCCGCCACTTCCACCGTCGGCTGGACCTCGGGGGACCAGCCCACGAAGCGGTAACCCGGGTCATGGGTCAGCAGGTCACCTGTGGGGGCTGCCGGCGTGGGGTCGCCCACCCGGTTGTGTACGAACATGTACGGAACGCCGGCTGGCGGTACCGACCATGTGCCATGGTCGCCGGGGAGGTACTCCACGGTGAAGTACTTCTCTTCCCAGACCGCATACAATGTCACGTCCCCGGAGGCGATGTCAAATGTCTCCGTATACCCTGCACGGTAGGCGGCCGCACCGGTCGGCGACGTGGACCAGCCGATGAACCTGTACTGCTGGGTGGGCGAGGTGACGCCGAATGTCACGCTCACCGTGTCGCCCGCGCGGTACCATGTCGGGTCTTCGAAATCCGCGATCAGGCCCAACGGGTCTTCATAGTATACCTTGTACAGCTGCTCGTACACCGCATGTATGTCGATGCTAGCCGTGATGTTGGTGTAGTCCGCATCCCAGCCGGTGAACAGGTAGCCTTCCCTGGAAGGATCCCCGGGAGGCGTCACGCCGGAGCCATAGGCCACATCGGTGATGGTGTCCAGCACCGTCCCATCCCAGTCCAGGAACCGCACGGTGAGGTCATTTATGAACTCCCACTGCGCCGTGTAGACGATCTCGGTGCCGCTGGCGTCCGCCGGGTCCACGGTGGGGTTGATGGCGGGCGACCAGCCTACGAACCTGTAGCCGGCCACATGCGTCAGCAAATCATCCGTAGGCGCTGCTGGCGTGGGCGTCCAGGCCTGGAGCCCCGCATGCCAGTAGGGTGACGACGGGCTGGTGATCCAGGTGCCCTTGTCGCCTGGCTCATAGACAACGGTGTAGAAATTCTCCTGCCACACCGCATACAGGGTGATGTCCCCCGTCACCGTGAAGCTGGCAGGCGTACCCACCGGGTAAACCACCCCCGCCGCGCCGGTCAAAGTCCACCCCTTGAAGGAGAACTCGCCCACGTCGTTTGGCATGCCGTAGAGTACCGTGGCAGTGTCGCCCGCACGGTAAGCGTTCGGGTCAACAGGCGCGGACGCGCGGCCATCCGGATCCTCATATGTCACCGTGTAGGTGGGCACATAAGTGGCGTAAATGTCTATATCAGCGGTGATGTTGGTGTAGTCCGCGTCCCATCCGTCAAATGAATACCCTGCCCTGGTAGGATCATCCGGGGGCGTCACGCCTGTGCCATACACCACGTCGGTGATGGTGTCCAGAACCGTCCCATCCCAATCCAGGAACCGCACGGTGAGGTCGTCGATCAGCTCCCACTGCGCAGTATAGCCGATATAGCGGTTGGTGGCGTCCGCCACTTCCACCGTCGGCTGGACCTCGGGGGACCAGCCCACGAAACGGTACGCCGGGTCATGGGTCAGCAGGTCACCTGTGGGGGCTGCCGGTGTGGGGTCGCCCACCCTCAGGCCTATGAACAGGTATGGCACACCCGCTGTCGGGGGCGTCCATGTGCCATGGTCTCCCGGCAGGTACTGCACGGTGAAGTACATCTCATTCCAGGCCGCCGTCAAGACGGTGTCAGCGAAATGCATGACGAACGTCGTCGGGCCGCTCTCCCTGAAGATGTTGCCCGCAGGATCCATCCAGCCCACGAATTCATACTGCTGGGTGGGCGAGGTGACGCCGAATGTCACGCTCACCGTGTCGCCCGTGCGGTACCATGTCGGGTCTTCGAAATTCGCGATCAGGCCCAACGGGTCTTCATAATATACCTTGTACAGCTGCTCGTACACCGCATGGATGTCGATGCTCGCCGTGATGTTGGTGTAGTCCGCGTCCCAGCCGGTGAACAGGTAGCCCGACCTGGACGGATCCCCGGGAGGCGTCACGCCGGAGCCATAGGCCACATCGGTGATGGTGGAGAGCACCGTCCCATCCCAGTCCAGGAACCGCACGGTGAGGTCATTTATGAACTCCCACTGCGCGAAGTAGACGATCTCGGTGCCGATGGCGTCCGCCGGGTCCACGACGGGGTTGATGGCGGGCGACCAGCCTACGAACCTGTAGCCGGCCACATGTGTCAGCAAATCATCCGTAGGCGCATCCGGCGTGGGCGTCCATGCCTGGAGCCCCGCATGCCAGTAGGGTGACGACGGGACGGCGTCCCAGGTGCCCTTGTCGCCCGGCTGGTACATCACGATGTAGAAATTCTCCTGCCACACCGCATACAGTGTGGCATCCCCATACACCGGGAAGCTGGCGCTCATCCCCAGCGGATAACTGTGCACCGCCCCGGACGCATCGATCCTTTCCCACCCCACGAATGTGAACTCGTTCACGTCCCTGGGCACGTCAAAGATCACCGTCGCCGTCTCCCCTGCGCGGTAAGCGTTCGGGTCCACCGGGGGCACGATCAGCCCCTTGGGATCCTCATATGTCACCGTGTAGGTGGGCACATAAGTGGCGTAAATGTCTATATCCGCAATGATGTTGGTGTAGTCCGCGTCCCAGCCGTCAAATGAATACCCTGCCCTGGTAGGATCCCCAGGGGGCGTCACGCCGGTGCCATACACCACGTCGGTGATGGTGTCCAGAACCGTCCCATCCCAATCCAGGAACCGCACAGTGAGGTCGTCTATCAGTTCCCACTCCGCCAGGTACGACAGGGTGCGGTTGTTGATCCATGTATCCCCAGGGTTCAATGTGGTGGGCACGGCGGGCGTCCAGCCGATGAACCGGTACCCAGCGTCATGTGTCAGCTGCGCGCCCGTTGGTGCCGCCGGCATGGGTGCGTCGGCGTGCTGGTTCGCATAGGTATAGGGCTCGCTGCCCATGGTCCATGTGCCATGCTCCCCGGGCAGGTACTCCACAGTGTAGAGGATCTCATACCACAATGCATACAGATGCATATCCGTGCTGGGCATTGTAAGCGTCGTGAAGCCGCCCTCGCTGTAGAGTATGCCGGCATAGTCGACCCAACCGACAAATTCCCATTGCAGCACTTCATCCGGCAAAAGGGTGAAGTCCACGCTCACCGTGTCGCCCGCGATATATTCCGCGGGATCCGTCCATACGCCGCCCGTCACCTGGGGATCCTCATAGATCACCCGGTAGGTGCGCACGTACGTGGGGTGGATGTCCCTGTCCTCGGTGATATAGGTGTAGTCGTTGTCCCAGCCGGTGAAGTAGTGCCCCACGAAATACGGGTCCGCGGGCGGTTCCACGCCGGAGCCGTAGGCCACGTTGTCGTATTCCAGGATAACGTTGTCGTATGCGTCAAAGAACCGCACGGTGAGGTCGTCGATGAACGCCCACTGCGCCGTGTAGGTGATCACATTGGTCCCGGGGTTCACGTCAGCGCCGTCCACCACCGGGTTGATGGCAGGGGCCCAGCCCGCGAACCGATAGCCCGGTTCCCTGGTCAGCACGGACGGGCCGGGCTCGGCCGGGGTCGCGTCGCCCTCGTACAGCCCACCTATCATAAACTGGGTGCCAAGCGCCGGGATCCACGTGCCGTGGTCGCCGGGCGCGAACTCCACCACGAGTTCAGGGTTCACCCACTCCGCATACAGCCGCAGGGTGGCGGCGGGCATGAGTATGGTCTGCCCCAGGGCATAATGTGTCCCGTTGCCGTCCGCGCGGGTGTTCCAGCCGCTTAGGATCCAGTGCCCGTTCTCGAAGCCCGGCACGTCGTAGCGGGTGGCCAGCACGGTGTTGTTGCCCCCCAGCACCAGGTAGGCATAGTCGTCGATGCCGTCGCCGTCCCGGTCATCCCCCGCCCCGGATCCGCCGCCGTTTAGGTTGGAGATATAGTACAGCTCCTGCAGGTTGCGCTGGTCGCCGAAGAGCGGGTACATGTCGTAGTTGCCGCTCACCCGCAGGTTGTGGGAACCCGCATAGTACACAGGCCCGGTGCCGTCCCTGCGCCACCCCAGGAAGCTGGTGCCGGATGGGACCGTGAGGCCGGAGCCGTTTCTCACCACCGCATACACGCCCAGGTCATACCCGTCGCCGCCGGGGCCGTAGTCCACTTCCAGCACAGCGCCGTTTTGCTGGTGGTAGGTCACGGTGAACCCTTCCGTCTGCCAGCGGGCGTAAAGCGTCAGGTCCCGGTAGACACGGGTATCCCGCGGGAAGAGCACCTTCCTGCTTAGGTCAGGCAGCCCGCCCACCAGGGGCGCGCCCACCGGGATGAAGTCCCAGCCCCGGAACTCGCCCCGCTCATCGTCGAATCCCACCACGTAGGTGATGCCGCCGATGGTCAGGTTGTTGAAATTCACCTGGCCGCCCACGGCCACGCCCTGTAGCTGGGAGCCGTCCGTGGCCAGCGCGGACCCGTCCGCATCCACGAAAGTGATGATGTGGTCCGTGGACTCCCATTTCGCATACACCACGATGTTGTATGCGGGCATCACCTGGGTGAAGTCAAATGCCAGCGTGCACTGGGCGTCAGCATACCACCCCATGAACCGGTACCCAGGCGCGTCGGGCAGGGTGACATTGTACGTGTCCAGGGGCTTGCGGTAGGGCAGCGTCTCGGTCCACTCCGACCACCCATCCGGCCAGTGCATGCGGAAATCATAGGACAATGTGTAGTTGTTCCGGTTATAATACAGGTGCTGGTATACATTGTTCTGGTAGCCCAGGCCGGACACGATGGCCCCCTCCTGGCTCCAGCCAAACTCCGATCCCAAGTAGGGGTAGGACAGCCCCAGCACCTGCTTGCCGATGAGGTTCCCGGTGTAGATGACCACCGTGGAGAGCTCCGGCAGCATGACATAGCGCCTGTTCACGCCGCTGATGCTGGACCAGCGGTGGGGCAGCGCAGCCTCGCCTGCGGGCTCGGGGTCCAGCACCGGCATCCAGTACCGGGCGTTGAAGAGGATCGCCGAGGATGTGATGAACGAGCCTTTCAGCGTGTATTCCGTGATGCCCGACTGGATGGCCGACAGGCTGGGCATGATGGATGCCTCCGCAGTCACCCTGGGCGTCACCCAGAGGTAGCCTGGCGAACCGATCACGCCGTTGGCCACAGTGCCGTTGGGGTCATAGTGCTGGTATTGGTAGGTGTACGCCGCATACGCCGGGTCCGTGCGGTAGAACGTCGCCCCCGTCTCCGGGTGGGGCCAGCGCAGGTAGATGGTGTCGCCGAACTTGAAGTAAGCCCGGTACACGTTGGGCGTGGGGTTGTACACCGAATGTGCCGTCGCGGAGGTGTAGATCTCCGGCGTGCCGTCCCGGTCGGCGTCGAAGCTCATCTTGAAGTCCGGGCCTGTCGGGAAGTCAAATGCGATGCTGAACGTCCGTAGCGTGCAGTACACGTTGACTATGGTGGAGTTGTCCCCCGCCACCGTCACGATGACCGTGGTGTACTCCGTGGACTGCCACTGTGCGTAGCGCATGGGGTCGTCATCCGCATAGGTCGCGGGCGCGGGGATGGTGTTCACGATGATGTCCGCACCCGAGCCGGGGCCGCCCACCGTCTGCCCCGCCGTCGCGGTAAGCAGCGCGGTCTCGTCGCCGTACACATAGTGGCTGGGGTTGCCGGGGGTGGGCACGAAATTCAGCCCCATATCCGGCCGCTCCACCCAGTAGACGATCTTGTAGCGCGCGCCGTTGGGTATGGCCAGCCAATGGAGGTAGATCAGCGTGTCGCCGGTGATGATGTAGTCGGGGTCCAGCGCGTCCGGGCTGTTGTCCGGGCTGACCTGGTCCGTGTCGTCGTCAGACGCCTGGTCCGTGGCCACCAACGACCAGTGCAGGGGCGCATAGCCCTGACGGGTCACGTCCTGCACGTCCGGGAAGGGGCTGATGTCACCCACCCTGGTGCCACGGGGCACCTGTATCGGCTCCACTGCGGAACCGAAGGTTTCAAAATATATAGTCACCGTGTCCGCAAGCATCGCGGACAGGGAGAGGTTCTGCGTCACGGGGGTGGCGGCGAAGTCAAATGCCGTCCCCGGGGAATCTATCAGCTCCCACCGCCCGTTGAAATACAGCTCACCCGGGTAGTCGAACCCGCTGGCCTCCAGTTGCGCGTCAGTGGGGGCCGTCGCGTAGCCGCCGTCAGGCACCAGCTGGTAGAGCACCACCTTCCCGTAGCCGTCCACGAACTGGACCAGCCAGTCCTCCGAGAAGATCGCGAAGAAATCCGCATCCTCCGTGAAGACCTCATCCGGGTCGAACTGCTCCGCAGGGTCCCAGTAGTCCAGGGGCGAGTCGGAGCGGTACCACCCCAGGAAAGACGCCATCCCGTAGTCCGCGGGGTCAGGCGCCGGGCTGGGCAGGGCCACCGTGCCGTCTGACTGGGTTGCGCGCCGCACGTACTCAGTCCAGCCGCCCCCGTCGGGCACGTAGAATGTCACCACCACGCCGTCGCTTTCGAACTCCAGCGCACGGAATGCCCGCACAGGCGGTGCGGGAAGTGCGGGTGTGGATGGACTAGCCACTTCATAAGAGGGCAGTTCACTTAGTCCGGATTCCCCCCCCGAGCCTGAAGAGCCTGCGCCTGGGCCTGCATCGCCCCCGCCGCCGGATCCGCCGCCCGCCCCGGGACCCGAATCGTCCCCGCCGGGTTCGGGAGCCTCACCGGCGCCCTCGTCGGCGCTTGCCCCCCCCGATGGCCCACCGTCTTCATCCGGTGCGGCTTCATCGCCTATCCCGGGTTCGGCCGCCGGACCGGCTTCCTCGCCGACGCCCTCCGGCCCCGCGTCAAAACCGGCCTCGGAAGCCGTGGCGGTTTCGCCCAGGGGCGAGGCGTTGAATGCGGGATTCAGTTTCAGCAGGATAAATAGGGAGAAAAGAACGCCTGCAACCAACAGAATGTCGCGCAAGAAATACTTCAGGTTCTCGTGTTTCGTGCCTCTCATGATTTAGCTCCTTGTGTGTCGCCTGCCCGTTGGAACCAAAATTCACCCGCAGGGCATAAACCCTTGCGAATGCGCATGGTGGTTCCTATCAAGCATTTGTTCCGGACATCCAGCCCTGCTTTCTGTAGATATGCCCAGGTCCTGTGGACATAGTCCCGTGGACATCGTCGCAAAATCCGCAATTTCGCAGCCGCGCCGCCGACCTGCCATTGGTGGGCGCAGCACATCCACTCCATCCGGTTGGCTATCCTGTGTGCATTTGGTACCTTTTTATCCACAGTATCCTGCGGGATCCCCCGCCTGTGCTTGGCCTTCGGTGTCCGTGTCATGTCACCGCTTTGTCCGCAGTACGTTGCCTTTCAATGCGTTATCTTTTGTATGATGCCTTCATGCACTTATGCGCCCTGCCGCCAACTGCGCTCTCGTTGCCGAGGATCTTTGCGTGCGCCACGCTCATGCGCAATGCACCCTGCCGCCAACTGCGCCAGCCCTGTGTCAGGATTCCGAACTGCCGTGCATCCGGGACAGACCCTTTTGCAGCCAACCGCACTCGGGCGTTCGATATCTTCGAACAGTTCGTGCGCACACCACTGCCCTAGATATACCACACCTCCCGCATTATGTCAATAATTTCATGGATAATTTTAGCAAAAAAGTTTCACAAAAATTTCACAGTTTTTTTGACACAAAAACGGGGCACGTCACATGCCCCGTTCGTAGTAACACTACCATTTCAACTAACGCCGCTAATTTGTCCACATCGCGCCCCATGCGCTGTCCCCGGCAACCGAATGCACCGCCGCAACCCTACCGTAGATATGTGTCAAATGCGCCTCATCCGGCCAGCGGGCAGCGACTCCCCTACACTCACTCGTCCAGGTCCTCGAACTCCACGTCGTCCGCATCCTCCGGGTCGCCGCCCCTCATATAGTGCTCCTCCGGGGTGATCCTGCCGGGTTTGGCCGGCGTCACACGTGCCCTGGAATGCCCAGGGCCGACAGGCCCTAGGCCGACAGGCCCTAGGCCGGCAGCCCCATATGCAGATGTGCCGGCACCGCCTACCCCGCCAGCTCCGGCGCCGCCAACTGCGCCAACTCCGGCGCCGCCGTTGCCGCCGATGTCTTGCCCGCCTAGGGCTGTGGCGCCGCCCGCGCCCTGGGCGAAACCGGTGCTGCCCCGGCCTTGGGTGCCGGCGGTGCCCATCGGCCTGTAAGAGTCGTCGCCCCGCCCCCCACCGGCGTCAGCGGGTGCGGTGTTCCTGCCCGTCTGCGACAATCCATCCCGGGCGGCGCCGGGATCTGCGCGCCGCACTTCCCTGCGCACCACCGGGGAACCAGCCACCTGCCTGTCGCCGCCGCTGCTTGCGCCGCTTCTGATCCCATACCCGCTTCCGCCCCCAACCACGGGGCCGCCGTCGCCGCGCCTCACTTCCCCTGAGCCGCCCGAAACGCCAACGGACCCGCTGCCGATGGCACCGCCTGAAACGCCCCTGACCCCTCCGCCGAGGGCGCCGCCCGAAACGCCACCGGAGCCGCTACCGGCTGCACTGCCTGAAACGCCCGCGGGGCCGACGTTTGTGCCTCCCCGTCTCACTTCCCTCGCACCGCCCGCAGCCCCGCCCCTTGCGCCGGCGTAGGAATCCGGGCGTGTGGTGCGGCTGGTATGGTAGACGGGCTTGTCCAGGTCATCGTCGCCCCCGTCATCGTCGTCGTCATCGTCATAACCATCGTCGTCGCCGTCATCGTAATCATCGTCTTCCATGGCGGCGCGCCTGCGCCTGCCCCGCCCATTGAGCACCAATGCGATCAGTATGATGATCAGCACCGCGGCCAGCGCCAGCAGACCGATTAGCAGCACCTTGTTTTTCGCGCCTTTGATTTTCTCGATGAGCCCCGCGAAGAAGCCGGGTTCGTCGCCGCCGTCGCCATCGGGGGAACCCGCCACCGTCACCACGGTGGGCTCGAAATACCGCTGTATGGTCCGCTCCCGGTTGTCATACCGGTAGAACCCTTTCTTGCCTTCCCAGTTCATGGCATAGAACACGTAGTAGTCCGAATTGGCCGTATCCAGCCACGCCGTCACGGTCTGGTTCAGGATCTTCACCTGCGTCTCTTTGAGCCCCGCGGGGATCGCCACGGAAGCGTCAGGGGACAGTATGACCAATGACTTTTTCGCTGTCTCCAGGGGCACGTATGGCGCAAACGTGCCCGCTACGGTGTCATAGATGTAAAATGCGCCCTGGGCTTCGGCGTCGATCAGGTAGACCAAAGTCAGGTCGCGCTCCAACCCCCGGCCGATGGATATGTTTTTTCCCTCATAAGTATACTTTTGTTTTTCGAAACCTTCGGGCAATGCCGTCTCGTTCCAAGTGGAGACCAAGGTGTACGCGGCGTCCCCGATGTTCACCGTGAAATCCGCGGCGTCCCCGCCGTCGTCCGCACCCGCGGCCTTGAATGCGGCGATCTGGTAGGTGCGCACGGTCACGCCGTCCTGCGCCGTCACCGTGACCTGTATCTTGTTCTCGCCCTGGGCCAGCTGGTCCGCCCCGGTGACCACCACACGGGCCACGTCACCGGCCTTGGCCGTGGCGCTGATGATGATTTTCTCCACATCCGCGCCCACCGACAGGCGGTACTCCATCACATCGGGGGAAAACACCGGCTCCAGTGTGCCCGGCGAAACGATGAGTTCGGAGAGCTCCGCGATACTGGAATAGTTTTCCAATGCATTGACGGTAATGGTAGACTGGCCTTCCCTGTCGATGGAGATCGGCTGGTTGTCATAGCTGTATATCTCCGGCGTGGTGCCCACATGCACCTGGGTGGTCCCAGCCTGGAGCGCGGTGAATTTCAGCGAATAGCGCATTTCCTTCAGGCTGCTGGACGTGGCCGAGTCAAATATCTTGATGGAACCCGCCCCGCCGCTGGCGCTCTCCCCGCTCACAAACGTCAGGGCCTCCGGGTCATAGGTCAGCATGATGGTGGCTTTACCCAAGGACGCATCGGAGCTGGCGACCTTGACCGTGACGCTGAACGTCTCGCCCACAGACGTGGACGGGTCGGAAAAGGAGATGACCACGCCCGCAAATGCGCTGGCGGCGGACATCCCCGCCATGACAAACGCCAGAAACAGTATCGCCGCATATTTCCTCAAACGCAACATAGCTACCTCACTTACTTTTTATCCCAACAGGTGCCCGAACTTGAGGCCCCGGCCACTTCTCCAATCCGAAACAGACCAAGGCCCCACCTACCAGACGACAGTCGTGACGTTGTTCCCGGGGGTGACCCCGGATGTCTCCGAAGAGCCTGCCGCCCCGGTCGAACCTGTCTGGGATGTGCCCGTCCCCGATCCCGGCGGCGCCGTACCCACTGTGCCAGACCCGTCTGTGCCGGACCCGCCTGAGGTCGAACCCGAGGAACTGACACCCGGCCCCACCTGGATGACCTGTGAATCCGTACCCGCCCCGGAGGCGCTGCCCGATCCGGGCGGGGCGCCGATGGCCGTCACGCCGGCGTCAGGCGACGACACGCCCGTACCTGCCCCGGAGCTGCCCTGGCGCACCACGTCGATGGTGTACGTGCGTATGGTGCCGTTCTTGGCGGTCACCGCCACTAAGATCTGGTTGTCGCCTTCCTTGAGCGTCACCAGCCCGGTCCCCGTGATGTAGGCGGTGGAATCCAGCGCCACCGCACCCACCTTCACCTGTGTGGTGTCGGGGCCCACAATCACGTCATAAGACAATGTATCACGGTTAAACGTCGGTGTCAATGCGTGATTTTCCACAGTCAGCGCCGCAAGTTTGTTGTTGGGGCTGCCGTCCAGCATGGGCAGCGGGCTGTTGGCCGCCGGCATGTTGGTGTACACCGGGATCTTGAACTGCAGCGCGGTGGAGCGCAGCTGCGAGTCGAAAGCCCTCGCGAAAAGCGCCGACTCCGACGCCGCGCCCAGCACGTTGGTCATATATTGGTGCATGTAGAGCCTGTCGCCCTGCACGTTGAACTTTTTCAGGTAGAATGTGTCCTGCCCCGCGTTCACGTAGGTCTGGGCGTAGAAAAGCGCGCCCCCCAGGATGGACTTCTCGGGGCTGTTCCATGGCCGCAGGTAGCTGCCTGACTGGGATGCGTACCACAGCCCCCGCTGCACGGCGGTCATGTCGCCCGCCTGGTATGCCTCCACGTTGAAGAAGTTGTAATACCCCGTATATCCCGCCGCCGTGCCGCTGATGGAGTTGCTGGTACCCTTTGTGCCCTGCTCCTGCAGTATCATGGAAGCCAGCACATAGGGGCTGACCCCCGACTGCGCGGCCGCATTCATGATGATCTCCACGTAGTCCGCGGACCCGGAGAGCGCATTGGTGCCGGAGGTGCCTGCGGATGTGGAGCCTGTGCCCCCCGGCGCATCCGAAGAAACCGCGCCGGAATCCATGCCCGGCCCATAGTTGGTGACGCGCCTGAAAGTGGCGGCGGGGTCACTTCCCCGGAGCGTCCCCTGGGCGCAGGCCCATGGCTGCACCCAAAGCGTGGTTTGCGCGGCAGCCAGGGCCAGGACGCCGGAGGATATCCGCCCGCCCACGAACACCTTTCCACCAGCCATGGCATAGTAGCCTACCTGGTTTTGGATCCCTGCCCGGGATGCGGCCATCATGTGCGCAGACAGACCAGCCTGCGCCCGGGCTTTCGCCAGTGCCGCCGGGGAAATGTACAGCAGGCCGCTCGCCTTGGATGCCCCACCGGCGCCGCCGCCAAACGTATCATAGCCGTATTCCCGGGAGTTGCCAGCACTGCCATCTGTACCACTGCCGGCGCCGCCGCCAAACGTATCATAGCCGTATTCCCGGGAGTTGCCGGCCCCGCCATCTGTGCCGCTTCCGGCCCCGCCGGGTTCATACCTCACACCGCCTGCCCCGGGCGCCATCTGGTACACGCCGTAGTCGGTGGCCCCGCCAGTCTGGCTCTGGGGCGCGGATCCCGTGGTCGACTTGCCCTGGCCCGCGGTCTGGCTCTGGGGCGCGGACTGGCTTTGGCCCTGGGGCGCGGACTGGGTCTGGGTCTGGGTTTGTGTCTGGGATGCGCCTCCCGCGGCCGACCCATATCCGGGAGCCGCCTGGTCCCCGGTGACCACCTGGGGCACGGAGCCCTCGCCGGATGCGGATCCCGACGTCGCGGATGCCGCGCCGGAACCTGCCCCGCCGGAAACGTTGCCGGATGACGTGGCGCCACCCGGCGCCACCCCGACGGTGGCGCTGCCCGAACCGCTTCCGGCGCCACTTGATGAAACACCTGAAGACGTGCCCGCCCCCGATGTCGCACCCGTCCCGGAAGCGCCCCCGCTTTGGAGACCCGGGGCGTAACCCGGGCCGTACCCCACCGCCTCGCCGTCCTGGCTGTATCCGGTGGTGTCCGGCGTGATGCTCACCACGGAGCCGTCCGCCTGGGTGCCGCTTGCCAGGAAAGTATTGTTCACGATCTTCAAAAGGCCGTCCTTGGTGTGCAGGTTCTGGTCGTATTGGTGAGCCAGGAATTGGAAAATGTACGTTTCGTCCAGGAAATTGCGCGGGTCCATGTAGTGCCGGATCAGCCCCTCCGACGCGGCGACCCAGGTGGCCCCGTCAAAACCCGGCCAGGTGCTGCTGGTCCAGTCATATGCGCCGTCGGCGATGGATTTCCAGGAAGACTTGTTTTCGGTATGCACCAGGTTGCGCCCGATGACGCTCTCGTTCTGGACGGCTGTTTCCCAGTCCAGGTTCAGGTGCTGGGCCACGAACACCCAGCTGGGGTACTGGGCGTGGAGTTCCCGCAGGCCTTCCTTGTAGCTCTCCGGGAAGCCCTGGCGGGTCAGGTACTCTTCGAATGTCGGGTCATTGGAATAGGCGGTGGAAAACTTGATGTAGCTCTGGGACACGAACCCCGCCTGGGTCTGCCCCGCATCGTCCGTGAAGCGGATCTCATACCACAGCGCGCCGTCGGATGCGGTGTCCTCGCCTATCACCGTCACGGCCGCGCCTTTGGTGAGCGTGGTCAGCTTCGTGTATGTGGTGCCTGGGCCGGTGCGCACGTTCAATGTGGATGCGGAAACAGTCGCCGAGCGGACCGCATACGCATATGCCGTCCCGGGGGGCGCCACCACATGAAAAGCCACATTGAAAAAAAGCACCAGGGCGCACCCAAAGGCAAAACTGCGCCTCAAACTCTGTATATCCATGTAAGCCATCTCCAGGTCAAAATGGAAAGTCGCATGACGTCATTATAAATCCATTTGCCTTGACTCGTCAACCGATTTTGCGAAACTTTGGGAATATTCAGCGTTCTGATAGAAAATTTTAAGTTTGTAGATACAAAAGTCCAGATTCCGTGCGCCGGGCGTCCGCGCCGGTCACTTCGGCGCCGGGGCAGGGCCGAACCCCTACCCCAGAAAGAACCGCCCCACGTCAGCCACGGTCTTTGCGATGGCGTCCGCGCCGGCCTCTTCCAGCTCCTCGCGGGTGCCGTATCCATAGAGCACGCCCAATGACTTGATGCCGCACGCCTTGGCGCCCAGGATGTCATAGTTGCGGTCGCCCACCATCCAGATTTCAGCAGGCTCACCGACCGGATCCTCACAGGTTGCTTGACCGGGACCAGACTGGCTGCCACCGCCCGGCTCTGGGCCCTGCAGCGCCCCCTGCGCACCGTTTCCGGCGTGCACACTCCCGCCACCCGCATTATAGATTTCCCCTGAGTCTTGTCGGCGGGGCTTCGCAGGGGTATCGCCCGACTCAGGGCTCTGTCCGGCCGCCAGCCCGCACGCCCCCATCACATGCCGGATCACCGCCTCCTTGGTGTCGCGCCCCCCGTCCAGGAGCGCGCCCCCCACCAGGTCGAAATATGGCGCCAGCCCGAAGTGTTCGATGATCTCCCTGGCGAAAGGCTCCGGCTTTGATGTGGCGACCATCGTAGCGAAGCCATGGGCACGCAGCGCGCCCAGCACCTCCGGTATGCCCGGGTACACAGAGTTCTCGAACTTCCCGATAGGGTTGTAGTATTCCCTGTACTTCGCTATGGCGGTAGGCACCTTCCATTCGTCCATCCCGCATATCACGGAAAAGCTGTGGCGCAGCGACGGCCCCACCATGAGCCGCATCTTATCATCGCCCACCTCGCCGAACCCAAAATAATCCAGCGCATACCGGATGGAGTTGGCGATACCCGGGTACGAGTCCGTCAAAGTGCCATCCAGGTCGAAAAAAACCGCTTTTTTCATGTCCATGCCCCCCGTAAACAAGGCCACAGCGTCGAATATGCCCCGTTGAACGCCGTCTGCCAGCCATGCTCCCCGTAAAAAGCAACACCGCCACAGCGCAACCGCCCCCCATCAGGACAGTACGCAACGCTTCAGCCCCCCGAACACAAATGCCGCCGGGCGCCGCACCTGCGCTACAGATGCACGCCCGACGGCCATTTTCCGCTTCATCTGACCTATGCCCGAGAGCGGAAACTCTTTCCATATCTGTGCGGTCTATTCGCCGCCACGCTGCGTGGGTCAGAATCAGCTCCGCTTACGCCTCCAGCCTCTTCTCGATGGCTTCCAGCTCGCCGTAGAGTTCCTTGGGCAGCTTGTCGCCGAACTTCGGGTAGTGGTTCTCCCGCACGTCCGCGATTTCAGCTTTCCAGCCCTCGATGTCCACTTTCAGCAGCTCTTTCATGTCCGCCTCGCTTACGCCATCGGGCCTGACTATGGCATCCGGCGTGGGCAATGTGCCGATGGGCGTCTCCACGGCGCCGCCCTTGCCGTCGCAGCGGTCGAATATCCACGCCAGCACCCGGGAGTTGTCCCCGTAGCCCGGCCAGATGAACTTGCCTGCCTCGTTCTTGCGGAACCAGTTCACGAAAAAGATCTTCGGGAGCTTGTCCGGCGTGGACTTCTGGCCGATTTCCAGCCAATGCTTGAAGTAGTCGCCCATGTTATACCCGCAGAAGGGCAGCATGGCGAATGGGTCGCGGCGGATGGTGCCCGCTTTCACGTCCAGGGCCGCTGCGGTGACCTCGCTGCCCACGATGGAACCCATGAACACGCCATGGACCCAGCTCTTGGCCTCATTGACCAGGGGGATGGTCTTCGGGCGGCGCCCGCCGAACAGGAACGCAGAGATCGGCACCCCGTTGGGGTCCTGCCACTCGTCCGCGATGGCCGGGCACTGGCTGGCCGGTGCGGTGAAACGGCTGTTGGGGTGCGCCGCAGGGGGCTGTTCCTTGTTGCCTTTGTCCTGGACCCACTCGTTGCCCTTCCAGTCGATGAGCTTGCCGGGTGCGTCGTACCCGATGCCCTCCCACCACACATCCTTGTCCTCGGTCATGGCCACGTTGGTGTAGATGGTGTTCTTCTTGATGGATTCCATGGCGTTGTGGTTGGACTCGTCGTTGGTGCCCGGCGCCACGCCGAAGAACCCAGCCTCGGGGTTGATGGCGTAGAGCCTGCCGTCCTTGCCGAACTTCATCCAGGCGATGTCGTCGCCCACCGTCTCCACTTTCCAGCCCGGGAGCGTGGGGATGAGCATGGCCAGGTTCGTCTTGCCGCAGGCGGAGGGGAACGCGCCGGTGATGTATTTCACCTCGCCCTGCGGGTTGGTGATCTTCAGGATGAGCATATGCTCCGCGAGCCAGCCCTCGTCACGCGCCAGCACTGATGCGATGCGCAGCGCCAGGCACTTCTTGCCCAGGAGGGCGTTGCCGCCGTACCCGGAGCCGTAGGACCAGATCTCCCGGGTCTCCGGGAAATGGGAGATGTACTTCTGCTCGATGGGGGCGCAGGGCCATTTGCCGTCGTCGCTTTCGCCGGGGGCCAGGGGTTTGCCCACGCTGTGCCAGCAAGGCACGTACTCGCCGTCAGCGCCCAGCACGTCCAGCACCTTGGTGCCCACCCGGGCCATGATGTGCATGTTCGCCACCACGTAGGGGGAATCGGTGAGCTGCACGCCTATCTTCGCTATGCCCGAACCCACAGGCCCCATGGAATAGGGGATCACGTACATCGTACGCCCCTTCATGGAACCCCTGTAGAGGTCAGTCATGGTCGCTTTCAATTCCTTGGGGTCGCACCAGTTGTTGGTGGGCCCGGCGTCCTCCTGCTTTTCGGAGGCGATGTAGGTGCGGGCCTCCACACGCGCCACGTCCGACGGGTCGGAGCGGAACAGCACGCAGCCCGGTTTCTTTTCGGGGTTGAGCACCGTGCCCAGTTTCGAATCCACCAGCAGCTTGATCATCTTGTCATACTCTGCCTTGCTGCCGTCGCACACTTCTACCGCATCGGGGGCCATGAGAGCCGCCGACTCCTTCACCCACTTTTTCAGGCGGCCATGCTTCAGCTGTTCCACTGTCATACGACGTATCCTCCTTGTATCCTGATGGCGCAAAGCGCCGGATAATTTTGCGGCCGGACCGTTTGCCTGTACCCTCCGGGTCTCCTACGGCCGCAAGCACCAAATTGCCTTTTCGCACTATCATAAGTCTTTTCAATGTGCAAGTCAATTATCATTTTTCACGAAATATCATACATCCGCAAAAAAAACGCACAACTTCCGCACAATATGCGCAAAGCTGCACGCCTCACTTCACGTCTACATCTGCCCGACCGCCGGGACGCGGGCGGGATGCCACCCGGCCAGGTCCGTTCGCCCCCCCCCGGCAAAGCACCCGCCGCCAAGCCATTCGACCACCGCCAGGCCGATCCCCGCCCCGCCATGGGCTGCCCTGACTGCCCTGGCTTGCGCCCTCACTTCCGGAACCTCACAGTGAACTCGCTCCCTTTGCCCGGTTCGCTCACCGCGCTGACGCCCCCTCCGTGCGCCTCGGCAATGCGCTTCACCACCGCCAGGCCGATCCCCGCCCCGCCCAGGCTGCGGTTGCGGGATTTGTCAGCGCGGTAGAACCTCTCGAAGATATGCGGCAGGTCCTCCGGGGGTATCCCCGCGCCGTTGTCCGACACCACCACCTCGCCGTACTTCCCCCGCTCCCGCACCGTGACGATTATCTCGCCCCCGCCGTATTTCTCCGCATTGGAACGCAGGTTTTCAAGCACCTGCGCGATGCGCCCCCTGTCCCCTGGCACCACCACGGGCTCTCCCCCGGCCGTGCCGAACACGCAGCGGGCCGCTTCCAGCAGGTCCACAGGCCCCATTTCCATGCCCAGCACGTCGCTTTCGGCCTTCGCCAGGCTCTCCATGTCAGCCACCAGTTTGGACAGGCGCTGTATATCGTCGTAGCATCCCCTTAGCCGCTGGGGCGTGGGTTCCAGCGCCCCCTCGGCAAAAGCTTCCAGGTTCGCGCTGATGGCGGTGATGGGGGTGCGCAGCTCGTGGGCCACATCCGCCGTGAGGCGTTTGCGCATCTCTTCCTGCTGCTCCAATTTGGAGATGTAGCGCCGGTTGAGTGACAACGTGAACAGCCCCCCCGCAACCAGCGCCAGCATAAGCGACACCACGCAGGCGGTGTGGAGCATGTTGTTGTAAAATATCAGCCCCGCCAGCACGAAGAGCACCACCAGCCCCGGCAGGAAATATTTGATGAAATGTTTCACCGGACCGCCTCACTTATCATACTGACGCAAAACCGACATAGGGTGTGCGCCAAGTCAGCCGGAACACCCCACCGCGCCACCCCACCTGTACCCCAGGCCGTGGACCGTCTTCACATACCCGGCACCGATCTTCCGGCGCAGGTTCTTGATGTGGGTGTCGATGACCCTGTCATAGCCGTCAAATGCATCGTCAAATGCCACGTCGATGAGCTCGTCCCTGGTGAACACCCTGCTGGGCCGGCTGGAAAGTGCGTTGAGCAACTTGCGTTCCGTCGCCGTCAGGTCCTTGTCGGCGAAAAGGGTGGGCGGCTCGCTCTCGGGCAGGCGGCGCAGCACCGTCTCGATGCGGGCCGCCAGCAGCTTCAGGGAAAACGGCTTGGTGAGATAGTCGTCGGCGCCCATTCCCAGGCCGGCCAACTGGGCGTCCTCCGCCACCTTCGCCGTCAGCATGATCACCGGGATGCGGCTGGTCTCCCTGATCTTGCGGCAGACAGCCTCGCCTGTCATGTCCGGCAACATCAGGTCCAGCAGCACCAGGTCGATGCCCCCCCGTCCCAGCAGCGCCAGGGCTTCCTTCCCGCTGGATGCGGCAAACACACCGTACCCTTGCTTTTCCAGGTACGCCTTGACCGGTTCCAGGATATGGGGCTCGTCGTCCACGGCGAGTATGGTTTTGTACGAAGCCATGCCTCCCCCTATGCCATCAGATGCCACATGAGCCGCCACCACCCCTTCATGAGCGGATGTCAGGCGTTACACGGACGTCCATGCCTCCATCGTCGTGCCGTTGCAGTGGATAGCACCTTGCGCAGATGGCCCTATGCGACTTCATAACCCGTTTCCTTGATGGCGTCACGGATGCTGTCCAATGTCACCAGCGCCTCGTCGTACTCCACCACGGCCTCGCTTTTCTTGCGGTTCGCCTTCGCCTTCTTGACGCCCGGCAGTTTACGGACCGCATCCGCCACGGCGGCTTCGCAGTGCCCGCACATCATCCCGCTCACACCTATCACTTGCTTCGTCATGGTAATCCTCCTATTTCCTACTTCCCTATTCCCTATTCCCTATTCCCTGGTTCCCTATTCCTTATTCCCTACTTCCCTATTCCCTATTCCCTGCTTCCCTATTCCTTACCCCGCCTTGAATGTCTTGAGCCGCAGCGCATTGGTGAGCACCGACACGCTGGACAGGCTCATGGCCGCCGCGGCGAATATCGGGTTCAGCAGCGGCCCGCCGAAGATGTAGAGCAGCCCCGCCGCCACCGGTATGCCTATCACATTGTACCCAAATGCCCAGAACAGGTTCTGCTTGATGTTGCGGATGGTCGCCTTGGATAGCTTCAGCGCCGTCGCCACGTCGTTTAGGTCGCTGCGCATCAGCACGATGTCCGCGCTTTCCATGGCCACGTCTGTGCCCGAACCGATGGCGATCCCCACGTCCGCCTGTGCCAGCGCCGGGGCGTCATTGATGCCGTCGCCCACCATGGCCACCCGCTTCCCGCCGCCCTGGAGTTTCTTCACCTCGTCGGCCTTGTCCTGGGGCAGCACCTCCGCCAGCACCGTGTCGATCCCTACCTGACGGGCGATGGCCGCGGCGGTCTTGGCGTTGTCCCCGGTGATCATGGCCACAGACACCCCCAGTTTGTGCAGCTTCTCGATGGCCGACTTGCTGGAGGGCTTCACCGTGTCCGCCACCGCAATGACCCCCGCATACACGTCGTCCACGGAAACGAATAGGGGAGTCTTGCCCTCGCCTGCCAACTGGTCCCCAATGGCCTTGTCGGCGTCCGCATAGGCAGCACGCCCCACCTTCACCAGTTTCCCGCCCACCCTTGCCTGGACGCCCATCCCTGTAACAGACTCGAAACCCGTCGCTTCGGCGACGTCAACCCCCGCCTCTGCGGCGGCTTCCACCACCGCCAGCCCCAGCGGGTGCTCGGAGAGCTTCTCGACGCTTGCCGCCATCCCCACCAGCCCCTCCGGCCCGATGACGTCGGTGACCCGCGGCTTCCCTTCGGTGATGGTTCCCGTCTTGTCAAATATGATGGTCTCCACTTTGTGCGCCGTCTCCAGCGCCTCGCCGCCTTTGATCAATATGCCGTTCTCCGCGCCTTTGCCGGTCCCCACCATGAGGGCCGTGGGCGTGGCCAGCCCCAGCGCGCACGGGCAAGCGATGACCAGCACCGACACGAAGATGGTCAATGCCCTCTCCAGGCTGCCCGTGGCGACGAACCATGCCACCCCAGCGATGACGGCGATGGTGATGACGATCGGCACGAAGACGCCGCTCACTTTGTCCGCCAACGCGGCGATGGGCGCCTTGCTCCCCTGTGCATCCTCCACCAGTTTGATGATTTGCGCCAATGCGGTCTCGCTGCCGATTTTCTCCGCCCGAAACCGCAGGGCGCCGTTGGCGTTGATGGTCGCCGCATAGACCTTGTCGCCCTCTTTTTTGTCCACGGGGATGCTCTCGCCGGTGAGCATGCTCTCGTCCACCGCGCTCTGCCCCAGCACCACCACGCCGTCCACCGGGATCTTGGCCCCGGGCTTCACCAATATGACGTCGCCGATCTCCACGTCGTCGATGGCAATCTCCTTTTCCGCCCCGTCCACGATGATGATGGCGGTCTTGGGCTGGAGGCCCATCAGCTTCTTGATGGCGTCGCCGGTCCTGCCCTTGGCCCTGGCTTCCAGTGATTTGCCCAGGAGGATCAATGTGATGATCACGCCCGCGCTCTCGAAGTACAGGCTATCCACCGCATGGTGGTTGCCTTTCCATATCAGCCAGGTGTTCCACAGGCTGTAGAGCACCGCCGCAGTGGTGCCCACCGCGATGAGGCTGTCCATGTTGGGCGCGCGCATGAAGAGGGCCTTGTACCCCACGGTATAGAACCTGTACCCCACCGCTATGCACGGGATGACCAATGCGACCTCCACCAGCGCATAGCGCAGGGGCTGCATCATGGGCCTAATGGCCATGGGGAATGGCAGCTTCACCACCGTGATCATGGGCGCCATGGCGATATAGAGCAACGGCAGCGCGAACAGGGCCGACACGATGAACTTCGTCCACAGTATGCGGATGGCCCTTTCCTTGCGCGCCTTGTCCTCATCCGCGCTCATCGCGTCCAATATCTTGTATCCCGATTTGACGATGGCAGCCTTCACGTCGGACACCCTGACCACATCAGGGTCATAGCTGAACGTGGCCTTCTCCGTGGCGAAATTCACATTGACGTCCGACACCCCGGAGAGCTTCTGTATGGCTTTGGTCACCCGCGCCGAACATGCCGCGCACGTCATCCCCCCCACCGGCAGCGTGATAGTCTGCATGCGGTGCACCCCCTTCTTCTATAATGTTATACACAAATGCTATACACAATGTTATACATGTCATCTGCGCCTTTTGCAATACCTGGTATACCCTATCCCAGAAACGTGACCCGTAACTCGCGGGCTTTGGCCACCCTGGTATACTCTATTCCAGAAATGTGTAGATTGTGTGTGGTGAGAAATTTTTTCAATATTATTTCCCATTGACATTTCCCGAAAAGCACAATATAATGGGTTCAATAGATGTGCGCCGCACCAAGTTTTGTGTTTTTAACGATGAATGTGCCTTGTCGCACGGCCGGTGGGCTTTGCATCCGTCGCAGTTCCGATTCGCTATGGGCGCCGGCCAGCGACGACAGCCTTTTTGCCCGACCGATTTACAAGTATCCGACCAGCCTACGGGTCTTTGGACCCAGGCTTGCGACGACAGCCTTTTGACCCGACCGATTTACAAGTATCAGACCAGGGGGTGAGGAACTATGTCCGAGATCCATCGCAGCAGGCGGCGAGATGCCTCGGTTTCGGTGCGCAGCGGTTTCTCCGATACCTGTACCTGCCCATCACCCGCCCCCCAAGGTGCGCTCCCGTCTGCGCCCCGCCATGCCGCCCCCCAAGGTGCGCTCCCGTCTGCGCCCCGCCGTCTGGCCCCCCCTGCCCCCTCCCGCCGTTTCGCCGCTTTGCTCTTCGCCGCCCTGGGCGCCTGTTTCGTCGCCGTGGCGTGCTTTTCTTTCCTTGTGTCGGCCGCGGTCGTGGTCACCGTGTCCAACGAAGCCGACCTTAACACCGCCATAGCGGCGGCGGGGGGCACCGAGACCATCATACGCCTCCAGTCGGACATCGTCCTTACATCCACAGTCACCATCCCGGCAGGGGCGGACATCACACTGGAAAGCGACATGACCGCGCCAGGCTCCCCGTTTTACCTAAGCGGCGGCGGCGCCATGCGCGTCCTCGTCAACTACGGCGACCTGCATCTTCATGACATCACCGTCAAGGACGGCGCGATCTACGGGTACTACCAGGCGGGCGGCGGCATCTACAGCGCAGGCGGCTCCACCCTCACCCTGGACGACGGCGCAGTGGTGGAGAATTGCCGGGTGGGCTGGGACGACGGCGTGTCATGGTCTTCCGGCGGCTGGGGCGGCGGCATCTGCAGCGACGGCACCCTGGTCCTGAACGCCGGATCCATCATCCGCAACAACTACAGCGCGGGCGCCGGGGGCGGCGTCTCCCTGGGCAACGCCGGCACCTGCACCATCCAGCCAGGTGCCCTCATCACCTACAACACCGCATTTTTCAACGGCGGCGGCCTCCACTGCGACAACCACAACACCGTGACCATGAACGGCGGCGAGATCAGCCACAACCTGCGCTCCTACAACTGGGTCAACGACGGCGCCGGCGCGGGCGGGGGCGGCGTGTCATTGTTCAATGGGAGCACCTTTGACATGTACGGCGGCACCATCGAGCAAAACGACGGCAGCGCGATCGCCGGCGGCGTGGCCGTGAAAGCCACCTGCACCTTCACCCTGTACGCGGGGGAAGTGAAGGACAATACCGCCCTGGGCGACGCAGGGTTCTGGGTCCACGGCCTGCTCATCCTGAAGTCGGGCGCCGTGGTCAGCGGCAACCGCGCCACCAGCACGCTCAACTGGCTGGGCAACGGCGGCGGCATCACCGTTTCCCTGGGCAACCTCCTCATCGAAAGCGGGGCCCAGGTCATAAACAACTATGCGGGCCACGACGGCGGCGGCATCTGGCTGGATGACAATGCCAGCTTCGTCCCCGGATGGACCTACCCCAGCACCATGGAGATGCAGGCCGGGGCCATCGTGAGCGGCAACGAAGCCTTGAACAACGGCGGCGGCATCGTGGTGGGTTCCCTGAACTACGCCACCACCATCCGGGGCGAGATCTCCGACAACGTGGCGGGCAACTGCGGCGGCGGTATCTACCACAACGGCAACGCCACGCTGACACTGGACAACGTCACCCTCATTGACAATGCAGCCGGTGTGGACGGTGGCGGCCTGTACCACGGCACGCTCTCCACGTATTACGTCTCCGGCGTGGTGGCCGGGAACACGGCGGGCCGGGACGGCGGCGGCATATGGGAATACTACGACGGCTGGAGCACGGGCGGCAGCCCCTCCTCCACCAACAGCTACCTGCGGGTACCCACGGGGGATACGCTGACATTCTACAGCAACACCGCCGCCATGATGTACATGCCCACCCTGGCAGACGGCATCACCTACAACCCCACATTCGACCCCTGCGGGATCATCCCCCAGGTCACCCAGGTTTCCACCGACTTTTTCAACCCTTACAATAACTACGACATCAATTTCCACAACCCCGCGATGCTCATCCCCTCGGTGCGCTATCTCCCGGGTGTGCCAGGTAGCGCTGCCTCAGGCATCCCGGCCTCCCACAGGCTGGGGGCGGACGTGCTGCCGGGCGGCGTGTACACCGTGGCGGGGGGCACACCCTCGGCGACAGGTTATACGTTCCTGCACTGGGCGCTGACCCAAGGGACCGCCGCTTCCGGCCAGACGCAGTTTGCACCAGGCGCGGCGCTCACGCCGGTGCTGCCGGCCACGCCGGTTCCGGGCACGGATGACCTGGTGTTCACCGCCATCTGGCAGGTAAACACCACGCCGCCGCCCACCACCACTGCGCCACCCGTGACCACCGCGCCGCCCGTCACCACCGCACCGCCCGTCACCACCGCGCCGCCCACCACCACGGCTCCGCCCGTGACCACCGCACCGCCCGTCACCACCGCTCCGCCCGTGACCACCGCTCCTCCCGTGACCACAGCCCCGCCCGTGACCACCGCACCGCCCGTGACCACAGCCCCGCCCGTGACCACAGCCCCGCCCGTGACCACCGCACCGCCCGTGACCACTGCACCGCCCGTGACCACCGCGCCGCCCGTAACCACCGCGCCGCCTGTCACCACCGCGCCGCCAAACACTACGGCGCCGCCCATTACCACAGCGCCGCCGACGACCACGGCGCCGTCCTACTCAGAACCCTATGACGACGACGGGCATGACACCATAGTCACGCCCATCACCCCCACCATACCCGCACAGCCGCCCCAGACCGCCCCCGACGGGTCTATCTCTGCCACGTCGGCCAGCGCCGCCCCAAGCGCCCCAGGTGAAAAGACACCCACCACGGCAAGCAGCGGGCCGGCCCCTGGCACGTCCGGCACCCGCATCGCCACCCTCGGCACCACCGTATTTGACGGACGGGGGACAGCCACAGACCCGGCAGGGCAGCCCGGCGCAAGCCCCAAGACCGAATCCCCCGAAACCCGCGACATGCGCAACATGAAGTGGGAACTACTGGCCATCCTGTCATTCGCCATAGCGGCGGTGCTGGGCCTCACCAAACCCGCAACCGACAAACCGCACAAAAAACGCAGGTAGGCCCACGAAGCACCGGAACGGCGACGCCACGCAGACCGCCGCGTCCACACAAACCTCATGAAAACGCAGGTAGGCCCACGAAGCCTACCTGCAATGTTTTTCATTTGATATTGCCCCGCCAACCAAACAATGCGCGTCCGACAAAGTCTGTCCACTTTATGCAGCAGCTCGCAAAAAGTCCATCCACTTTTTGCGAGCCAAATGCAAAAAATCCATCCACTTTTTGTGTATCAACTCAAAAAGTCCATCCACTTTTTGCGATCCAAAGGAAGCCGGCCGCATAGCATTCACGCCATGCCTTTTATCCTCCCCAGGGCCTCCGCCACATTTTCCTTGCTGCCAAATGCGGTCAGGCGGAAATACCCCTCGCCGGAGGGTCCGAACCCGCTGCCCGGGGTGCCCACCACCGACGCGCCTTCCAGCAGCCAGTCGAAAAACTCCCAAGAGGACATGCCGTCGGGTGTCTTCAGCCAGATGTATGGGGCGTTCACGCCGCCGTACACCTTGTACCCCGCTTCCGTCAGGCCGTCTCTTATCGCGGCGGCATTGGCCATGTAGTACGCCACCTGGGCGCCCAGCTGCGTCCTGGCTTCAGGGGTATACACCGCTTCCCCCGCACGCTGGATGATGTATGGCGCGCCGTTGTACTTCGTGCCGTGACGCCGGGCCCACAGCCCATGCAGCGCCACGCCGTTCCCATCCTTGATCCCCTTGGGGACCACCACGAACCCCAGCCGCACCCCTGTGAAACCCGCATTTTTGGAAAACGAGCGAAACTCCACCGCACAGTCCACCGCCCCCGGCACCTCGTAGATGGTATGGGGGACGTCAGCCTCGCTGATATACGACTCATAGGCGGCATCGTAGAGGATCACCGCCCCCACCGACTTCGCAGACCCCACCCATTCCTGCAGCTGCGCTTTCGTGAGCGTGGTCCCCGTGGGGTTGTTGGGGTTGCACAGGTAGATCAGGTCAGGCGCCGTCTTCGGCAGTTCCGGCACGAAGCCGTTTTCGGCGGTGCAGGGCATATAGATCACGTCCGTCCACATCCCGAGGCCCGCGTCATATGAGCCCGTCCGCCCCGCCATGGCATTGGAATCCACATACACAGGGTATACCGGGTCACACACCGCTATCTTGCAGTCATCGCTGAATATTTCCTGGAAATTCCCGCAGTCGCACTTCGCACCGTCCGAGATGAAAATCTCATCCGCATCGATGTCGCACCCCCTGGCACGGTAGTCCTCCCTGGCGATGGTCTCCCGCAGGAACCCATACCCCAGGTCGGGGGCATACCCATGGAACGTGGCCGCATCCCCCATCTCGTCCACAGCCTTGTGCATGGCCGCCAGTATGGCCGGGGCTATGGGCTGTGTCACGTCGCCGATCCCCAGGCTGATCACCCTTTTGTCCGGGTGGGCCTGCTTGTACGCCGCCACCTTTTTCCCAATGGTGGAAAACAGGTAGCTCCCCGGCAGTTTCGTGTAGTTGTCGTTGATTCTGAACATGTCACATTTCCTCCCGAAATATATGATCCCACAACTTATTGCCCCACCAACCAAACAATGCGCGGTCCGCCACGCCCGGCCCGCCTGTTTCGCCTTATACGGCGACTTCCCCCGTGAACACCTCCACCGCAGGGCCTGTCATATACACAGTGCCGGTGGCCTCATCCCAGCGGATAGAGAGCGTGCCGCCCCGCAAGGCCACTTCCACCTCCCTGTCCGTGTACCCCATGAGGACGGATGCCACCACAGCCGCACATGCACCGGTGCCGCAGGCCAGCGTCTCTGCGCTGCCCCGCTCGTATACCCGCATACGGATATGCCCCCGGTCCACCACTTCCACGAACTCGGAGTTGGTCCTGTCGGGGAAGCGCGGGTGCCGCTCAAACGCCGGGCCGATCCTATCCAGGTCCAGTGCATCGATCCCCCGCCCGCCCGTCAAAACCCCAAAGGAGCCGTCCGCATCTGCCGCCGGCTTGCGTATGAAATACACCGCATGGGGGTTGCCCATGTCCACCGCCACAAATCCCAAATCCACGCCTTTGGCTGCGCCCTCCGGCTGCCCTATGCCGGCTATGCTTATCGTCTCCGGGAACGTATCCGGGCAGACGGGCTTCCCCATGTCCACGGTGACGCTTTCCACCTTGCCCCCGGAAACATGCAGCCCCAGCCGCTTCACACCGCTTGCGGACTCCACGCAGATGTCGGTCAGTGGCCCGCCCCCGCCAGGCCATGCCCCGGCATGCTTTGCGCCGGGAACCGACTGGGCCCCCACATCCTCGTCATAATCAACCCTTTCACGGCCGATGGGGGCGCTTCCCGTGTCCAGATGCGCGCCATCGGCACGCCTGGCGTTCTTCCCCGCCAGCCCGTGCTCATATGCGTACTTCCCCACGCAGCGGATGCCGTTGCCGCACATCTCCGCCTCCGAGCCGTCCGCATTGAAGATACGCATCCGCACATCCGCCACATCAGAGGGCATGACCAGGATCACGCCATCTCCGCCGACGCCAAAATGCCGGTCGCTAAGCCGCACCGCCAGCGCCGCCGGATCCCCCACATGTTCCTCAAAGCAGTTCACATATATGTAGTCGTTGCCTGCGCCATGCATCTTCGTAAAACGCATACACCCCTGACTTTCCGAAAACCATCGCCGGCAAGGATCTGCCGGCTACGCGCCGCCATAAGCCATCGGCCATGAACCATGGGCCCTTTGCACACCCACCCCGGACAACAGGCAGAAAGGTCTGCCGACAATGCGCCGCCAAACACATCCCGCCCGCAATCACACCGAATGCAGGCTCAGCACCATCTGCGCCGTCTCCACCATGTTCGTCCCGCTGTCCATGCTGCATTTCTGGATGTAGCGGTGCGCCTGCTCCTCCGTCATGCTGTTGCGCTCCATGAGAAGCGCCTTCGCCTGGTCTATGAGCTGCTGCTCTTCGTCGCTGCGGGCCTTTTTCTCCACACGCTTGCGCTTGCGCCGCCGCTCGATTACCTGTGCCATCATGTCCACCGTGTGGAGCAGGTCGTGGACCTTCAGGGGCATGGGCAGGAAAACCAGGTCCGACGGCAGCGCCCCTGTCACCCTGGCGGGCGATGCGATGAGCAGCATCTCGAACCCCTCAGGCAGCGCCTCGTACACCCCTTGGTATATCATATCCTCGAAACGGTAGCCGCACACGACGATCCCGCCGTCCAGCGCATCTGCATTGTTCAGTGCGCTGGCGCCGGAATAGCAGACGGCGACCACAGAGAATCCGTTCCTCGTCAGTATATTTTTTATGCTCTTCGCATCTTCGGGCTTGGAAAACGCTACTATGATGTTGGTCACATATCCACCCCCAAGCGTCGGGCCTGCCGCCGGATGTGCGGTGCCGGCGCTACCCATGGCCATACCGCCATCGACGCCCCCGCCGCCCACCGCCGGCTGATTCTTGCGTATGTCAATGTACGCTTTGCGCACACGAGAACTTGCGGCCAAAACAGTTTCGCACCATCCATCGTCCAAGTGCGGCCGGAAGATCTATACCCGAGAGCGGAAACTCTTTCCATATCTGCGCGGTCTATTCGCCGCCATGCGGCGTTGTCATCGGTCGACGCAGATCCACTGCGCCTCCCTCTTCCGCCTTGCGTGGCGGCGAATATCCTCGCGCAGTTACTGCAAATGTTTCCGCTCTCGGGTATAACTGTCAGAACTTGTGCAAATACTCCTCGATTTCCCAGTCGGTCACCTGGACCCGGAAATCGTTCCATTCTTCCTTTTTGGCTTTCAGGTACTTGTGGAAAATGTGGTCGCCCAGCACCCCCTTGAAAAATGTGTCGTTTTCAAAGACGTCGATGGCCTCGCCCAATGTCTCCGGCAGATGGTCTATGCCCCTTTGCGCCACCTCCTCCGGCGTCATGGCGAACAGGTTCAGGTCCACGCCCGCGGGGGGCGCCATGTTCTGTTTGATGCCGTCCAGCCCCGCCGACAGGCAGGCCGCCAGCGCCAGGTATGGGTTAGCGGCGGTGTCAGGGCAGCGCAGCTCGATGCGGGTGCTCTGTTCCCTGGAAGTGGGGATGCGGATCAGGCAGCTGCGGTTGGCAGCCGCTGACCACGCGATGTAAACCGGCGCGTCAAAACCCGGCACCAGCCTTTTGTATGAGTTGACCAACGGGTTCGTGAGGATCGCCATGGGCTTCACGTGCCGCAACAGCCCCGCCATGAACTGGTAGGCCACCCGGCTCAACCCCAATGGGTCTGATTTGTCCTCGAATGCGTTTTTCCCGGTGAGGTTTTCCAAAGACATGTTGATGTGCATGCCGGATCCGTTCTGCCCCGCCTTGGGCTTGGGCATGAACGTGGCGTGGAGGCCATGGTTCTTGGCGATGGTCTTCGCCGCCATCTTGAATGTCATGATGTTGTCCGCGGCGACGAGCCCCTCGTCGTACTGGAAATCGATCTCATGCTGGGCGGGGGCGATCTCGTGGTGGGACGCCTCGATGGCGAAGCCCATCTGCTCCAGGTTCAGCACGATGTCCCTGCGGACATTTTCCGCCAGGTCGATGGGCGCCACGTCGAAATACCCTGCGGTTTCCCGGGTGTTCGTGGTGGCTTTGCCCTCGTCGTCCACATTGAACAGGAAAAACTCGCACTCCGGCCCCACATTGAACCGGTACCCCATGTCCCTGGCCTCTTTCAAGGCCTTCTTCAGCACGTAGCGGGGGTCACCCTCGAAAGGCTGGCCGTTGGGGCGGTAGACGTCGCACATGAACCGCGCCACCTTGCCCTGCTGGGGACGCCAGGGGAATATGTCAAATGTATCAAGGTCCGGATAGAGGTACATGTCCGACTCGTCGATGCGCACGAAGCCCTCGATGGCCGAGCCGTCAAACATGCACCGGTTGTCCAGCGCCTTTTCCAGCTGGCTTGCGGTGATGGCCACGTTTTTGAGCATCCCGAAAATGTCCGTGAACTGCAGACGGATGAACTCGACCCCTTCCTCCTCCACCAAACGGAAGATGTCTTCCTTGCCGTACTTTGCCATGGGTTCCTCCTTACGCCATGTGATCCGAAAGTTGCGACTCAAACAGCGGCCGCCGACGGGGAGCCTGCTTCGGTTCCTCTTTGCGCCATGCGATCCGAAAGCCGCGGCCGTAGCGGCCAACCGCCCCGGCGCCAAATACCCCAGCCCCTGATGCAGCATCTTGGATGCGGGCGGCATCCCTGTTCATGGAAACGAGTATAACAGCCACTCACCGATTTGTCAAATGCAACAGTGGGGGCGGCGCTGCCCATGCAGTCGGCGCTGCCCGGTTGCAGGTCACCCATTAGCCGGCGGATGAGCCGCCGGGCGTGCCCTGGCTGCCCTAGCGCGCATGAAAATGTCCTGCAGACGCTTCGGAGAGACTACAGGCCCGCCATCGGAACCAGCAGTTCCCCCGCATCAACCATATATTTCTTCCCGCAGAAATGGCAGCAAACCTCTAGGGGCTTGCCCTCTGCGGCCAGTTCCTCCAGGTCGCTTCTGCTGATGCCAAGCAGCGCTTTTTCCACCCGGCGCCGGCTGCAGCTGCATGCAAACCGCACCGGGCCCTCCTCGGTGATCTGAAGATCCAGGCCCTCCAGCGCCCTTTCCAGTATGCCTTTGACATCCAGGCCCTCGCAGAGCAAATGCGTCACGGGGGGCAGTGCATTTACATTCTTTTCCAGCAGCGCCACCACGTCCTCACCCGCCTCGGGCATCAGCTGCAGGATGAACCCACCCGCATGCCTCACGGTATTGTTTTTGTTCATAAGCACGCCCAGCGCCACGCACGACGGCGTCTGTTCGCTGGCAGCGTAATAATAGGCCAGATCCTCGGCTATCTCGCCGTTTACCAATGCGGTCTGCCCCACATAGGGCTCTTTCAGCCCCAAATCGCAGATGACGCTGAGCGTCCCTGCGCCCACGATACCGCCCACGTCCAGTTTCCCGGCGGGGGATGCCGGCAGCATGGCCTGGGGGTGGTTGGCGTAGCCTTTCACCCGCCCCAGTGCGTCTGCCGTCACGGTCAATGCGCCTACGGGCCCGTCACCCTCCACTTTCAGCGTCAGGATATCCCCACGCCCCTTGAGCATCCAGCCCATCAGCGCGCCTGCGGTGAGCAGCCGGCCCAGGGCAGCGCACACCACCGGGCTCAAATCATGGGATGCCCTGGCCTTTTCCGCCACCCCCCTGGTATATGCCGCAAAAGCGCGCACCTGCCCGCCCGCGGCCATCCCCCGTATCATGACGTCTTTCATTTTGCCTGTCGATGTCCTGATCATGTCGCCTTCCACCCGCCCTGCCGCTCCCCCAACCAGGCAATGCACATTCGGCTTCAATCTCAGCTTTGCGCAAGGTTGAGCCGGCGGGGCCATACATCCTGCCGCTCCCCCAACCAGGCAAAGCGCATTCGGCTTCAATCTCAGCTTTGCGCAAGGTTGAGTCGGCGGGACCATACATCCCTTCACTTAAGCTACACCATGCCATACCGCGGCTTCCTTGCCACAAACAGCCACCTCTCGCAATTCTTCGAAGGCTCTGCCATGGTGTACCCGTCATACACCGCCATAAGCTCCAGTCTCACCTCACTCAGGATGCGTTGCACCTGTGCCAGGGTGTAGGCCCGCTGCACATGTGTTTCCTGGGACCGCGCGTAAGGACCCGCATAGAACTTGCCGCCGTCGGCCTCCCCTGTGCCGCCACCTGTGCCCCAACCGGCATCCGTGACTGCAGCGCCTGCGGCGCCACCGGCTTTGCCGCCGTCGAACCTGACTGTGCCGCCGTCGGCCTCCCCTGTGCCGCCCTCGCCCGCAGGGGTGAAAATCGTCACGGCGTAGGTGTTGAGGCGGGTCTTCCTGTCATAAGTGCTTTCGCAGATATACCCCGCATCCGGCGTCACCCTGGCATAGGCGCCGCCTTCCATCACATGGGCGAATTTGTACGACGTATTCAAATCAAATGCAAACAGCCCGCCGGGACGCAAAAACAAGGCGACGCGTGTCATCGCCTGCACCAGTTCTTCCCTCTGTATCAGGTAGTTCAGGGAATCAAGGGATGCATAGGCGCCGTCCACCGTGCCATACAGATCCAGGTTCCGCACGTCCTGACACAGGTACAATGTGCCGGACCCCGCCACAACCTTGCGTTCCATGGCCACCGACAGCATGTCAGGCGAAGTGTCCGTGCCGATCATGTCGTACCCTTTGTGGGCGAACCATTCCGTCATGCGCCCGGTGCCACAGCCTATGTCCAGCAGTATCCCTGTTTCGATGCCAGCCCCCTTGAAAATCCCGTGCAGGAAACCAGCCCATTCATTATACGGGACATCGTCCATGAACCTGTCATAAACCCCCGCCAAAACTCCATAATTATCCATAACCCTACCATATCATGCACAACCCGGCACTGTCCTCGCTGTCTTTGGCTCATTGCCCCATGCCCGGACACCTCGAACGGGAGGCCCAACCTGTTGCCGCTGTCCTCGCTGCCTTTGGCTCATTGCCCCATGCCCCACAGGCAGCCGCTTTCCCGGCATACGCCCTGCAGCGCGAAATAACCCATGGGACAATCCTTGCCTTTGGCCTTTGGCCTACGCCGCCCCGGCCCCGCAGCATTTTTTGTATTTTTTGCCGCTGCCGCAGGGGCATGGGTCGTTGCGCCCGATCTTAGCGCCCTTTACCACGGTGCCCGATGTTTTCTGCTTGTGGTAAAGCTCTTTGCGCGTTTCCTCCGAGAGCACCCCGTCCCACTGGGGCAGGCCATACAGCCAGTCGGCTTTCGCCTCCACCATGTGCATGTACAGCTGCTCCGGGTCGATCTGTATCTTCACCGGGGTGTCCGCTTCCATGTCGTCGATGGGGTTCTTGAACCCGGCCAGGCTCTCATTGATCCCGTCCAGGAAACCCGTCATCTGCATGAGTGACATGCCAAACCGCCCCGCCAGCTCCTCCACGGTCCCCTCTATCACCTGCTTCGGGTCAGCCAGCAGGTCGGCATACACCGCCTTTTCCGCCTTGAAATACGCATCCCACAGGCGCTTCTTGCTCTGAGCGGTGGCGTTCTCGCCATACGCCGCTTCCCTCCATTGTTCCAACAGTGCCATGTCTGTCCCTTCCTTTCCGGTGTTCTGACACACTTGCATCCCAGGGCTGCGTGGATTTCCCAACCACACCACTGGCAAAACATCCCGCCTGCTGCTGCATCCCGGGGCTACGGGCATTTTCCACTCGTCCTTACCATGAATCCCATACGCCCGGCGAACATCTTCGCGCACCGTCGCCGCCCCTGGCTAGATCTCAAACTTCCCTTCCGCTTCCTCTTCCTCGAAATAATGCCTGTACTCCACGTCTATCTGGTGCCGCATCCGCTTCATGCTGTAGTACAGGTGGTCTTTGAGCGTCTCCTCCATGCGGGCGGTTTCCCTCTTTTCCACCATCCCCAGCAGCGCCTCGTGTTCGTCTATGATGCGCTGGAAGTCCGTTTCCGTCACAAAATCCAGCATCCGGAACCTGGTGTAATGCAGCTGCTGCTCCTGGATCAGTTCCCACAGCCGGTTCTTCTTCGTGGCCTCGAACCACACTGCGTGCATCGCCGCATCCAGCCTGTAAAACATCTCCGGCGCGAACCCTTCATCCAGGAGGACCGCTTTTTGTTTTTGGAGCATGTATTTCGCCTCTTCCATCTGCATCTTAGTGGCCGACCGGCAAAAATCCCGCATCACCATGGTTTCCACCGCCACCCGCAGGTAGATCATCTGTTTGATGTTGCTTAGGCTGAGCAATGTCACGTAGATGCCTTTGTACGGCGCGGGCTGCACGAACCCCTGCTCCTGCAGCAGCCGCAGCGCATCCCTCACAGGCGTGCGGGACACCCCGAACATCTCGCAGATCATGGTTTCCTTTATCAGTTGCCCCGGCACCAGCCCCAGGTCAAGTATTTCCCGCTTGAGCGACAGGTAGACCATCTCTTCGAGGCTCTTGAAGCTGCCTACATCCAGCGCGGAGATCCTGGCGAGCACTTCGCCCCGCACCCCGTCTACGACAGGCGCCGCCCTGGCCCTGGTCCTCTGCCCATGCGTGAGCGTCACCGCAGCCGTCGTATCTCCAGTTTTCCCGGCACCTGCCTGTGTTTCAGATCCCATCTGCAACCCTCTTCCCATGCTCACGACTATCCAACCCGTCCACCTGAAAATCTGTCTCTAGAAACCGGTCAAGCCTTTTGTCTGGCGCAGGCCCGGCACCATTCCCCGAACCGGCACCCCTTAGCGGGGAACCGGGCCATGCAACGGCGCCGTTCCCCCCGGACCGGGTCATGCGCCCCCAAGCACCCCTCGGCGGGGAACCGGGCCAAGCAACGGCGCCGTTCCCCCGGACCGGGTCATGCGCCCCCCAGTACTGCGCCCCGGTAGAAAAACCCAAGGATTTCCGTATATGATTTGCCCGCCTTCGCCAGCTGCCTGGCCCCGTTCTGGGTCATCCCCACGCCGTGGCCATAACCACCGCCGTACACGGTAAACGCTGCCCCGCCCACACCGTCCCCCCCGGGATCCCTCTCCACATGGACGAACGCACTGGGCAATGAGTCTGCTCCTGCAACCTGTGTCCCGTCGCATCGCATGACGGGGTTTTCGGCAAAACCCAGCAGCGCGCTGATGGCGCTTGCACCCTCTATGGTCTTTTCCCCGTCCTCGCCTGTCACGGACAACGATTTCGCCACGCCCCCCGGCCCCCGCCTTGCCACCGCCGCATCGGTGATAGGGCCTATGTCGGGGATCATATCAGCCAACTGTGCCGCCGTGACCGTGCATTTCCACCGGTAATACGGGTATCCCGACTCATAGGCCGGGTATCCCTGGTCCTTGATGAAACGCGCGAACTGGCTGTTGTCCGTGGGGTCCGAAAGCGCATTGCCCGAACCTTGGTCCCCCACATACATCGCCCTCAGATAGGGTGCCTGCCCCGCCGGCGCCCCCCACAGTGTGCCGTCTGTCACATACCCGCAGGAAGTGGAGAAGTAGAATGTCTCGGCCAGCCGGCCCAGCACACCTCCCCCATCAACCGAACCGTCGCCGCTTAGCAGCAGCATCCCCCTCGTCCCCTCCACGGCTTCGTCGGTGCTGGCGGCGCCGAGGGCATTGTTGTACACCTGGTAACTTGCGGAATCGTCCACATGGGCCCCATACGATGCATATGCCCCGTTGGGCTTTTCCAATATCTGCCTGTATGCGTAGTTCCGCGCGCACACCGCCTGGGCTTTGAGCGCCTCTACCTCATAAGAGGGCGGCATCTCACTGGGCACCACCCGCTTCAAATATGCCTCCACATCCACTTCGTTGACTATGACGATACCCTCCTCGCCCAGGGTGATTTCCAGCCGCCCGGGGTACACCGGCGTCCCCAGCCCCCTTGCAAGGGAGCGTACCTCTATCCCCGCCGGTTCGGGATCACTGTCGGCGCCGCCCGAAGGCGATCCCGCCGCCTGTGCCGACTCCCCCACGGGGGACAGTATGATGCGCCCCTGCCCCAGCCTGGGGTCATCCGCCTGGATGGAGATCTCCTCCCCCGCCTTCACCGTCTGCGTTTTTTCGCCTTTCTTCCCATAGGCCAACGTCATGGCGGATTCACAGCGGCAACGGATCTCTTCATGATAGATATCCCCGAAACCGGAGGTCTTGAGCAGCACTCGGATCACCCCCGGCGAAAACCCGCGCACGGTCACCGCCGCACACAGTTTGCCGTTCTCCACCAGGAAATCCTGCAGGCCATACCCCACCAGTATATCCGATGGCCCTGCCACAGGGCTGCCGGCGTTCCCGGCGCCTACGCCCGCCAAACCGTCGCCGCTTGCGGAGCCCACGCCCGCCAAACCGGCGCCGCTTGCGGCGCCCGCACCCGCCAAACCGTCGCCGCTTGCGGCAGCATCGCCCGCCAAACCATCGTCGTCTCCGGTGCCACCGCCGTCTTCCCATCGCCACGCCCAACCGGCTGCCAGCGCATCATACACCTGGAAAGCCCCGTCTATGGCCACGGTCCCATACCCTTCGATCTCGATGGCATCGGCGCGGACCGCCAGCGCTTTGCCTGTCACCCACCCGTCCTTCACGGTGACATCCGTCAGCCGCCCGTCCACCAAATGCAGGTCTACCACATGTCCCGGCAAACCATCTGCCGCGTCTGCATCCATGGAAAATGTGCGCGCCGCGGAACCATAGTAGACCTGCAGTTCCATCGTGTATGCAACGTCACCGCCGCCGCTGTCACCACCGCCACCGTCACCGCCGCCGCTGTCACCACCGCCACTGTCACCACCGCCGCTGTCACCACCGCCACCGTTACCGCCGCCGCTGTCACCACCGCCACCGTTACCGGCACCACTGTCACCACCGCCGCCGCCTTTGCCCCCACTGTCACCGGTTCCGGCGCCCCCAACGTCATCTGCGTTTCTCCCCACCTCCACAACACCTTGCACCCATACGTTTTCATATGTCACGGTGGCTGAACCTTCGCCGATGAACCGCACCACCTCGCCGTGACGCACCAGCACGTCGATCTCCCGGTCCAGGTACCCGTCCATCGGATACCCCTCGTGGCCCAGCTCTATCCCCGCCCGGCCGCTGCCCACCGACTTGCAGATCGCTTTCCCCGCACCCCCGTCAGGCACATATATGGCCAATGCCTCCCTGGTTACATAGGACCGGGGGTCCGCATATCGCCTAAGCTCGTCAAAAAACAGCCACCAGTCATCCACAGGCACGGCCCCATCCCCCTTCAGCCGAGCGCTCTCCACCAAAGGGCTCCGGGCCAGCTGTTTGGAGATGCCGGATGCCAGGAACACCATCTCGCCGTAGGTCAGGCTGCCTTTCGCAAAACTCGCGCCAAGCGACCCTTCGTCCACCCCGCCGGTGTCAATATACCCGCCGGACACCAGGAAGTCAATGTATTTCACATACCATTCGCCCCGGCTGCCCGCCCGGAACAGCGAATCCGCATCTGACGCGGCAGAGGCGATCTCCTCCCTGTCCGCCAGCGCCAGGGCCGCCGCTTTGTATGCGTACGCCCGGGATATACCCTCTGACTCGTTTTCCGCCTTCCGTTCCCTGCTGCGCACAAAAAAAACCAGGCATATGACCATCAGGGCCAGGCCCAGTGGCCACAGCATCCGGAATGTGTCACGGGCCTTTGTTTTTCTTGACAAATTGCTTCTTAGTCTCTTCCACAAAGTCAAGGTCCTGATAGTCCTCCGTTTTCTTGGACAATTCCTTCCGTTCCAGTGCATTGGACACCAATTCGTCCACGACCTGGTAGATCACCGCGAACACCGGCACCCCCACCACCATCCCCAACGGTCCCAAAAGCCCGCCGAATATTATGATGGAGAACAATACCCAGAAACTGGAAATCCCTGTGGTGTTCCCCAGGATCCTGGGGCCCAGGACATTGCCGTCAAAGGTCTGAAGCAACAGGATGAACAGCAGGAATGGCACGCATTTCCCGGGGTTGACTATCAGTATCAGTATGGCGCTGGGTATCGCGCCTATGAACGGCCCGAAAAACGGAACCACATTGGTCACGCCCACTATGACGCTGATCAGCATGATGTACGGCGTCTTGATGATGTTGAGCCCGATGAAGCACATCACCCCTATGATCAATGAATCGATGATTTTCCCTGTTATGAACCCGCCGAATACACGGTGCACCATCCGCACCTTGGCTATGATATAGTTTGCGGTTTTCAGCGAACATACGCCATATACGATTTTCTTTCCTTGGGCGGCCAGCCTGGCCTTGATGTTCAGGAGGTAGATCATGACGATCATGCCGATGAACACGTTCTTCACCAAAGTGATGGCGGTCATCACACCCGAAAACACGCCGCCCACGATCTTTTCCACGCTGGGCAGGAAATCCGTGGTGGTCCACTGGTAGAGGATCTCCATGGACTGGTTGTACAGCTGCATGACCCGGTCTTCCAGTATCGGGTTGTCCGCGAACAGGGTCTGGATCATCTCCGCCAGCCGCCTGGCATATGTAGGCGAGCTGTTTATAAGGGAGATGATGGTCGGCAGTATCTGGAAATACAGCAGGCTCACGAACCCCCAGGACAGGAGCACCAAAAGCCCTGTGCTGCACACACTCCCCAGGAACATCCCGAACACGCCGCGCCCGCGGTTTCGCAGTGCGCTCGCCCTGGCCTTTGCGCCGGCGACCGAACTCACCGCGACGGTCTTCGTGGCCGCGGCGACTACCGCCCTCACATTTGGGCCCGCGGCGACCACCGCCTTCACATTTTGGCCCACCGCGCCATGCGCAGGAGGCGTTTTTCCCGTCGTGGCCCCTGCCTCTTTCCCGGGGATATCCCTTGCATCCGTTTCAGTGGGTTTCCCACCGATATCCCACGCACCCGCACCCGCATCCATGCGTTCTCCGTGGGCGCCTGCGCCGCTGGGGCTTTCCCCCTCCACATGTGCATCCGCACCTCCGGGACCATCCCCCTTCCCACGGGTGTCGCCAGCACCGCAGGATTCCTCCCCGCCCCCATGGGCATCCGCCCCATCTGGGCCATCCCCCTCCACATGGGCATCCGCACCGCCTGCTTCTTTCTTCTCCAGGACGAAAGCCCCCGCCGCCCTGTTCCACAGCTTGATGCCGAACCGGAAGGCTCGGTTGTAGACCGGGCAGAACAGGTAAGCCAGGATCGCCCCGTAGCTGATGGGGGCCAGGATGCTGTTGATGGTGTCGATGGAGCCCTTTACCAGCCCCGGCTGGAAGATCAGGAACGCAAACACCAGGCAGGCCAGTATCACCAGCCCCGCCGTCACGCCCCAATGCAGATGCTCTTTGTACTTACGGTCCATTATATGCTCCGATAATAGGTTTTATGCACTCGGAATCCGCCCTATCGGGCTACTTCCTCGTGTCCGTTCGGTCTCGCAATCACGTATGTGCGTGCAAGCACGCAATCACGTGATGTGCTTCGACCTTGTATCGCTCACAATGGAAAAGCAGCGATCGCTCGCTGCTCTCCCTTATGATTTCCCAAAATGCCGTGTCCCGCAATTTGACGCCTAGCCCTCGCTAGGTGGGCAACCGCACCCGGATTTCTGCCTTCCACTCGCAGGAGGCCTGACATCCACCCGGGGATATAGGAATCCCTCTGTCACAATGTAGGTTCAAAGAAAACGGGAATCACGAGCATCCCAGGAAAAATCTGCTGTGATATGTAGGCAAGTATACCACAAAACATCATCCTTTACAAGCGATTTTTGAAAGTTTTGACGAAAATGTTGTGAATCACCCTCAATCCGCCGCGAACAGCTGCACCCAGTGGTTGGACTGGAACCCCACGCCGATCTTGGTGAAAGATGCCCGCAGGATGTTCTCCCGGTGGCCCTTGGAAGCCATCCAGTCCTCCATGACCTCCGCCACCGTCCTCTGGCCCTTGGCGATGTTCTCCCCCCACACCGCAAACCCGTCAAACTCCGCCGCATCCGTAACCTTCTGGCCGTTGGGGCGGACGTGGCTGAAGGATGTGGTGATCTCCTGGGTCCGGACCGCAGCAAAGTTCATCAGGCGCTCGTCCTTTTCCAGCGCGGCCAACCCGACCACGGCGCGCTCTGCGTTCACCGCATCGATGATGCCCTGTATCATGGCGACGCTCGCGTCATTGACGACGCTGGTGGCATCGGTCCCGGTAGGCAGCGCAAACTGCGAGGCCGACTGTGTCCACCGGCCGTTGGCGTCCACGTAGTAGCCGTCCGGCGTGAGCGCATTGACTATGATATACCCTCTGCTGTCGAAATAGTACCAGGCGCCGTCCCGCTCCACGTCCTGGAACCAGCCGTTCGCCATGTAGGTGTTGTCGCCGTTGTCATACCACCAGCCGTTGGGGTCATTCTTCCATTCCCCCGCAAAAGCCGTAAAAGAAAACAAGATGCACAGCGCCAGTGCCAGCGCCGCCACCCGCAGTCCGCGAATCAAGGCGCCGTTCGAACCGGTTGTGGCGCCCGGCACAGCACATGAGGTGGCCCTGTCACCGCAAGACCCATGTGCCTTACACCCAAACAGACCCCTCCCGTACGATTTCCCGCCCTTCACCATGTCCGCCGTACGATTTCCCATAGCGCTTCCTCCCATTGGTGCACAATGCTTCCCTTATCCCCAAACGCCCTTCACACGGGCCCCGTCCCAACAACCACCCCGTCACGTCTTGCATTGCATCGCTTCCCTTGTCCCCAAATGCCCCTCACACGGGCCCCGTCCCAACGCCCCCCGGAGCCCTGCGGTTCTCCTTCGCCCGCGGCGCCCGGCGCACACAAACATGAGCCGAGGGGCACCGCCAAGCAGGCGCCTTGCGGCCACCCGCCCACCGGCGCCCCAAAAGACGATAAGCCGGGTTCTGTCGCGAATGGTCATCTGTCTAGCCCCGCCGTCACCGACGGGGTCAAGCGGCCTACCCGGGGGCAGACGGGCCGCCCTAAGCCCCCTGTTTGGCCTTGCTTCGGATGGGGTTTACATGTGCCCTGCCTGTTACCAGCCAGGCGGTAGTCTCTTACACTGCCATTCCACCCTTACCGCACCGACGGGAAGATGCGCCCCGGCGCCCTGCCTCGCCCCGGCACACAGCCGGGGTCCGCACAGTGCGGAGGCACTCGCCCGCCAAGGGTGCGGCGGTATATTTCTGTTGCACTGTCCTTAGGGTCGCCCCCACCAGACGTTATCTGGCATCCTGCCCTGTGAAGCCCGGACTTTCCTCGTGTATGCCCGCCGCTGCGCCGACACCGCGCCCTGCCCCGAAAGGCAGGCAGGCACGCGCCCCCATCGGGAAGCCCCTCCGGTGACACCGCGCCGTACCAGGCATCGGCGTCATGCGCCTCGTCTTCATACCCGCGACCATTTGTCTTGCTCACAAAAAATAGAGTATCACAGAAAATGGAATATTTCAAGGGTTTTGGGCAAAAAAATGACTCACAAAAAATGAGCCCGTTACAGGTCGTACTGCCGCCGGGGCGCTCCGGCGCCACCCAGACGGTTCATCGGCTGGTCATATTACCATTCACACCATGTTGTCTGTGTATTCCATTCGCAAAGCACCCCAGATCAATATACCGTATCAACGACTTTGGGAGTAGAGCCATTATAACGTTTTGCCTATCGAGTGTCAAGCTAATTCAATGCAGCCTGCATTGAATTACATTTACTGGAAACGCCGCTTTCATAACCTGCCAACTAAGGACTTTGAAGGATTTCTGCATATTCTTCAGGCAAATCAAATCCGAACTTATCACACAGCGCCCGGACATCTTGGCGGTCTTTCTCTTTTGGCGCGTACCCGGTTTTGAACTCGAACATTGCCGCCGGGTTGACACAGTTTACAGCCTGACCGCCGATAAAGCCGGTTCCGGTCAGCGACCCGAACGGGTAAGGGATGCCATAGGTGTTATTTCCGGCTTCGTCATATTCAAAGACATGGACATCCACGCCTTGTCCGGAATCATTTTGCATGAAGAACACATACGCTGTAGAATCCGCACGCCCTACTTCCCGGAAGCCCTTGCTTTCGAGCAGCGCGCGGAGCTTGCCGGCATCCTGTCGGCTGACCGCGATGTCAAGGTCGCTATGTTCCCGCGTCTGTCTGCCAAGCAGAGCATCAACACCCCAGCCGCCGTCAATCCACACGGTTATGCCGCAATCGTTGAAATGATTATACAATTCCAGTACAGCATCCGATTCCATTGTCTATCTCTTTCCTCCCTAACCTTTGGTTTAATGGAATTGTAGCGAACATGAATGTTCAAATCCGTTTTTCCCACTCCTGCTCTTTGAAGCCGACAAGGACAAAGCTGTCGCCGACGAGTATCGGGCGCTTGACAAGCATACCGTCCGTGGCGAGCAGCTTCAGGCATTCCTCGTCGCTCATGGAAGGCAGTTTGTCTTTCAGTTCGAGTGATTTATAGAGCAGCCCGCTTGTGTTGAAGAACCGCTTGACCGGCAGGCCGCTAAGGGTAAGCCATGACTTCAATTCATCATAGGTCGGATTGCTCTCTTTGATGTTGCGGACGCTGTACGAAGCGCCTCGCCCATCCAGCCATTTCTGCGCCTTTTGGCAAGTTGTGCATTTCGGGTAACAGATGAAAATCATATATCAAAATCCTCCGATTTGAAGTTGGCATAGTAACGCAGTCAAAACTTCCATTGCCCCAATTAGCTGGACGCCTCTGAAGAATCGCTTGTCGTAGAAGTAAATGGCCGCCTTTGGATTTGTGCGGTATTGCGTTACCCTTTTGGAAGATGTGTTGGTCGTAAAGTAAAACTCACGGATTCCATCGCGCTTGCGCGGCGGGAGCATCGCTTTCATATTGGGAAAGCCTGCCTCATCTACCGAACCGATAAAAGCAACGCCCTGTTTGTCAATCAGATTGCCGATTGTCTGTTCCGGATTTCTCATCATTTTCCATCAATCTCCTGTCATCTGCTCCTTGCGATAGCGGTATAAGTCAGCCTGCCCGCTATCCGCTCCGATTTCATGAGTTCAATACTGCTTACCGTTTCGCCGAACGGCTCTATCTGCCAAGGCTTCGCGTTGGTCACAACCTCGCGTCCAAGCGTTATATGCGGGCTGAACTTGCGGCGTTCAAGCGTAAACCCAGCGGCAGAAAGCCTGTCCGACACATCCCTTTGCAATGCCAATAGCGGCTTATCCTCGCGTAAACCCGCCCACCAGAGGTCGCCGCGAAAATTGCCGATTCGCTCCACAGCTATATCAAACGGCGCGAAGACAGTCTCGGGGACAACGTTCTTTGCGGCGGCAAGCTGCTTCCCATCGCACTCTCCAAGGAAAGCAAGCGTCAGGTGCAGATTCTCCGGCGCGGAAAAATTGCCGCGCTCTGATTTGCCCCGCAGTTCGTCCCGCAAGGCGAGCAGCCGGGAGCGGGTATCCGCATTGAAGTTGATGGCAACAAAAAGACGCATGGTTAATCCTCTTTATAGTTCGCAATACGCCGCATTGGTCAACCGCGCGAGGTCGTCCGGGGATAGTTCTATCTGCAAGCCGATTCTGCCGCCGCCCACGTTAATTGTATCAAATAACTGCGCCGTTTCGTCTATATAAGTCGGGAACAGCTTTTTCATGCCGATGGGCGAGCAACCGCCGTGGACATAGCCCGTCTTAGGTTCGAGTTCCCGTGACTTAATCATCTCAATGTACTTATCGCCCGCCGCCAGCGCCGCGCCCCGGGGTCCCCGCGAAGCTTGCTTCGTGGGGTGGGTCATCAAGTCAAGTTCGACGTTGCAGGGGATAACGAACACGTTCAGCCCCGTGGTTTTGCCCTCGGTGACAAGCGTCTTGAACACGCGCTCCGGTTTCTGCCCAATCTTGCGGGCGACAGCCACACCGGAGATTTCGCCGTCCGATACGCCATATTCACGGGCGGTAAACACGATATTCGCGGCTTCAAGCATCCGCAGGGCGTTGGTTTTGGTCATATTGCGTTCTCCCTGCCGCACCACGTCGCGATTTCTTTTATCAGGTCAAGGGGCAGCGGCTTGTTGTTCGGCAGTTGGATTCCGCCCTTGCTTGTCTTGTACTGCGTCAGCTTATCGGCAAAGGCAGTCGTCGCCTCGCCGCCGGGATAAAGCCCGATGTGTTTCTTGAACGCTGCAAAGTGGATAAGGTTCTGGCCATTCCAGAACGTCGGCATCTGCCACGAGATTTTCTCCTTCGCGTCCGGCAAGGCGGACTTAATGGCGGCATAGACCTCCAGTAAGCGCGGTTGTATGTCCTCGGCTTGCGCGGCTATGTACTCGGCGATAGTCGCCGGTTTCACATCGCAAAAATGGTTCTGGTCGGTGTTTTTGAACTCGCGTCCGCAGTTAGGGCATTTCCACATAGTCATTCCCCCCATAACCTTCACATAAAACTTCCTGTATAATGTTACCGCAAATCAAGACATAGCACAAGACATTTTGTAAGGAATCTGGTATACTGTCAACAACTGACCCATTATAGTCCCGGCAGACCTCATCGGCACCTTCGGTTTGATGTTTTGCCCCCCAGGCAGCTGTGTTTAAGACTTTGGGGGTGGAGTGGGTAAATGAAAGGAGGTTCATAAGGATGAAATCGTCGAATGTGACAGCAGCGATCACGTTGACAAAAATGATCGTATTGATCGGCATGGCGGTATGGATGTCCGGGTGCGCCGCCGCCTTGGCTTCGCCCGCGCCGCTTGCCGACCCGGACGACAGCCCCGCGGCCCGGGCCATCGCCCTGAGCCTCACCGGCAGCCCCGGCGACCCGGTGTTCATAAAAAGCTACGGCCCGGCAGACAGCGACGGCTCCGGAATCCTCGAGGGCATGGCGTACCTTTATGACAATGCGTTGGCGGCCATAGCATTGACCGCCGGGGGGAAACATGAGGATGCCAGGCGCATTGCGGACGCCATCGTGTATGCACAGGAACACGACCGTTGGTACACAGACGGCCGCCTAAGAAACGCCTATGCCCCGGGAGACCCCCGCAGCCCCTCCGGGTCATTGTCCGAAAGGGGCGAAGAGTTCGCTTTGCTTCCGGGGTATTATGACGACGAGGCGCAAAGCTGGCAGGAAGACTACTATGCGGTGTCCACCGCCACCGGCAACATGGGTTGGGCGCTGCTGGCCCTGTGCAGGGTTGGTGAAAATGCGCCCGACCCAGACCGGGACCGCTACATCCAGGCCGCCAGGCGTCTGGGGGAATTCCTCCTGACGCTCGAATCCCCCACAGGTGGGTTTTTTGCCGGTTACGAGGGATGGGAACACTCCGAAACGAAAGCCACATACCTCTCCACCGAGCACAACATCGACCTGGTGGCGGCATTTGGCGCGCTTGGCCGCCTCACAGGTGACGGGCGCTGGCAGGGGGCCGCAGACAGCGCCCGCAGATTCGTGATGTCCATGTACGATTCCCGGCAGCACTGTTTTTACACCGGCACGTTGACCGATGGCACGACTGTCAACACCGGCGTCATGCCGCTTGACACGAACACATGGGCCGTACTCGCACTGGGCGATGAGGCCCCCGACCCGCGGGGGACACTGGCATATATCGAAGAGCATTTCAGTTATGGGGAGGGGTTTGACTACCAATCCAGGGAGCAAGGCGGCGGGGTCTGGTTCGAGGGGACCGGCCAGGTCTGTGTCGCCTACGCCTTCATGGGCGAAAGCGCCCGGTACACTTCGCTGCTTGCCTACCTTCGCTCCCAGGCCACGGACGGCGCGCTGCCGTCCGCAGACCGAGATGGCCTGTCCACGGGCTTTTCTGACGGTTCGGGGCAGGCGCTCTCCTATGGGCGGCGTATGCACCTCGGGGCGGGCGCCTGGCTGGCTTTCGCCGAACTGGGGTACAATCCTTTCGACGGGCTGTACTACGCCCCCGCACCTTGATCCGCAGCCGCCTGGAGCCCTACACCCTAAAGCAGCTCCCGCCGATGAACTCCCGCACGATGGAATTGTAAGGCACGTCGTCGGCGGGCATCCCCAGGAAATAGTCCATGAACTTAAGCAGCCGCTTCGCTTCCAGGTACTCGTCGCAGCCCCGGTCGATGCCGAAAAGCAGCGGCTCCGCATACTGTTTGAGCACCGCCAGCTCATACACGGCGGCGGAGTTGAACATCACGTCCGCGCTCTCCTGGTAGGGGAATATGTTGTCATCCTCGCCCTTGCGTACCGACGGCCACTGGCGGATGGTGTCCTGGGCGGTGGCGCCGCGCGTCCTGGCGTCGCGCACCATGCGCCTCAGCAGGCGCCCGTCCGTGGTGGGGATGCGGTTGTGCTCGTCGATGTTGAGCTGGGTCAGGGCGCTGATGTAAATCTTGAATTTGTTGTTTTTGTCAAGGGAAGCAGAAAGCCTGTCATTGAGGCAATGTATCCCCTCTATGACCAGGATGTCGTCCTTGCCCAGCTGGAGGTAGTCCCCTACGTATTCCCGTTCGCCCAGCTTGAAGTTGTATCGGGGCATCTCCACGCGTTTGCCCGCAAGGAGGTCCATGCAGTCGGCATTGAACTGCTTCAAATCAATGCACTCCAGGGACTCGTAGTCGTAGTTGCCGTTTTCGTCCCTGGGGGAATTCACCCTGTCGATGAAATAGTCGTCCACCGCGATGGGGTGTGGGCGCAGCCCCAGCGCCCGCAGCTGCACGCTCAGGCGGTGGGAAAATGTGGTCTTCCCGGAAGAAGTGGGGCCTGCGATCATCACGAACTTCTTTTCGGGCCTTTCGGCGATCTGCTCCGCGATCTGCCCGATGCGCTTTTCCATCAGCGCCTCCTGGATGAGGATCAGCTCCCTGGTCTCGCCGGCGGCGATCCTTTCGTTCAAGTCCCCCACATACGCTATCCCCTGGCGCTCCCCCCAGCGGGAGGATTCCTTGAGGACCTGGAAAAGGTGTTCCTGGGGGGTGAACGTCGGCAATGCGTCCGGCTTCGCCGCCTTGGGCAGCAGCAGCACGAACCCATAGTCGTAGGGGATCAGGTCGAACCGTTTGATGTACCCGGTGTTCTGCGCCATGTACCCATAGAAATAGTCCTCGAAACCGCCCAGGCTGTAGATGTTCACCCTGGACACCCTGCGGAACTCGAAGAGCTTTTCCTTGTCGTACATCCGGTGTTTGTGGAACAGCTCCCTGGCCTCGTCGGTGCTGACGCTGCGCTTCATGATGGGGAGTTTGGCGTCCACGTATTCGCGCATCTTCGCCTTCACCCGGTCCAAGAGCGCCTGGTCTATGGTGAAGTTCCCCCGGGCATCCACGAAAAACCCTTCGCCCACGGAAAAGTCCACGGACACTTTCTCCACGTTCTCGTGGCCGGCCACCTCGTAAAATGCCTTCAGCATGATGAGCGTGGCGCTGCGCTCATAGGTCTGCATCCCCGGTTTGTCCGCCGTGGTGACGAACTCCAGCGCACAGTCGCCTTTCACGGTCTTGTGCAGCTCCGCGAGCTTCCCGTCCACTTTCACCAATATGATGTCATAGGGGTACCCCCCCTGGAAATCCTGCGCCACCTGCAGGTATGGGGTCCCCACCGGGTACTCGCACCCCACCCCGCCAATCGTAAGTATCGCCATATCGCTGCCTTTCTATCCCACGGCGCCAGGCAAATCGCGGCCCGCCCTCGCTCCACGCCCTTAACCCCGCACTATGCCCTCACACCACAGATTCGGGGAACTCGCCTTCCATCTTCACCACCCGCAGCTCCCGGTCCACTTCGTCTGTGAGCCAGTCCGCCATGAACCCCACGAAAATGTGTTCCAGCCCGTAGTGCCCCCCGTCGATGACGGAGAGCCCGTCGGACACCGCATCCAGCCCGGTGTGGTGGTCTATGTCGCCCGTTACCAGCACATGGGCCCCGGCCTGCAGCGCCTGGGGGATCACGCTCTTGCCGGATCCGGGGCAGATGGCCACCCGTTTCACGATAGGGTCGGGGTACTCCGGGTCGGCGTATACCGTCACGAAGGGGATCCCGAACCTGCTCTTCACCGCTTTGGCCAGGACCTGCAGGCTCATGGCGTCTTTGAGCAGGCCGATGCGCCCCACGCCATATGAAACCAGGCCATGTGGCCCATTGGCATCTGCCAAAGGTTCCCTGCAAGTCTCGTACAGCACCTCCACGTCCCGCAGCCCCAGGCGCTCGCACGCCAGGTCCGCCATGCATCCGGGCGCGACGTCGAAATTCGTGTGCATGGCTATGTACGAGATGTCGTTTTGGAGAAGCTGCAGCAACCGCCGCCCGGCAAAAGTCTCGTCGGTGACCTGCTTTATCGGTTTGAACAGGAACGGGTGGTGGGTGATCACCAGGTCCACCCCTTCGTCTATGGCGGTCCGCAGCGCGGCCTCGGTGAGGTCCACCGCCACCAGGACACTCCCGACCTCTTTGCCCCCCCTACCCGCCAGCAGCCCGCAGTTGTCCCAGTCCAGGGCGAACCGCCAAGGCGCCAGGGCATCGATCCGTTCCATGAGTTCATTGCAGTTCATGCCTCACCCTCCTGTCAAGTATTCCCGCACTCCATCGACCAAACACCCGCCCGCACGGATTCTCGCCTGCGCCGCCCACCCGCACATGGCACATCATGGCCCGGATGTGTGGATGATGCGCCGCACTTTATCAATCAACCCCAGGCGCTCTTCCAGTTCTTGGACACGGACTTTGCGCCGGGCCATGCGCTCATCATCGCCATCCCCTGTGACTGCCTCATCGACTGGCACGATTTCTTTGCGCCGGGCCGTATGCTCACCGACGCCGCCCATTTGGCCTCCTCCACGCAGTTGCAGCAAGACCGCTTCCATCTCCGTGCGTTGCCTATCCAAATACTCCGCAAGCACCGGGTGACGTTTCTCAATCAAAACCTTTCCGAATATGTCGTATGCGGCAGGGTCCAGGCGCGCATCCCAGCCGGTTTTCCCTGACATCTGGGTTCCCCCTGCATACCCGGCTCCCCCCGCATACCCGGTTATCCCTGCATACCCGGTTATCCCGGTTCCATCTTCCTTGTCTCCCGCAAAAACCGCCCGCATCACCGTATAGAACTTCCCGGCGTCCTTCACCATGTCCTCGTCTTCGATGGCGAACCCGTTTTCACGCAGGTACCTGCGCACCTGGGGGATTTCCGACTGGGGCGACAGCACCCACGCCCTTATGTGCGGCCACAGCCGCCGCCCGTCCTCCATGATGCGCCGCACCAGGGTGCCGCCCATCCCGGCGATGACCACCGTGTCCGCCTCGCCTGCCCCGACCTTTTCCAATCCGTCGCCCAGGCGTGTCTCCACCCAGCCTGCGACGCCCCCTGTGCACGCCTCGCTGCGGGCCGCAGCCGGTGGATCCCCCCCATCTGCACGAACCACGTCAGTGCCTCCCGATTCCAAGGCGAAGCCCGCCCCACCCACTTCAACCCTCACAGGCCCGGAAGCGCTCCCGTGCTTGCATAGCCCAGCTTCCCCAAGCTGACCGAAAGGCCCCGCCTCTATGGGTGGCCCGGACGCTGCCTTGCATTTGCACAGCCCCGCTTCCCGTATATGCGCCTGCGCCCTTTCCAGCGGCCCCGGCCTGATGTCGGTGGCGATGGCGCTGCATGCCCTGCCAGTCCTCACCAGTTCTATGGCTACGAACCCGTGGTCGCACCCCACGTCCGCCACCCGCCCCCCGGCAGGCACCATACGGCACACGGCCTCCAGGCGTTTCGACAGTCTATTCATCCAGATAATCCCTCAGTTTCTTGCTTCGGGATGGGTGTTTCAGTTTGCGCAGGGCCTTTGCCTCGATCTGGCGGATGCGCTCCCTGGTCACGTCGAAATCCTTGCCCACCTCTTCCAATGTGCGCGGGCGCCCGTCCTTCATGCCGAACCGCAGCATCAGCACTTCCCTCTCCCGTGGGGCCAGGGTGTCCAGCACTTCCAGCAGCTGCTCCTTCAGCAGCTCATATGCCGCCGCATCCGACGGGGACAGTATGTGTTCGTCCTGGATGAAGTCCCCCAGGTGGCTGTCTTCCTCCTCCCCGATGGGGGTTTCCAGGCTCACGGGCTCCTGGGAGATCTTCATCACCTCCCGCACCCGCTCCACAGAGATGTCCATGTGCTGGGCTATTTCTTCGGGTTTGGGCTCACGCCCCAGCTCCTGGGTCAATATCCGCTGCACCTTGATCAACCGGTTGATGGTCTCCACCATGTGCACCGGTATGCGGATGGTGCGCGCCTGGTCTGCGATAGACCGGGTGATGGCCTGGCGGATCCACCACGTGGCGTATGTGCTGAATTTGTACCCTTTGTTGTAGTCAAATTTCTCCACCGCTTTCAATAGCCCCAGGTTCCCCTCCTGTATCAGGTCCAGGAACTGCATCCCCCTGCCCACGTAGCGTTTGGCGATGCTCACCACCAGCCGCAGGTTCGCCTCCGCCAGGCGCATCTTGGCCGTGGCGTCGCCCTGTTCCATCTTCTTGGCCAGGTCCACCTCCTCTTCGTTGGTCAGCAGGGGCACCTTGCCGATTTCTTTCAGGTACATCCGTACCGGGTCCTCTACGCTGACCCCCTCGGGCACGGTCAGGTCTATCTGCTCAAGGTTTATCTCTTCTTCGTTTTCCAGTTCTTCTTCAATGAACAGGTCCGGGTCGATCTCGTCGTCGTCGAACCGCAGCACGTCCACTTTGTTGGATTCCAGGAATTCGTAGATCTTGTCCAATTTTTCGGGGTCCAGGATCTCGCCGCGGAAAAACTCCATGATCTCCTGGTTGTTCAGCACGCTGCGCTGTTTTCTGGCTTGAATCAGAAGCTGCTGCAGTTTTTCCTCAAAACCCAGTGTCTTTTCTTCCATTTCGCCCCTTTCCGCGCACGGCAACCCATCCGCCGCTACCCCCCGTCACACCGCCTGCAAACCTATCCCAACTCCCGAAAACCTACCCCAACCACTGCAAACCTACCCCAACCACTGCAACCACATGTCCAATGACTTCTCCCCATGCCGCCCCATCCTCTCGCCTATGCGTACCCCGGGCATCTGCAACTGCATGTCCAATGACTTCCGCCCATGCCGCCCCATCCTCTCTCCGGCGCGGTCACCGGGCATCTGGCAACTGCATGTCCAATGACTTCCCCCCATGCCGCCTCTTCAGTCGAACTCTATGTGCAGCGACTTGAGCGCCTCCTGCTTCACGATGATCTCCTGCAGCGCCACCAGGTCCGCCGCATTCTTCCCGGCCTCTTCCAGGCTGTTCCGTTTCACTTTCAGCACCGTCTCCTCGAACGCCCGCCTGCGGTCCGCCTCGTCGGCCTCCTGGGAAAAACCCGTCTGGAACAATGAAGCGACCTCGTTGTAGACGTCATTGTTGTCCAGGAAGTGGTTGAGTATCTCGGCGGGCTTGGGCTCCCCGGCGGCGTACCCGTCGTACACCATCTGCGCCACCTGCCTGTAAAGCTCCTCGGAAAACTCCTCCGGCAAGAGCATGCCCTTCACCTTCGCGAACCAGTCCGGCCGCTCGATGAGCCAGGTGAGCAGGAGCTTCTGGGACTGCTTGATACCGTCCTCTTTGGCCTTTTTCGCACGCTTGTACCCGCCGTCCTGGGCCACGTCCGCATACCGCCTGGCCCTCTGGGGGGAAGAGAGCATGCGCATCCCTGTCCTGTTCACCAGCTGTGCCAGCTGTTCATAGGGGATGAACTGCTCCCTGGCCACAGCCTGGGTGTAGTTGTCCCGCTCCAATGGGTCCGAAAACCCCGCGAGCATCCCGGCGATTTCCTGGTGGAACCTGGTCTTGGCTTCGGGGTCGGCCAAATCCACCCCGCTCTTAAGGCAGTCCACCTCATACAGGAAACTGTTCCGGGCGCTTTGCAGCCGCTGGGCGAATGCCTCCGCACCCATGGCCTTGATGAACTCGTCGGGGTCCTTGTGGGGCCTTAAGTCGATGACCTTGGCGCTGATGCCCGCATCTTTCAGTATGGGGATCGCACGCAGCGCCGCACGCACCCCCGCCGCATCGCTGTCATAGGTCAGCACCACCTCGGTCGTGTAGCGTTTGATGAGCTGTGCCTGCCCTGGGGTGAATGACGTGCCCAGCGACGCCACCGCGCCCGCGAAACCCGCCTGGTGCAGGGCTATCACGTCCATGTAGCCCTCGCATAGTATCCAAGGTCCAGACCCAGACCTTGCCCCGGCCAAGGCCCCGGCCACAGGTCCAGACCCAGACCCTGCCCCGGCCAAGGCCCCGGCTCCGGCTACAGTCCCGGCCCCTGCCCTAGCCCCGGCCCTGGACGTGCGCGCATAATTGATCCCGTACAGGTTCTTGCTCTTGTCAAATATCTTGGTCTCCGGCGAGTTTAGGTATTTGGGCAGGCCGTCCCCCATCACCCGCCCGCCGAATGCTATGACGCGGTTCCGGGAGTCCATGATGGGGAACATCACCCGGTTGTAAAACTTGTCGTGGGCGCCCCGCTCCTCTATGGTCACCAGCCCGCTTTCTTTGAGCAGGTCGTCGCCGTACCCAGACTGCTTCAGGTGGCGGTACAGCTCGTCGTTGCCTTTCCCCGCATACCCCAGACCGAAACGCTTCAGCGTCTCCGGCGTCAGTGCGCGCCGCAGCAGGTAGTCCAGCCCCTGCGCCCCCCCGGGCCCCCGCAGCTGCCGGTAATAATGCTCCGCCGCCGCTTTGTGGATCTCCAGGAGTTTCTCCCGCAGGTTCGCGCTGCGCTTCTCCTCCCCCGTGGCCTCCCGCTCAGGCAGGCGCACCCCCACTTTCTGTGCCAGGAACTGCAGCGCCTCGGCGAAGGAATAGTTCTCGTACTCCATCAAAAATGATATGGCGTTGCCCCCCGCCCCGCACCCGAAGCAATAGTACATCTGCTTGGACGGGGACACGGTGAAGGATGGCGTCTTTTCGTTGTGGAATGGGCACAGCCCCGCATAGTCGCGCCCCACCCGCTTGAGCGTGACCCGGCTTGACACGATGTCCATGATGTCGCTCCTGGAGCGCACCTCTTCCACGATTTCGTCAGGATAATACATGCCGCCTCCGAGCATCACCACTGCAGGCCGGCCGTGCCGGCCCACACAAGCTGCAGGCACCGTTTCCGATCCGCCGCCAGCCGACGGTCACAGCCTGTGCCCGCCGGCGCGCATCATATCACAAACCAGTCCACCCGGGGCCGGCCGAATAACTTCCTCTGCCTCTGCGGCCGCCCCGGGTGCGCCACGGGGCTGTCAGAACCCTGCATGAACGCCCTGCCCCCCGTTTCCTCCCTGCGGCCGCCCCGGCTGTGCCACGGGGCTGTCAGTCCACCTGAACCGGCCGGACCACCCCATCTGCCCCAGCGGCCGCCCCGGGTGCGCCACGGGGCTGTCAGTCCACCTGGGACCAGCCCTTGGGCACGAACAGGTCCACGTACTGATCGATGCAGTAGCGGTCGCTCATCCCGGCGATGTAGTCGCACACCACCCGCTCCTTGCTCTCCTCGCCTGTCTGGTACATCCGCAGGTACTCGCCGGTGAGTTTGTCCGGGTGATCATTGAAATACTCGTACAGCGCCACGATCATCCGCTGGGCCTTGCCCTCTTCCGCCTTGGGTATGTCGCTGTAGTAGACATTGTCGAACATCCACGCCCTCAGCGACATCATCGCTTCCTCCACGTGCGGGGTCATCTTGATCTCCGGCTTGCCCATGCTGCCCGCGATCATGTCGTGCACCATGGTGTTGAGCCGCTCCCGCACGGTGTGCCCCAGTATGTCGGTCAGCTCACCGGGGAGGTCAGACTCCGCAAACAGCCTCGCGCGTATCGCATCGTCTATGTCGTGGTTGATGTATGCGATCTTGTCGGAGAGGCGCACGATGTGCCCCTCCGGCGTGGACGGGTTACCGCTGGTGCGGTGGTTGCGGATGCCGTCGATGACCTCCCAGGTGAGGTTCAGCCCCTCCCCGCCCTTTTCCAGCCGCTCCACCACCCGCACGCTCTGCTCGTAGTGCGTGAATCCGAAAGGGCACACCTGGTTAAGGATGTTCTCCCCCGCATGGCCGAAAGGCGTGTGCCCCAGGTCATGCCCCAAGGCGATGGCCTCCGTCAGGGACTCATTGAGCGCCAGGGCCTTCGCCACGGTGCGGGCGATCTGCGCCACTTCCAATGTATGTGTCAGCCGGGTCCTGTAGTGGTCGCCCTCGGGCGCCAGGAAGACCTGGGTCTTGTGTTTGAGCCTGCGAAATGCCTTGCAGTGCAGGATGCGGTCCCGGTCGCGCTGGTATTCCGGCCTTATGTCGCACAGCTCCTCCCACACCGCCCGCCCCCTGGTCTTGGAACTAAGGGACGCATAGGGGCTGAAGTTCTTTTCCTCCATCTGTTCTATCGATTCCCTGATATTCATGGACGCCGCCCCCCTTTCGAAAACCATCTCAGCACGTCCCGCTGACGCCTGTCCCCTTCCGCATTCCGCCTATCGCCACACCGCCTTTCGAACACCATCGCGACACGCCCCGTTGCAGCCACGCACGCCGCCACGGCTTCATTCCACAAGTATACCACAAATTTCTGATTTTCATAGCATTTTTGAAAGTTCAATGGACCAATACTACAGTCAAATGCCGTAGTGTCCCCTACATGAAACCACATAAATGATACCATCGAAAGAACTTCTTCGAATGTCTTTAAGAATCGCATTTATCCACCTCAACCAAATCATGCTCTGAAAAATGAGCCTTGCCACTTTTTACATCAAGCATGATCTGTTCGAGATGATGAATATTATTCTCGGAATAAAAGGGATCCACGGAAACCTCAACAAGCACACAAATCGCACACTTACCCATTTCAGAAAAAACTCTGTAACCCTCTTCAAATCGAATTATATGCTATAATAAAGGATTATGCAAGAATTTTTCTTTACGTTTCTATTCATTCCATATTTCATTTAAATCCCATGACATTATGGGGCGGCTGTGGTAGAATCATATCATTGCAACCTCCATGCCGCGCCTCAAGCGTCGGCTCAAATAATTATGAAATCGGCGTGGAGGTTGCAGCGCCCCCGGTCCGATTTTCCGCACAGCGGAAAAACGGCTGCGCAACATTTTGTGTGAATGCCTTATCCGCACGAGCTCACCCCGGATCAAGAAAGGCCGCGCCCATGAAAAATGAACCGCCGCGCACATTTCCGACCGCAACCGCAGACGCCACCCGCGCCTTTGCATCTGCTTTGGCCAGGGGCGCCATCCCCGCCGCCGCCTCTTCCGCAGCCACCCTGGGGGCCTCGGCCCTTGTCCTCCTGCTGCGCCGGGACCCCATCAACTGCGCCGCCATATCCGACGGCCTCTTCCTCTGGGGACTGGCTTTCCTGTGCGTGGGCGCCTGCCTGCGCATCCTGCGCTCCGGTTTCTTCGACGTCTTCCAGAAAAGCATGAAACTGTGGGCGCCCCACCGGAAACCGGCCGGCACCGCTTCCGGCGCCGGCATGCCATCCGAATCCACCACCGATGCCGCTGGGAAAAAACCATGCGCCCCCGCTTCCGGTGTCGCTGCATCCAATCAGCGGACGATCCGGGAAGACACAACCGCTGAAACGACCTTCGAAACGGCCGGAAGCACAGCCGCCGAAACGACCTTCAAAACGCCCAAAGACCCGCGCCCCGATGACCTCGGTGAAACTGCAAACCTCTCCGATACAATGGGGCGTGGCTCCGACGCCTACTGGTTCCTCACCGCCGCCATCTGCATCGCGGCCTCCGTGGCGCTGCTTCTTGTGCAAGCCCAGTGACTTCCCATCCCCCCCTCACACATCGCGGCCACCGACTTCCGTAACATGGCTCATCCCCCAGCCGGCGAACTCGAACGCCCCCCTCACACATCGCGACCACCCAAGTGCTATCTTTTTAAGGGTGAGTTAAACGCTCACCCTTATTTTTTTAGCGCAGCCGCCCCGTCCGCAGCGTGAAACCGGCTGTTTGAAAGGAATTCAAGACACCCAAGAACCCCATACCGCAGTTTTGGGTATGTTGGGTATCTTTCCGCCTGTACCTTGACAAATACTGCCACGCTTGCGGCGGTCATATCAGATTAGCTCCGTTCATCAGCATAGCGGTATTCATGTCGAATATCAAGCGTTTCTTTGAAAATAAGCGGCTCGTGCCTACCTTACCAATGGAGAGAAAACGAATGGCTTTTTCACGAGTTTGCCCTGTCAACTGCGTGTCGCCAATGGAAAGTAATTGGAGGGGTAAATTATTTTTTCGGATTTGCCCTGTCAAAGCCATGTCGAACGTGGATTAAAGGTGAGGGGAACTTTTTTTCACGATTTGCCCTGCCAACAGGGGGTCGAACGTGGATTAAAGGTGAGAGGAACTTTTTTCGCGCGGCATATACCAAAATGAACTTTCTCACGGCTATAGGGTATATAAAACGACCTCTCTCACGGCTAATAGGTAAAGGGTTCAAGCGAACCCCAAAACGAAAGGAGGCGACGCCCCAAAAACATACCCGCCCGGAAATGGGCAAAAGTCAACTGAATACCGCATCCGGAAGCATATCACGAGCGCAAGGTTTGCCAAGTCCGCGACGCTGGCGCGACGCGAACCGCAGGAGTGAGAATACGCGCCATAGTCAAACAAGGCTCAACGCAGGAACGTACCGGGAGTGATGCGGAACGGAGATGTCGCAATCTGACCTGCGTTCAGACCGATACACCCCGCCGACAGCCTACGGCAGTAGTCTGTAAAAAGGGGGCAGGACGGCGCAAGCTGTCCGAACAGACGCATAAAGTAATCAAGAGGAAGGAGCGAAGCAATGTATCTCTCGGGATTTCTCTGACCGCTTATGCTGACTGCGACAGCATCACATTAGGCAAGACCAAAATCAACTATCAAGGATATTAAAGAAAAGGAGCCAATCATGAATACGACCGCTATCACCCACCCCGCGATACAGATTTCGTGGGGACACCGGGGCAGCGCGGCTGCGACCGCCGTCAATGACGAGCGCGAGCCGGGAAAGTTCGCTATTCGGATTGGTTCCACCACCTACACGGTCACAATCCACTTTAGCGAAACATCAACCGAGACGCTAGACGACAAAATTCTGCGCCTCGCGCAAAACGACGGGCTGGACTTCCAGTCCGGGAACGCCGACCCAACGCGGACGGGGCGGCTGCCCGAAAGGAGCAGCACAGATGAATAAGCAAACCAAAGTGAGTGAGCAGGAGAAACTGACAATCCTGTATCAACGCCTGAGCCGCGACGACCCAACCGACACAGGCGAAAGCAACAGCATCGTCAACCAGCGCAATATGCTTGAGAAGTATGCGCGGGACAACGGTCTGGTAAATACTTACAGTATCGCGGACGATGGCTGGAGCGGCACCGGCTGGGCAAGGCCGGGTTGGACGGAAGTAATCGAGCTGATTGAGGCAGGGAAAGTTGCAAATCTGCTCGTCAAGAACCTCGATAGAATGGGGCGTGACCACCTCCGTGTTGGGCTGTATATGGAGCAGTTCCAAGAGATGGGGGTGCGCTTCATCGCCGTGAATGACGGCATAGATTCGGCTCGCGGTGAAGACGACTTCACTCCCTTCAGAGCCATTCTTGCCGAATTCTATGCGAAAGACTGTAGCCGTAAGGTGAAGGCTGTGTTCGCGGCCAAGGGCAACAGCGGTCAGCCACTTACAACACAGCCGCTGTACGGTTTCCTTGTTGACCCAAACGATAAAACCAAGCGGATTCACGATCTGGAAACCGCGCCGATTGTGAAGCGTATTTTCCAAATGACCATCGAGGGCATTGGTCCGTTTCAAATCGCCCACATTTTTTGCGACGAAAAGATAGAGCGACCATCATATTATTTCGTTCGCGCCGGAATTTTGCCGGACTCCAAACGCTGCGACCACGATCGCCGGTACAACTGGGACGGCACGACGATTATCCACATCATCAAGCGGCGCGAGTATAAGGGCGACATGGTGAACTTCAAAACCACGAAGGACAGCTACAAAAGCAAGCGGTACTCGTTCAATCCGCCGGAAAAATGGCTCGTCGTTGAGGATTACTATCCTCCGATAGTGGACAAGGAAGTGTCTGCGTCCATAATAAGAGCAATTTGAGCGCCCCGTGCGCCCCACAAGGTTTCGCTTTCGACGAGCAGGCAGGAATCGTGTTCCTCGGCGAAGTGGACATCACGCTTGACGAACTCCTTGACGGCAAGTTTGACGCCAAAAAGCGCAAACAGAAATCACCCTCAAAGCGCGACGATGCAAAAGACTTTATCACAACGAATCTCGCGAGCGGGACGGTCCCCGCTGCTGACATTAAGGCTCTTGCGGAAACTGCCGGAATCAGCAAAAACACGCTTGAACGGGCCAAGACGGAACTCGGAGTGCAGTCCGTCAAGCAAGGCGACGGCTGGCTCTGGCGGATGCCGGATGCCATGTAGGTGATAAACCGCATTAAGCCTCAAGATACCCAATTAGTCCCTTCGTGGGGGCTTGGGTATCTTGGGGTTGTTGGGGATGTTGAAGTGCCTTAACAGCTTTACCCCTGCACCAATTCCCAGAGATGCTCGTAGCTGTCAATGATGTCGTACTTGACATTCTCCCCGCTGATGGCGCGGAAATGCTCTCGGGCACAATGGGCTTTGGCTTTCTCGATGTCACGCAGTTCAAGAGTGGACATATCGCCCTTGGTTTCGGCGACAAAATAAATATGCTTCACCTTGCCCTCATAAAACGCTATCGCCCAATCCGGGTTGTATTTACCGACGGGGGTGCTGATATAAAATCCTTTTGGCAGCTTCACATAGATTTCAACTTCCTGACTATGGGCTTCGAGTTCACTGGCAAAATCCCGCTCTTTGGTGGAGTCGTATATTACGTAGTCGTACAGATGCCGCTTGGACTCCATCGCGTTTACGCCCAGCGCTCCTTTTTTCAAGTCCGGCTCTGTAAAGATGTCCGTGCTGAAAACCTCGGTCAGCTTATCATAGGTGATATGCTCGATAATCGCCGTGGCTTTCTGCTCGTTGATGATGTTGGCGGCGCGGATGATGAATTCTTCCGGGTTGTACCCAAACTGTTCAAAGACCGCTTTTTCGATACCAACCAGTATGGCGGTTACAGCCTTTCGGGTCAAGCCCGTTTCCGCCACAATTTTGCCTACGAGGTCATAGCGAACAGAATCGCTTGCCCTCATGGTCGAATAAACAGGAGCTTCTTCCCGCACCAAATTGATTGAAGCGAAGCCCTCGCCCGAAAGCAGCTGCTCTTTTGAGGATATAACCGATACTTGCTCGCCCAGTTCGACCTTGAAGTAAATCTTAGACACGCGCAGGCGCTTATTCAGTTCGGCAATGGACTTCCTTACCAGTTCCGCTTCGTCAAATCCGACAATATAATAACTCCTGCCGTTGATGCGCGACCATAATGCTTGAAAAGCACGACTGTCGAGCTTCGATTTGTCGAGCGAGACATCTACCGTATTCTTGCGGGCGTTCTCCGGCTTGTTGGCGTTCGGGTCATAGACGGAATCCAAAACAGCGATAATATCTGCGGCACGCCCTTCTGCTTCCGGCGGCACTTCAAGTGTGCCGCTGTTCTTTGCCTCGTAATATTTCTCGGTGAGTTCGCCACGCTTCACATAGCCATTTTCGATAAGGCTCTCGTGAATGGCTGTGGCGGTTTCCTCTCCGAACTTCTCTATAAACAGTTTCGCTTCGACCTTGTGCGGACGGTCGGCTACCGCCTCGGCAATCTCGCTCTGCAATCCCTTGGCAAAGCTGTCGTAGCTCTCATTGGCGATAACGGTCAACACGTTTACATTATGGATTTCGTCACGGCTGAGAACATTCTCGTCCATACGTTCGCCGCCCTGATTGACGGATAGGCGCAGGCCACGCCCGACTTCCTGGCGCTTGCGGACATCGCTGCCGCTTTGCTTCAGCGTACAAATCTGGAATACATTCGGGTTGTCCCAACCTTCACGCAGCGCGGAGTGCGAGAATATAAACCGCACCGGTTCACGGCGGTCAAGCAGTCGCTCTTTGTCTTTCATAATAAGGTCGTAAGCGTCCGCGTCGTCGGAGGTGCGTTCTTTCTTATCGCCAAGTTTACTGTCAATCATGCGCCCACTCTTTTTGTCTATGGAGAAGTAGCCGGCATGGGTGCGGTCGGCGGCAATGCCATCAAGGTACGCCAAATATTCCGGCGCGTCGGATAACGAAAGCTGCATACTGCCAATAACCGCTTTGTATTCTTCCTCGAAAATCTCGGCATAAGTGCCGCCCACGGCGCTGCCCGCAGAATCGTATTGTTTATACTTCGCAACTTCGTCGATGAAAAAAAGTGACAGCACCTTGATACCTTTGGGAAACAACTTCCGTTCCCGCTCTATATGGGAGAGGATTGTTTCCCGTATCTGTATGCGCCGAAGCTGTTCCTCGCTAACCGAACCGATAACATCGCCCGCAAACAGTTTCTTCCCGTTGGTGAATTCCACAGAGGAATCGCGCCCATCAATCCGGAGAACGGTATAGCCGTCTTTGTATTCGGCAAGTTCGCCGGAATTGTCAAACAGGCTGTAGCCCTCGCCGACGACTCTTGATACCTTGCGGACGCCGGCCGCGCCTTTCATGTCAAACTCAATCGTCGCCGTGGGATTGCCTTTGGATAGGTTAATCCCCTGAATGTAGACATATCCCTCGGTGGCGGTACTGCCGGTAACGGAAATGCCCTTGACGGCTATTTTCTTCACGAGCCGCTTGTTGTACGCTTCGAGCGCGTCAAGGCGGTAAATCATGTTGTAAACGCTGTCCGCTTTGTGGGTCGCCGAATACCGCAGCGTCATGAGCGGCGCGAATTCTTTCAGGCGTTCTTTCGTCGCCGCACCCTCTACGGACTGCGGCTCGTCGATAATGAGAATCGGGTTCGTTTTCGCCAAGATGTCTATCGGGCGGCGGGAGCGGAACTCGTCCAGCTTCATGTAAATACGCCGCGCGTCCTTGCCTCTGGCGTTGAACGCCTGGCTGTTGATAATCATCACGTTTATGGCGCTGTCTGATGCAAAGCGGTCTATCTCCGTCAGTTGGGCGGAGTTGTAGATAAAGAAGCGGATTTTCTTGCCGTAGTCCTCGGCAAAATGTTCCTCGGTCATCTGGAACGATTTATACACGCCCTCGCGTATAGCCACGCTCGGCACGACGATGATGAACTTGCTCCAACCGTACTGCTTGTTGAGTTCATACATCGTCTTGATATAGGTGTAGGTCTTGCCTACGCCGGTTTCCATCTCTATTGTGAGGTTATACCGTCCATCAAGCGCCTCGGACGGCTTTATTTGTCCGTTTCTCTGAATGGTTCTGATATGCTCCAATATCTTGTCGTCGGTAATGGCTACAGGCGCGTTATTAAAGCCCGTAAAGTCTTTTTGCTGCGTGATTGAAAGCTGCCCCATGCCGGGGTCTATCATATAGGTCGGCTCATGGAACGGCTGACCCGCGAACACGTCGCAGACGGCTTTCGCCGCGTCAGCCTGAAATGCCTGATGCCTGAATTTAAGTTTCATTCGCCGTCACCTCCATTAGAACCGCTAAGGAACAGCCCAAATTCATCCAGAGTTTTTCTGAGAACTTCTTTCGGAATAAGTTCCTGTTTATACTTTGCAATCATAGTGGGGCTCATGCTGCGGCTCAAAGCATATTCGACAACCGTTTTGTTCGCATCACGGCAGAGCAGTATGCCGATACTGGGATTTTCATTGCTTCTTTTGATATCTCTGTCCAGGGCTTCCAGATAGAACTCTAATTGCCCGAGATCTTGGGGGCGAAAGGAACGGCTCTTTAATTCTACCGCCACAAGACATTGAAGCGCCCTGTGATAAAAAAGCAAGTCTGCCTTGTATTTTGTGCCGCCGACATTCAAAGTGTATTCTTGATCCATAAATATAAAGTCTTTTCCGATTTCAAGTATAAACGATTTCATGTTCTCAACCAATTTGTTTCGCAGCATCTTTTCAGAGTGCTTTTTTGGCAAGTCCAGAAAGTCAACGAATACCTCGTCCTTGAAAAGCATCGCTGTTTGCGGGTATGTTTCCGCCAACACCTTGGAAATACTTGCCTGATTACCGGCAAGAGCTTCGAAGGTATGCGTATCTATACATCTTTGCAATTCGCGTTTATTCAGATGTTCTTTCGCGGCATATATTACATAAAAGAACCTTTCCTCAACACGTTTGCATCGGTTGAGTATTTCGATGTGATTTGTAAAGCTTGTCAGCGTCAGAAAAGATTGAATTGCAGAAGCTTTTTGCGCTTCAAATTGTCCAGCCAATGGTTGGACGATTAGCGTTTCATTCAATTGTCCAGCCAACGGCTGGATTATTTGCGAGTCAAGCGTCTTTGCTTCATAATCTTTGCAGTATGACAGAAAATCCGATGAGGTGTAATAATCATACAGCATTACCATGTTGTAAATGCTTGAACGGCTGAAACCTCTCATCGACGGGTCATGAGCGCGCAAATACTCCGATAGCTGTGTGACCGTTTTTGACCCCCAACGCGCAGATTTAAGCCGTTCCGATACATACGCGCCAACTTCCCATGCGGACAGTAAAACTTCGTTATTTACCGCCTGTGAAGCGCGGGCGCGTCGTTCGCTTATAAGGTCAAATAATTCCTGAAATTCATTCTCAAAACATACTATAGACTCCATCATATCACCCTCACAGTCGTATTCGGCGCGAGAAGCTTGAATATCTCGAACACGTTGATTTTCTCGGGTGAGCTTGTGAAGCTGCTGTCCCTGAACACGGCGCGGAGCGGCTTCCTGCCCGCTATCTCACGGATTGCCCTTTCGCTGATTTTTTCGTCGAAACAGGCAATAAGGTCGCCTCCATTATAGGTGTGGACGGTGAAGCCGTCAATATTCTCGTGCGTGTGCGGCATTGACAGCGGCAAGCCCCATTCGAGCAAACAGCCGAACAGCAAATCCATGTCGGTGCGGTTAGGCTTGATATTGCCCTCCATCATCGCTACCAAATCCTGCGTATAGTCGCCCGCCGCGTAGTATACGTCGTTCATATTTGTGTCTGCGAGTTTCAGCACACGAAAGCCAATATCCAACCCCTGCGCGGTCAGCCCCGCCTCGTCTTTGATTTTATCACCTGCGCGGCGGATACGCTCTTTGCCGATTTCGCAGATAGTTTTGTATCCTGCCTTTGCCGCCTCCGTACCCTCGGCGCATACTTCCGGCAGCTGCACCATGATGAACTTCCGCTTGCCGCCGTCCTCGGCGTTGAGTTGCATCACGGCGTGGGCCGTCGTGGCGGAGCCGGAGAAGAAGTCGAGGATGAGGTCATCAGCTTGACAGTCTGCAAGTTTGACTAATTCCATGACAAGTTGCTTGCTTTTTGGGTTATCAAAAGGCAAGTCTATTTCTTTTCCAATTTGAGACACCTCAATGTCAGTCCAGTTGCTTGTCCGCAAAGATGTATCAGATGGTGCAACCCAATGCTGAACACCGCCGTTCTTGCCTGTAGCATTAGGTATTCTACGAATGAAGTCAACAATACCAGTCTTTTCGGCATACTCCTCAAGGCTCATTTTGCTTTCATATTCAGATGTGTATCTTAGATAGTTAGCAACAGCAATGTCCGCTTTTTCCTTAGAATTTCTCCATTGACCAGTTGCCGGAGTAAAACCAAGCACATCATATCTCATTGTTGGTCTGTCTGCATTGCTCCAAAACACGTCCCATCTGCCTTTTGAAGGAACTGTGTCCTTTTTCATTCGCAGAGCTTTCATAAGGAAATCCGGATTTTTTGCATAAGCCAAAACATACTCAAAGCCCACATTCAAACTGTATAGACCATTGTCGGCGAATTGGGAGTTTAGACTTTTTACTCGCCTACGAGTCAATATTGTGTTCCTGAAATTGCTTTCGCCGAAAACCTCATTGCATATTTTGCGTAGGTTTTCAAGTTCACCGTCATCGACTGATATAAATATCACCCCATCACTCCGTATCAGATTCCGCGCCAGCACAAGGCGCGGGTAAATCATGCTGCACCAGTCGGAATGGAAACGCCCGTTGCTCTCGGTGTTGCGGTACAGGCGGTCGCCGTCCTCGTCGTACACGCCCGCTTCCTCGTTGTAATCCTCGAGGCTCTGCGTGAAGTTGTCGCGGTAGATAAAATCGTTGCCCGTGTTGTACGGCGGGTCTATATATATCATTTTGACCTTGCCAAGGTAGCTCTCCTGCAAGAGTTTCAGCACGTCGAGGTTGTCACCCTCAATGTAGAGGTTCTCGGTAGTGTCCCAGTCGCGGCTTTCTTCCGGGCAGGGTCGGAGCGTTTTGCGGATAGGTCTGCCCGCCTCGGCTATTGCGGCGCGTTTGCCCACCCACGTGAACTCATATGCTTCGTCGGTGAAAACTTCCTCGCCAAGCATCGCGCGGAGCAGGTCGATATTTACTTTGCCCTCCACCACCGCGCCGGGGAACAGTTCGGCAAGCTTAGCCGCGTTCTCGGCAGTCAGGTTCCGGGTCTCGAATTTCATTTTGTCAGGCATAGTTGGTATCCTCCCTTATTTGTTGCGATTCTTGTAAGCCGTTCGTATCTTGTCAAATTCCGCTTCGTTGCCTTGAAGCTCAGTCACTTTATCTTGCAAAAACTGCAATGCGTAATCGGAAAATTTGAAGTTTCGTCCGCCGCTTCTTGAAGTCGTAACACCTATGCTGTAGCGTTTTGCCTCTTTCATTTTGTAATAAAAGATTAGAGCATACAAGTCCTGAGTGCTGATTTCCAGTTTTTCAGCCAAGTCTTTCTGTATGTAAGGGTACCCGATGTCAGGTTCTAAGTCGGGAACTGGCACTTCTTCGGCAAGGTCAATGTTGCCGGTTACCTTAATCACAGGTATACCATCAGTTTCGTTGAAACTGCCCTCTTTGATAAACTTTGCTTTTCTCAACACTTGTGTGACCAACTTGCGGTCGAAAGCCACGTCAACTCCATATGGCGTAGAAAACTTACCATTGCCGTAATTGATGATGCCGAGATTTGCTGTCCCGCTTTTGCGAATAACCTCAAAAAGTTTCATCAATCCCTCTCGTTCCTTTGCCGCACGCTCATCTATGATACGGCTCATCTCGGCGTACTTTATCTTCTCGCTTCGAGCGCGGTACCGGTAATACACGTCACCGCTTGTAATCTTTTCGCCGTTGTCGGCTTTTTGGGCGATGATTGGCTTTTGTTCAGCTTCCACAGCGTATATCCAACCGATTTTAGTATCGGCAACGCTTGTTTCGGTTTTTCCATCAGCATCAGTTATATGCTTTTCTACCTGCATTGAAAACGAGCCGCATTCCCAATCAATCGCAGGTGCAAACAGAGAGTTGATGGCATCTGTGAATTGTTCTTGGTTAAGGTTCTCAAAGTTATTGCTCTTTAACCCGATGACCTCTCGTGGATTGTCTTTGACCCCGAAAATAATATATCCACCGCGATTATTAGCGTAAGCCGCCATAGTCTTGGCATATTTCGGTGTGCTGTTTTTATTAAACGACTCCTTGAATTCTATCGTATTACTTTCTCGGCTTTTCAAGTTGCCGGAAGCAGTAACAGCGGAGAGAACTCTCTTTACTTCATCTTCATGACTCATTATCCCAATACCCCAACCCCTCCAATTCGGCTTTAAGCCGCTTCAATCCGCTATTCAGTTCCACCTGACGGTTGAACTGCTTTTCGCGCATCAGCTTTTTTTCAAAAATTGCTATCTCACGTTCAAGCTTCTGTCTTTGCTTGTCGCGCTCCACAGCTCCGGCTATGTCGCCCTCGGCGTCCAGTCTGCCGCCCGCAATCTGCCTTGCCAAGTTCTCATACACCGCATCCAGATTCAGACCCTCAAACCGCAGCATGAATCCGTCAAGGCTGAACCAGTCTGTATTGTAGAACGAGCCGGAAACTTCCATCCATGCTTGCGCCTCGCCGCCGAAGGTGAGGACAAATAGGATTTTATAAGGAATTGCCTTGGCGATTGTGGACAGTACACGCTTATCCAGAACCTTTTGCCGCAGGGCAATCTCAAACACCTGAATCTCTTTGACGGTTTCTCCGGTAGCGACGCCCACAGTGCTGTCAGCCAATTTATTGCGCCAGACGACAGATTCTATCTGGTCTTTTATTATATCACGCACCGAGGTCACAGGCGTGGCGTTGGCGTAGAGTTTTTCTTTGCTTATTCGGCGGTTGACATCTGTGGAACTCGGCAGTCCTAACATACGTCGCCGCCTCCTACGCTCTATCGCCTCCGCGCAAGCGCGAAGGCTCATCCGCTTCGGAGCGGCTTCTTTTCCCCACAAAGTCTTGCGACTTTGCGGGGACCCCTGTTTCTCTCACCGCCAAGAAACAAATCAGTTCGAAATCTTCCAGTCCGTCTATGCGATTATCGAGCGCAGTTGTGCCGCCTGTGCTGAACAGGCTGTCGATGTCGCTTTCCGCTTTTACTTCGACGATGGAGTTGATGGCGTCTGTCAGACGGGAGGAAACGCTTCGCATATCCTTACCGTCCTTTGTTTCTGCGTTAAACGCGCGGCAAACATCCATCTCAGGCTCATTCCTGCCCTTGCACAACGAACGGGTCTTGTCGAGCAGTTCCTTGGGCGACAAGTGGTCGCATACAACAGAGCCGTCCGAGCCGATATACACCATGTAAAACGGGTGAAGCCGGTTCTGCTTGTCAATGTTCACGCTGTTGTTGCGGTTTTTCAGCACGAACACCACTCCCGAAGGGCAGTCGTCCGAAGCGGGGACGACGGCGTGAAGCCCGAATGGTACTCTGTCCATGTCGCCGTTCTGCTTCACATATTCAAGCAGGTCGAGCCGGAACTCATTCAGCCCCAA
>JAISUG010000101.1 GCA_031272185.1 Lachnospiraceae bacterium
GCCGTTGGCTAAGACGCAGCAAATCTTCTTTGCATCATCGAAGTTGTCTTTTGTTTTCCATTCTTTAAACTGATACGCCTCGCCTTCTTTAGCGTTCAGCAGTTCTTCTATCGTTTCGATTTTACGCATACCGCCCACCACCTTTAGCCTAACTTCGCCAAGACATCGGCGAAAATTTCGTAGTTCTTCTTCACCCCGTCGTCGAGGTCGATGGTTATGTTCCTATCGGCGAGGTGATGGACTTTTTCCTCATACGCGCTGAGTTCTTTCGCCTGTGCGGACAATTTGTCCTGCTGTTTCAAGAGCCTTGCCCGTTCCGCGCCCTGCGCTGTGTTTAGCGCGGAGGCGATGTGGTTTAGTTGTGTGCGGTAACGCTCCTGTTGCTCGTGGACGTAGTCCGTGCGCAGTTTCGCAAGCAAATCCCGCGAGTAGCGGTGCAGATAGCAGAGTGCCTTGAAGCCGTTCTTCTTGCCGCTGTCGAACAGCCAGTATATCGGGCGTTTCTGGTAGATTTTCAAGTGGTCGGCGTAGAAACCGTTCAGGAAGTAGCCGCGAATAACCTCACGGGGCGTACCTTTGCTGCCAGCCCGGCTCGGGTCGCCGAGGGCATCGGCGATGAATTTCAGGTTCTCTTCCAGCGTGTCCGCGCCGTAAACCACGCGCACGAAATCCACGAACCGCCCCTCGATGTCGTCGTCGAAATACTCGTCGTCGCAGATGGGCAGGATGTTATCTTTGTCGATTAGTTGCGAGTTGCGAGTTTCAAGTTGCGAGTAGAAGGCGTTCCAGTCGCCGCCTGCGTAGGCAAGACCGTCGCAGTCCAGCGAATACCGCCCGAACATACATCCCACGGCGTAGCTAATCAGACTGCGCACCTCGCGCCCCAAATCGGCGCGGCGCACGGTCACGTCTTTGTCCTCCACCTCTGGCGTGAGTTCGTCCTGCAAGCCGTAGATGTCGATGAATATGCGGTTGAGTTCTTCCTCATTGGCTTTGAGCGTATCAAACCGCTCGGAGGCTTCCCGCTCCCACTTGGCAAACGCCGCCGCCAGCGACCGCTCGCCGTTAATCAGCGGATGCCGCTTGAAGTCCCACGAGGTCTCAAACGCGTCCCAGTCGGCGCGGGAGAGGGCGATGTTTGAAGAAACTATTTCGTTTACGCACTTATTTTTTGATTCTACATATAGTATTGGTAGCAAAGAACATCACCAACTCGAAATGCGATTGTCGGGTTTATCATTTTGAGAATTTCAAAAGCGACACGCGAACACATCACGGCAAGAATGTAAAAAAGGTACTCTGATTCAGTCGGAAACATCATTGGTGCAGCAGTATCAAATATCATAGATTTTGGGCAATAACGCACACCAAATTTGGCTCTACTCCCAAAGTCGTTGATATGGTAAAATTGTGCAGGGTGATGGGCAGTGAATAGCATAGCAAATTTCGAGGCGATGCTGGCGGGGTCATTGAACCTGGAGGAACCATGGTATGTTTCAGGCGCAAGCTTTGATGAGAAGGAACTTGCGCTGCGCATCCATATAGGCATCCGCAAGGACGCTGCCTTTGTCTGTCCGGAATGCGGCGGCACAACCCGCAGGTTCGGATATGAGAAGAAGGAACGCGCTTGGCGGCACGGTGATTGCATGTTCTATCCCGTGTACGTCCACTGCCGAAGGCCTAGGGTCGTTTGCCCACATTGCGGCGTCAAACAGATCAACGCGCCTTACGAGCGCAAGAACAGCCGGTTCACCTTGCTCTTTGAAGGCTATGCCATGCTCATCGTCGCGGATATGAACGTGGCAAAGACGGCAGCGCTCTTGCGGTGCGATGAGAAAGCGCTGACCAGTATTCTCCGCTATTGGGTGAACAAAGCGGTGGCGGATATGGATTTAGAAGACGTCGCCATGTTGGCGATAGACGAGACGTCGTTCAAGCGTGGGCACAAGTATGTGACGGTAGTGATCGACGCGGCCAAACGCCGTGTGATTGATGTAGAGAAAGACCGGGATCGTGAGGCGGTGAGGCGGTTCGTCGAAACGCTGAGTGCCAAAGGCGGGGATCCCCAGGCCATCACGCATGTAACGAGCGATATGTCCAAGTCCTACTTGCCCGCCATTGCCAAGCACTTCCCCAACGCGCTGAACATCATCGACAAGTTCCATGTGAAGAAAACGATGCTGGACGCATTGGATGAAGTCCGTAAAGCAGAGCAAAAGGAAGTGTCGGACAAGAAAGCGCTGTTCCAAGGGCGTAGACTGTTCATGATTCCGGAAGGGAAGATGACGACGGAACAGAGCGCGAAGCTTGCGGAACTCTCCAAGCGCTACCCGAAGACGGGCCGTGCATACCGGATCATCGCTGCGCTGGATGATTTCTATGAGAGTAAAACTATGGAAGAAGCGCGGTCAGCGCTGGACAGCCTGTATTCCTGGATGCGCCGATGCAGGCTCAAGCCAATGAAAGAAGCGGCGGAGACGCTCAAGCGGCACCGGGAGAAGATCCTGAACTACTTCCAGAGCCGCTTGACGAACGCGATCTCAGAAGGCATCAACTCGCTGATCCAAGCTGCCAAGCGCAAGGCGCGAGGGTACAATACGTTGGAAGGATTTACTGCGATGATCTATCTGGTAGCGGGCAAGCTCGACCTGGCGGTTCCCCACCCCTTTGGAGCATCTTGATTCCCTCGTTTCAACGACTTTTGGAGGAGAACCCCAAAGGCTGTACTCCCAAAGTCGTTGATATGGTATGCGAGAGCCTTTCTTTTCTAACTCTGTTTCAAAGCCTTATATTTCAAGACTGTTCGGATTGAGCAAAAAGTCGCAAACGCTCATAACCAACACGCCGTCCTCGTTGTAATAGGCAGTCGGAGCATCTTTGGTGATGATGATTTTCTTGAAGCCGTCTCCGGTCAGTAGCAAGGAGCGTTGCTCCTGCTCCATTTTTGCCTGATCCGGAATAGCATAAGCAGATTGGATATAATAGCGTTTTGAACCCTTGTTACAGACGAAATCTATCTCCAACTGCTTGCGGGAATTACCACCGTTCTTGTCGGTAACGTTGACCGGCACTACACCCACATCTATATTAAAGGCGCGAATTTTGAGCTCGCTAAAGAGGATGTTCTCCATAGTATGAGTCTCTTCCAACTGGCGGAAGTTCAGTCTTGCGTTGCGAAGCCCTATATCGGTGAAGTAGTATTTCAGCGGCGTGTCGATATATTTCTTGCCCTTGATGTCATACCGCACCGCACTGTCAATCAGGAAGGCATCTGAGAGATAGTCGATATAGCGGGTCAAAGTATTTTTGCTAATAGTCTTTTGCTTGACACTTTTGAAGGCGGCGGAGAGCTTGCTGGGGTTGGTGAGAGAGCCTATGGCCGAGGACAGAATGTTGAGAAGCTCCTCCAACTCCGCACGGTTTCTTATCTTGTGCCGCCCTACAATATCGGAGATATAGGTCTCCTCAAAAAGCGATTTCAGAAAAACAATCTTCTCCTCGGGGTTCTTGTATTGCAAAACCAATGGCAGACCGCCATAGAGCATATATTCGTTCCATCCGTCCTGCTTGCTGCCAGAGTAGACCGACATAAACTCCGAAAAGCTGAGGGGGTGCATATGAATTTCATCCCCACGCCCCCGAAACTCCGTGATGACATCCTTGGACAAGAAACGGGCATTGCTTCCGGTCACATAAACATCTATATTCGATTTCCGAATAAGACTGTTCAGCACCGATTCAAACTCGCCCAATAACTGTATCTCGTCCAACAGAATGTAATACTGCTCGCTGTCCTTGATTTGCTCCTGTAGGTACGGCATCAGTACATAAGGGTCTTGGAATCTCTTATTCTCAAAGGCATCAAAGGCAATCTCGATAATATGGCTTTGCTCTACGCCCTCGGAAAGTAAATGCTCCTTAAAAAGATTGAACAGCAGATAGGATTTTCCACATCGCCGCACCCCGGTTACAACCTTAATCAGCCCGTTATGCTTCCGACTAATAAGCCTGTTCAAATACATGTCTCTTTTTATAATCATATGCTAACGCCTCCTATTGACTATTTTTGCGTCTTTCCGCATTTTTGTTCAATAGAATTATAGCCAATGGGATCGAGTTTTTCAAGTCTCTATTGAACATTTTTGCGGGTTTTTTTGTTTTTGTTCAATAGAGACTGCTCCGAGAAGAAAAATCCTTGCCCCAGTATTGACGGGGCAAGATTGCGGCGGTGTGACCCCATGGTCAGACCTGAATCTCGATCTTGCGGCCTGTGGGCTGGTACTCATAGTACCTCACCCCGGCCGCATTGAGCATCCGCTTGGACGCCTTGGTGGCGGAAGTGTCCGCATATTTGTCGCAGGCGTAGATCACCGTCTTGATGCCGCACTGGATGATCGCCTTGGCGCACTCGTTGCACGGGAACAATGTCACGTAGAGCTTGCTCCCCTCCAGGCTGCCGCCACGGTAGTTCAGGATGGCGTTGAGCTCGCTATGGGCGGCATAAAAATACTTCGTGTCATAGGGGTCCGCCCCATCCTCCTTGCCCCATGGGAACTCGTCGTCCGAGCACCCCATGGGGAAACCATTGTACCCCATGGAGAGGATCTTGTTGTCCCCGCTGACGATACATGCACCCACCTGGGTGCTGGGATCCTTGGATCTGTTTGCGGACAGCTTTGCCACCCCCATGAAATACTCATCCCATGTGATATAGTCGTTGCGTTTCCCCGCCATAGCCCTATCTCCTTTCACATGCCCATTCTCTGCATTGCGCATGCCTTTCTCCCGCTTTTCTCCCGTCTCTATCCTGTCTCTCCCTTGTCTCTCCCTCGTCTCTCCCCAGCTTCTCCACTGACTCTCCCCTGTCTCTCCCTAGCCTTTCGCCAGCCTATTGCCTGCTTTACATTCGCTCCCCTGCTTTGCCGCTTATTACATTTCCCCCCGCTGCTTTTACCAGGCGGTTCATAATCGCCAGGCCGATGCCCTCCCGTGGGTAGCTCTCCGCATATATCACGTCCACCCCCAAGTGGTCCAAATCCCGCAGCGCCCCGAAGAGCCCCGCTGCCACAGTAGACAGGTCGGCTCGTTTCCCAATGCACTTTACAATGCATTTACCCATGCACCGGTCCAAACGATTCGGGGATTGGGTGCCAAAACCCCCTCCGCATGTTTTGTCTATCTCCCCAGCCGTTTCTTCCGTACAAAGCACCCCCACACGCTTCCCCGACTCGGCGGCGCTTCGTGCCAGCCCTGGGATGTCTGCGCACTCCTCCACCACGTACATCTGCGCCCTCGGCGCATAGTGCCTGTACTTCATGCCGGGCGCTTTGGGGTGCAGTCCAAGGCTTTCTGTGCCCGGGCTGCCGGTATCAGGGTACAGCGCCCCGCGCAGCGCCTCTTCCAGCATCTCCGCCGTGACCGCCCCCGGCCGCAGGAGTACCGGCCTGTCCCCGGTCAAGTCCACGATGGTGGATTCCAGCCCTATCCCCACCTCACCGCCATCCAGTATCATGTCGATTTTCCCGTCCAGGTCTTCTATGACGTGTGCCACGGTCGTGGGGCTGGGCCGCCCGGAGGTATTGGCGCTGGGTGCCGCTATGGGCACACCCGCTTCCAAAATCAGCCTCCTGGCGATTTCATTTGCCGGGAAACGCACCGCCACGGTGGCCAGCCCCCCGGTGGTTGCATCCGGCACTTGTGGATTCTTGGGGAATATCAATGTGAGCGGCCCCGGCCAGAACCGCGCCATCAATATGCGGGCGCATGTCCCGATCCCCCCTTCCACCACCAGGGGCAGATCCTCCATCCGCCCGATATGCACGATCAGCGGGTTGTCGCTGGGCCGCCCCTTTGCGGCGTAGATCTTCGCTGCCGCCTCGGCATCGAAAGCATTGGCGCCCAGCCCATACACCGTTTCCGTGGGGAACGCCACCAAAGCGCCCCGGCGGATCAGGGCCCCTGCCTCACGGAGGGCCGCGAGGTCTTCACCCCCCGCCCCAACCATATGCAAACGTATCACTCTCGTCTTCATGTTGAAACTATACATCATCCAACCCGGATTGACAATACTCTTTCCTTACACTTCCCTACAAAATGTAACTTGCCATAACCCGCCGCCAACGTTTATAATACGTTATGGTTCAGACAAACCGGGCACAGAACCAGGCACAGAGCCGCCCGGCAAAACCGAAAACTTAGATTGTTTTATCCCCGAGGTGCAAGCATGGATCATTTTTGGTACGAGACCGCAACCATTTACCACATATTTACATTTTCACTGGCCGGCGCACCGCCCCAAAACGACTACGGCGAGCAGCCGCGGCGCCTGGATGCGATCGCCCGCTGGATCCCCCACATCCGTGAGCTGGGATGCGATACGGTGCTTCTGTCCCCGGTGCTTCTGTCCCGAAGCCACGGCTATGACGTGACAGACTACCGCCGTGTGGACAACCGCCTGGGTTCCAATGGGGACTTTCGCACGTTGGTTGACGCCTTCCATGGCGCCGGCATCCGGGTGGTGCTGGACAGCGTGTTCAACCACTGCGGCCGGGATTTCTTCGCATTCGAGGCGCTCCGCAAAGGCGAGCGTTCCTACGCAGACTGGTTTTCCGGCGTGCGGTTCGACAGGCAAAGCCCCATGGGCGACGCCTTTGACTACGACACTTGGAGCGGTTACTACGAGCTGGTCAAATTCAACCTGAAAAACCCCGCCGTGCGGGAATACCTCTTCGGGTCGGTGGAGTTTTGGCTAGACGGGCTGGGCATAGACGGGATGCGCCTGGACAGCGCCAATGTACTGGATTTCGGTTTCATGGGGGACCTGCGCGCATTCGTCTTGGCCCGCCGCCCGGACTTTTGGCTGATGGGCGAGGTGGTGTCCGGCGACTATGCCAGGTGGGTGAACCCCCAGGTACTGCATAGCGTCACCAACTACATACTTTACAAGAGCCTGTTTTCCAGCCACAATGACAACAACCTCTACGAGCTGGCGCATTGCCTGAAACAGTCCGTGCCCGACCAGGGCAGGCCCCTCTATACATTCCTGGACAACCACGACCAGCCCCGTATCGCCAGCAACGCAAAGGACCCCCGGTTCCTGCGCACGCTGTATGCGCTGCTGTTCACATTGCCGGGCATCCCTTCGATATACTATGGCAGCGAATGGGGCATACAGGGGCGAAAAGAACATGGCTCCGACGCACCCCTGCGCCCATACCTGGACCCGGGCCGAGCGCCGGAAGACACCCAGGGCTTGATCCCATTGATCAGCACGCTTTCCCATTTGCGCCGGGCCCACCCCGCCCTGACCTACGGCGACTACCGGGAGGTGTCACTGGGGTACCACAGGCCGCTGGTTTTTTCCCGCACCCACGGCGACGAGACTGTCTTCGTGGCCGTACACGTGGACGACTCCCCCGCAACCATCGACCTGGCCGGCCACACACAGGGCATGGCCCTAACTGACCTGCTCACCGGGGAAACCATCGGCCCCGCCCAGACCGGCGCCATCCCCATCGGACCCTGCGACGTGCGCATCCTGGCGTAGCGCGGCTAGGCCCGGCCAAACCCGACTAGGCCCGGCCAAACCTCGGTCACTACATGCGAACCCCAGGGAGTATTTGCACACTTTTGCAAGTAATTCCAAGCCGTCTTACACACTTTTGCAGGTTATCGCCCCTTTCATCCCCCGCACGTACGCCTCCACCTCATCCCCCGCATCCGCACCGTGCTCCGCGATGAGCTTTACGATGGCGCTCCCTACAATGACCCCGTCTGCATACGCACTGATCTGCGCGGCCTGCTCCGGCGTGTGGATCCCGAAACCCACCGCCACCGGCACATCCGTATAGCGCTTCACCGTATCCACCATTTCCCGGACATCCGTCTGTATCGACCGGCGCACCCCGGTGACACCCATGGAAGACACCAGGTAGACGAACCCCTGCGCCCCGGCGGCGATCATCCCGATGCGCTCCTTGCTGGTAGGCGCGATGAGGGAAACCACGTCCACCCCGTGCACCGCGGCCGCCTCGGCCACCGGCCCCTTTTCCTCGAAAGGCAGATCCGGCAGGATGATCCCCGACACACCCACTTCATGGCACCGGGCGAAAAACGCCCCATACCCATAGTGGTAGACGGGGTTCAGATATGTCATGAACACCAGGGGCACATCCACTTTCGGGCGCACCCTCCCCACCATCTCGAATATCTTCGACACGGTGACGCCGCCCCGCAAGGCACGGATGTTCGCTTCCTGGATCACCGGCCCCTCGGCGGTAGGGTCGGAAAATGGGATGCCTATCTCGATGAGGTCCGCCCCCGCGCGCACCATGCGCAGGATGTATTCCTCCGTCCTTTCTATGGACGGATCCCCGGCTGTGACAAATGCGATAAACGCCCGTTTGCCTTCAAAAGCCTGTTTGATCGGAACCATTTTCTCATTCATGGATATCCCTCCCCCTGTACCTGGCGATGGCCGCCACATCTTTGTCGCCCCGCCCGGACAGGCAGATGATCACGCTGTCATCCGGGCTCATCCCCGGCACGATTTCCATGGCGTGTGCCACGGCGTGTGCGCTTTCGATGGCGCTGATGATGCCCTCTGTCCTTGCCAGGTATTCAAATGCCCGCACCGCTTCCTCGTCCGTGACCGGCACATACGTCGCCCGCCCGGTGTCGTGGAGCCATGCGTGTTCCGGACCGATGCCAGGGTAGTCCAGCCCTGCGGAGATGGAGTACACCGGTGCGATCTGCCCCTCCCCGTCCTGGCAGAAATACGAATGCATCCCATGGAATATGCCCGGTTTCCCCACCGCGATGGTGGCGGCGGTTTCAAATGTGTCAACCCCGCGCCCTGCCGCCTCGCAGCCGATGAGCGCCACCTCTTCGTGGGGGACGAACTCATGGAACATCCCCATGGCGTTGCTGCCGCCCCCCACGCACGCCAGCACCGCGGCCGGCAGCTTCCCCTCGATTTCCAGGATCTGGGATTTCGCTTCCCGCCCGATGACGCTCTGGAAATCCCTCACCATCATGGGGAATGGGTGTGGCCCCATGACGGAACCCAGCACATATGCGGTGTCCTCCACACGCCCCGCCCATTCCCGCATGGTTTCGTTCACCGCATCCTTGAGCGTGGCGGTGCCTGAAGTGACCGGGTGCACCCTTGCCCCCAGCAGTTCCATGCGGTAGACATTGAGCACCTGCCTGTCCGTGTCCTCCTTGCCCATGAAGATCTCGCACTCCATGTCCATGAGCGCCGCCGCCGTGGCCGCCGCCACGCCATGCTGCCCCGCCCCCGTCTCCGCGATGATGCGGGTCTTGCCCATCTTTTTGGCCAGCAGCGTCTGCCCCAGCACATTGTTGATCTTGTGGGAGCCGGTGTGGTTAAGGTCCTCCCGTTTGAGGTACACCTTCGCACCGCCCAGGTCATTGGTCATCTTCTGCGCGAAGTACAGCAGGCTGGGCCGCCCCGCATATTCCCGGAACAGCTTCCCCAGCTCCTCTTGGAACGCCGGGTCGTTTTTATAAAATGTGTAAGCCTCTTCCAGGCGAATGACCTCGTTCATCAGCGTTTCCGGGATGTACTGCCCCCCGTGCGCGCCGTACCTGCCCCTGCTTTGGGCCGGGATCCCCTGCCCCGCCAAGTTGCTTCGTTCGAACTCTCCGCCGCCATATGTTTTCTGGCCCATGCGTACCTCCTTTTCCCTTTGGCTTCCATCGCGGTCGATCTTTTTCGATGCCCCGCTGCATCTTCAATCCCCTGCATATCGTATCGCCCCCACGATTTCCAGGATCTTCCCCCGGTCCTTCACCCCATCCGTTTCTATCCCGCTGCTCAAATCCAATGCGAAAGGCGCCGATGTGCTTTTGCCCCCCGATTCCCACATCTGCCTGGAAAACGCCAGCGCATCTTTTATGTTGCCTATATTCAGCCCCCCAGCCAGGAAGTACGGCTTGCGGTTCCCGCTCATTTCCAATAGCTTCCAGTCGAATGTCCGCCCGGTGCCGCCTTTCCCCTGGTCGAACAGGAGATAATCCGCCGCCGAACCCTGCCATCGCCGGATGGCACGCAGGGCATCCCCCTGGGCGACAGACAGTGTGCGGACTGCCCTTGATTCTTCCGTATGGATATCGTGCACATCGCCGGCCAAACTTCCCAAACCGAGCCCATTTCCTGCGGCACTTTCGTTCCCAGGGGCGCCACCGGGCGGCACATCCCGGTCAACCCCCGGCAGCGACACAGCTTTCACCACCGGTTTTCCCGTGGCGCCCTTGATACGGCGGATCTGCGCCTCGTCCTCGCCCCCGTGCAGCTGGGCGATGTCGATGGTCCCTTCCCGCAGCAACCGGATGATGGCGGCGGGGTCTTCATCCACGAACACCCCTACCGCGCGGATCGCCGGTGACAGACGTTCCCGCAGCGCCCGTGCCGTCGGGACGTCCACCTGCCGCCTGCCCGGCGCGAACACAAACCCCGCAAAGTCCGGCATGGCCTCATTCACATACCCCACATCCTCGATCCTGCGGATGCCGCAGAGTTTGATGCGCAATGCCCCTTTTTTGCCACTATCGCCCATTGGCCACCACCGTTTTCGACAACACCCCCAGAGCCGCCCTTTTGTCCGCCGCCCGCATGAGGCTCTCCCCCACCAGGCAGGCATCCACCCCGGCCTCTTCCAGCGCCCGCACATCTTCCCGTGTCCGGATGCCGCTTTCGGAGACGAAGAGGATGCCCGTCGGCACCAGATGGCGCAGCCGTATGCTGGTCTGCGTGTCCACCCGGAACGTCTGCAGGTCCCTGTTGTTCACGCCCACCACCCTGGCCCCCGCGGCCAGGGCCCTCTCCACTTCTTCTGAAGTGTGCGCCTCCACCAGCGCGGACATCCCCAGCCCGTGGGCCAGTTCCAGGTAAGACTTTAGCTCCCTGTCGTCCAATATGGCGCATATCAGCAGCACCGCCGCCGCCCCCAGCGTTTTCGCCTCGTATATCTGGTATTCGCTGACCACGAAATCCTTGCGAAGCGCCGGGATCCCCACCACGGCACAGATCTCCTTCAGATACCGCCCATCCCCTTGGAAATAATACGGCTCCGTCAGCACGGACACCGCCGCCGCCCCCGCCGCCTCATATTCCCGGGCGATGTCCAGGTACGGGAATTCCTCCGCAATCACCCCCTTGGAGGGCGAAGCCTTCTTCACCTCGCAGATGAAGGACATCCCCGGCGCACGCAGCGCCTCTTCGAAGGGGAATCTGTGCGCACCGCGCCCTGACGCAAACATCCCCTCCGCCCCCCTGATCACCGCTTCCAGCCCGACCGCTTTCTCTTCTTGCGCCACCCGCACCCTCGTCCGGGCCGCAATCTCATCCAGAATCATGCAAAACCTCCGATCTTTGCGAATCACCTCGCAGCCCACGGAAGCACCTTAGCCAGCCGGGAGGGCCTGCCCCCATGCGCACTTGGGCGCTACGAGGGGAGACCCGCAGGGGCTCTCCCGAGTGCCGGAGGCGAGACTACAGGCTCGCCGGAGGAACCCGCAGCCCCGGGCGCATGGGGGCAGGCCCTCCCGGATGAGATGCTGCCCGCCCCCGGCTGCGACGCTGTGCCCCCGGCTGCAGGGGGCGCCCCCTCATGCATTGGACATCGCCACGAACCGCTCCATCTGCTTCTTGGCCTTCCCCGAATCGATGGTCTTTGCCGCCAGGGCCACCCCCTCGGCGATGCCCGGCACCACATGGGCGATGTAGAGGGCCGCGGCGGAGTTCAGCAGCACCGCATCCCGCTTGGGCCCTTTCTGGCCGTCCAGGATCGCCCGGGTGATGTCAGCGTTTTCCTGGGGCGTGCCCCCCGCCAGTTCTTCCTTGCGGCAGCGGGCAAACCCGAACTGTTCCGGCGTGATCTCGTAGGTGGTGAAGGTTTTGTCCCGCACCTCGCACACGGTGGTGGGGGAGCTCATGGAAATCTCATCCAGCCCGTCCTGCCCGAACACCACCATCCCGTCCTTCACCCCCAGGTTGCTCATGACCTGCGCCAGGGGGGCCACCAATGCCTCCTCGTAGACGCCCATGAGCTGCATGGATGCGCCCGCGGGGTTCGCCAGGGGCCCCAGGATGTTGAACACCGTGCGGATCCCCAGCTCCTTGCGCACCGGCGCCACGTACTTCATGGCGATGTGGTAGTTCTGGGCGAAGAGGAAACACATCCCCAAAGACGCCAGCAGCTCCTTGCTTTTTTCCGCCGGCACGGTGATGTTGGCGCCCAGCGCCTCCAGCACGTCCGCCGCCCCGGATTTGCTGCTGGCCGCCCGGTTTCCGTGTTTGGCCACCGGCACGCCCGCCGCGCTGATGACGAAGCTGGAAGTGGTGGAGATGTTGAATGAGTTGGAGCGGTCGCCCCCGGTCCCCACGATTTCCAGCACATCCTGGTCATTGAGCAGCCGTATGCAGTGGCTGCGCATACTATGGGCACAGGCGGTGATCTCGTCGATGGTTTCCCCTTTCAGGCTCAGCGCCGTGAGGAATGCGCTCATCTGCACCGGGCTGGCCTCCCCTCCCATGATTTCGTTCATCACTTCGTTGGCGGTGGCGTAGGTGAGATCCTGTTTTTTTGACAAATCGATGATGGCTTCCCTGATCATATTCCTCTCCTTGCATTTGACATTTGCTTTCCTCAAAAACGCCTGCATGATGGCTTTCCCGTCGGGCGTGAGGATGGATTCCGGGTGGAACTGCAGCCCGTATATGGGGTATGTGTCATGTTCCACCGCCATGACTTCGCCGCTTGCGGACCTCGCCGTCACTTTCAGGCATTCCGGCAATGTGTCCTCCATGGCGGCCAACGAATGGTACCGCCCCACCGGTATCGGGGAACGCACCCCGTCAAACAGCGCCGACCCGGTATCCACTTCCGCCAGGCTTTGCTTGCCGTGCATGAGCTCCTTGGCATAGGTCACGGTGCCGCCAAATGCCTCGCATATCGCCTGGTGCCCCAGGCACACCCCCAGGATGGGGATGGTGGGGCCGCAGCGCAGGATCACTTCCTCGCACACCCCTGCGTCGGCGGGCTTGCCGGGGCCGGGGGAGAGCAGTATCGCCGACGGCCCCATGTCAAGGATCTCCTGTGCTGTCTTTTCGTCGTTGCGGATGACCTTGATGTCCTGTGTGAACCCCCCCACCAGCTGGTACAGGTTGTAAGAAAAACTGTCGTAATTGTCAATGAGCAGCACCATCCTAATCATCCCCTTTCGTCCGCTCCAACGCGTCCATCACGGCCTGGGCCTTTTGCAGGCACTCCGCATACTCCCTCTCCGGCACGCTGTCCGCCACGATGCCGGCCCCGCTGCGCACGAACACACGCCCGTTTTTCTGGAAAGCCAGCCGTATGGCGATGCATGTGTCCACGTTCCCGGTGAAGGAAATGTACCCGATGGCCCCGCCGTACAGCCCCCGCTTGTTGTTCTCCAGCTCGTTTATGATCTCGCAGGCGCGGATTTTCGGCGCCCCGGAGAGCGTCCCTGCCGGCAGCACCGCCTCGATGGCGCTAAGCCCGTCCCGATCCTCCCGGATGGTGCCCACCACCGTGGAGCCGATGTGCATCACATGGGAAAACCGCTGGATCCCCAGGTAGTTTTCCACCGCCACCGAGCCGAATGTGCTGATTTTCCCCAGGTCGTTGCGCCCCAGGTCCACCAGCATGTTGTGCTCCGAGAGCTCCTTGGGGTCGCCCAGGAGTTCTTTTTCCAATGCCTCGTCCTCGGCCAGGGTCTTCCCCCTGGGCTTGGTGCCCGCCAACGGGAATGTGTGCAGCGTCTTGCCCTCCAGCTTCACCAGCGTCTCCGGCGACGCGCCGGCAAACTCCACGTCCCCGCCCGAGAAGTAGAACATGTAGGGAGACGGGTTGGTGTCCCGCAGGAACCTGTACACGTCGAACAGGCTGCCTTTGAAATCCGCGTCGAACCGGTTGGACAGCACCACCTGGAAGATGTCGCCCTCGTAGATATACCTCTTGGCACGTTCCACCATCCGGCAGTACTGTTCTTTTTCGAACAATGGGCGGAAAGGCGACTTCACATACCCCTTTTCGTATGTGTCCGGCACCGGCTGCGCCAGGAGTTCCTCCATCCGGCGCAGCTGCGCCACGCCCTTTTCGTAGTTTTCCGGGAAATGATTCGAAACCGTGCCTACGCTCCCGTCCGCCACCCGGATGTTCGCTATCAATGTGATTTCCCGCTCCACATGGTCGAATGCGATCACCTTGTCAAAGAGCATCAGGTCCATGTCCCGGAAGTGTTCCTGGTCCTGGGCGTCCAGGCACAGTTTCGGCTCGCTGTACTTGATGAAATCGTAGGAGAAATACCCCACCAGCCCACCGGTGAAGCTGGGCAGCCCCGCCACCTGCGGGCTTTTGTGGGTGGCCATCAGGTCACGTATGGCGTCCTCGGGCCCGGATGCGCCTATGACGCCCGTCACCCGAGCGTTGGTGCAGGTCAGTTCCAGGATAGGGTCATACCCCAGGAACGTGTACCGCCCCCACTCATATTTCGTCACAGCCTCCGCCTGGGTGGCGGCATAGGGGAATGTGACGCTCTGCTGCGCGCTTTCCAGCATGAAGCAGTGGTGGTCCACCGATTTCAGCAGCTTCATAACTTTCACGGGGGTCAGTTCCCCCACCGGGATGCGCAGCGAAAGTGGCAATATCTGGTAATCACCACCTGATGCCAAGCGCAACGCCCCCTCCAAATCCGGGTAAATCTTGGTCACGTCCATGTCCTTTCCTTTCCCATCTACGCACAGTCCAATGCGCCCGCGTATCTACCCACGGTCAGCTCTCCCGCACCGCGCCCCGGCGCTGCGAAAGGCATCTGCCGCCCCCACAGGGTGCGCCCCGCCCGCGGGCCAGTGCATCCGTCTTGCCGGTCAAGGCGCCCCTGCCATCCGGGGCCATACAAAAAGCGCCCTTGCAAGACATTGCTGCCTTTCAAGGACGCCGGTTCATCATATCACCGTCGCGGTGCCACCTTGATTCATCTGCTTTTCGACTGCCGGCGCCGGCCCACACGGCCGCATCCGGATGCGCACTCGTGTCAGGAACCCTATACCGGCAACCCCAAAGCCCGATGCGCTTTGCGGGATACCATCATACCCCCGGCCATTGACGCAGGCCCCACGTCGCGGAATACTCGGCGCACGCCGAACCACCATAAATGACAGGCGATACGGGCCGCAGCCTTTGACCACGCCCTCAGCGGTCCATTTGACAGCCTGCGTAATGCCCCCTCTCAGCACGGTGGGCTCTCTGTAAATGCACGATCTGCCGTTATCTCCGCTTCAACGGTTTGAATATGAAATTATGCACATTGTAATTGATGAAAATGTGTTTGTCAATTACAATTTTCTTAAGTTCACTGGTTAGCCCGGTAGGCTTCGTCCGCATCCCACACCTCGAAACCGCTCCCCAACAGGATGTCCACCACTGTCTCGGGTGCGGAGATCTTGAGGATGGCGGACGCCTTGGCGCCGTTGGCGAATGCGTACATGTACTCCACATTCACCCCCGCATCGGCGATTTTCTCCATGGCCTTGGCCAGGGACCCGGTCGCATGGGACACCTGCACGGCGATGACCTCCGTGAGGCTGGCGGTGATCCCCTCTGCCTTGAGGGCCTGCTGGCCTTTCTCCGGGTCGGACACGATCATCCGCAGCATCCCGAAATCCTTCGTGTCGGCCAGGCTCAGGGCCACGATGTTCACGTCAGCGGCGGCCAAGATGTTCAAAGCCTCATTGAGCCGCCCTTCCTTGTTTTCCAAAAAAACCGAAAGCTGCTTGATATTTTTGCTCATTCGTCCCTCCGTTTTTATCTGTCCGGCAGTCGATGCACCCGCTGCCTGCACATGGCAGCCACCCCGCACCGAAATGCCCCATCATACCGCAATCCTGCGCCCCCCGGCGCGACTCACACCGCCAGGAAAGCCCATCACTGCGCCCCAGCCGTCATGCCGCGATCCCGCGCCCCCTCGGCGCCACTCTCGTCACCCGGCAAAAAACCTGCATCCCTGCGCCGGGTTGCGTATCACAGGTTCCGGTTGTCGATGACCCGCTTCGCCTTGCCTTCGCTGCGGTCGATGGTTTTGGGCTCCACCAGCTTCACGTTAACGGACACGCCCAGCGCATCGTGGAGCACCCTGGCCACTTTCGCCCGCAGCTCGTCCAGCTTTCGGATCTCGTCGGAGAAATACCGCTCGTCCACTTCCACCAGCACGGTGAGCACGTCCAGGTTGTCCTCCCGGTCCACGATGAGCAGGTAATGTGGCGCCACGCCGCCGCCCATGGACAAAAGCGCCGTCTCCACCTGGGTGGGGAACACATTGACGCCCCGGATGACCTTCATGTCGTCCGTACGCCCGGTGAATTTGTTGAACCGAGCCAATGTGCGCCCGCAGTCGCATTTGTCCCTGGTGATGTCCGTCAGGTCCTTGGTCCTGTAGCGCAGCAGCGGCAGGGCCTCCTTGGCCAACGTGGTAAACACCAGCTCGCCGGTCTCCCCTTCCGCGCAGGGTGCGTCGGTGGCGGGGTTGAGCACCTCGGGGTAGAAATAGTCCTCGTACACATGGAGGCCTTTGTGGTGGATGCAGTCCATGGCCACACCGGGCCCGGTGATCTCGCACAGCCCATAGATATCAAAACAGTCGATATGCAGTATGCTCTCAATTTTCTTGCGCATTTCCTCGGTCCAGGGCTCCGCGCCGTGGATGCCCGCCCGGATCTTGAGTCGGTCCACCACGCCCGCTTCCGCCATGGCCTCCGCCAGGTGCAGCGCATAGCTGGGGGTGCAGGCGATAGCCGTCGCCTCGAAGTCCTCCATGCACATCATCTGACGTTTGGTGTTGCCGCTGGACATGGGGATCGCCATGGCCCCGATGTGTGTGGCGCCGTAGTCCAGCCCCATCCCGCCGGTGAAAAGCCCGTAGCCGTAGCACACGTGGATCCTGTCCTCCCGCCCCAGTCCGGCCATGGTCAGGCCCCTGCCGCAGCATTCGCCCCATACGTCCACGTCTTTCTGGGAATAGGGCATGACCACCAGTTTCCCCGTGGTGCCTGACGTCCCCTGCACCCTGACCACATCGGCGTTTGGGACTGCCAGCAGTTGGAACGGGTAGTTGGCGCGCACGTCTTCTTTGGTGGTGAATGGCAGTTTGCCGATATCCTCGATGCCCCGGATGTCGCCCGGCTCCACGCCCATCTCTTTCATCTTCTTCTGATAAAAGGGCACCCTCTCGTACACGCGCCTAACCACGTCTTTCAGGCGCTCGCTTTGGAGTGCGCTCATCTCATCCCGGCTGGCGCACTCCACTTTCGGGTCCAGGATGGTCTCTACCCACGGTTTGCTTTCGTTCTTTGCCATAGCTTTCTTCCCTCTCCTCCATATATTTCCAGTGCATTAATCCCATTGCCTTATCCCATATGTCTACGGGCGGCACAGCCAAACCTCCGCCGCGCCTCGTATCGGCCGCCGCCGTCGCCGGACGCCGCAGTCACCCGGATGCCTCCGCCGCGCTACGTATCGGCCGCCGCTGTCACCGGGCGCCGTCACCGGGCGCCCCTCGGCATACCCACCCGCCTGACGCAGCCCGTGTCTATAGTTCCCCGGCCTCCACCACCCGGATCTTCGCTTCACCCAGGATGGCGCAGGCTTTTTCGTTGTCGTCGGTGTGAAACACCATCACAGGCGCCTTCCCGCCCCTGATGACGAAAGAATATATGTAGTTCACGTTCACGCCGCCCTTTGCCAGGGCCTCCAGCATCCGGCCCAGGCTGCCTTTTTCGTCCACCAGCTCCGCACCCACCACCTCAGTGATGCGCACCACGAACCCCCGCCTGGTCAGGACATCCTTCGCCGATGCGACCTGGTCCACCACCATGCGCAGGATCCCGAACTCGGGGGTGTCATAGGCCGCCACCGCACGGATGTTTATGCCCTCCTCGCCCAGGATCTGGGTCACTTCCCACAGGCTCCCCGGCCTGTTGTCCACGAAAATCGATACCTGAGATATCATCGTCTCCCCCATTCCCCGCCTCCCGGCGGCACCGCACACGCCTATTTTTTTCTATATGGACTTCCCCGCCCGGAAGGCTTTCAGGTTTATGTCCACCGCGCTCCTGGGCACGGTTTTGCGTATCACGTCTTCCCATTCTTCCTGTGAAAAATCCATGTACCGGGATGCCAGCCCCAGCACGATGAGGTTGAACACCCTGGGGTTTCCCATTTCCTTGGCCAATGAAGTGGCGTCAGCCGCATAGACCCTGTACTGCTGCGAGAGTGTGCCCAGTATGTCCTCGGGGTATTTCGCCGCACCTATCACCACCGGCATCGGGTCGATGCGGTAGTCATTCACGATCAATATGCCGTCCTTTTTCAGGAAATGCGCATAGCGCATCGCCTCCAGACGTTCAAACGCGATGATCACATCCGCATGGCCTTCCTCCACGATGGGCTCGTCCACTTTGTCGCCATAGCGCACGAACGTCACCACGGAGCCGCCGCGCTGGGCCATGCCATGCACCTCGGACAGCTTCACATCATACCCGGCGCCCTGCGCCAGCCCCCCCAGTATCCGGCTGGTGAGCAACGTCCCCTGCCCGCCCACGCCGACTATGATAATATTTTTTGTGTTCATTTTCTGCCTTTCTAAATTACATTCGCCGCCTGCGAACCGATACGGCGCAACCCGGCGAACCGATCACCGAAACCCGCAACCGCCAAAAGGCCGACCCGGCGAAACTGTATGCACCGCCAATGGCCAAAGCGACCCTTGGGGCCCGTTCAGCCCGCAAGTTCGATAGCCCCGAATTTGCACAGCCCGAAGCACAGCCCGCACCCGCTGCAGAGTGTCTCGTCGCTGGTGATCACCCCATCCTCGCCCACCGTGATGGCGGGGCAGCCAGGGCCCAGGCACGCCTTGCACTTCTTGCACTTGTCCGGAAGGAAACGGTAAAACGGCCTTTTCACTTTGCTAAGCAACACGCAGGGGCTTTGGGCGATGATAACCGACACCCCCTCGAAATCCTGCGCCTCTTTGACGGCGCCGGACAGTGCTGGATGGTCGAACACATCCACCACCCTCACCCAAGGCACTCCCATGCCTTTCAGCAGTTCCACCAGGTCCACCGCAGGGACGGTTTTCCCCTGGAGGGTCTTTCCTGTGGCGGCATGGTCCTGGTGCCCGGTCATCCCGGTGGTGGAGTTGTCCAGTATCAGCACCGTGCCCGTGGACTGGTTGTACACCATGTTCAGGAGGGAGTTGATGCCTGTATGCAGGAAAGTGGAGTCGCCGATGACCGCCACCCAGTCCTTGATGTAATCGCGCCCTTTGGCCTTTTCCATGCCGTGGAGCGAGGAAATCCCCGAGCCCATGCACACGGTGGTGTCCACCACCCCCAGCGGGGCCACCGCACCCAATGTATAGCACCCGATGTCCCCGGCCGCATGGATCTTCAGCTTGCGCAGCACTTCGTACGTGCTGCGGTGTGGGCACCCGGGGCACAGGATGGGCGGGCGGTTGGGAGCGCCTTCGGCGGGTTTCGCCTGGGTTTTTTCGCCCAGCAGCGCTTCCCGGAGCATATTGGCGCTGTATTCGCCCAGCAGCGTGAACGCCTCTTTGCCGATGCAGGAGATCCCCCAGGAACGCACCTGTTCCTCGATGAGGGGGTCCAGCTCCTCCACGATGTAGAGTTTTTCCACCTTGGAAGCGAATTCGCTTATCAGCCCTTTGGGCAATGGGTGTACCATCCCCAGCTTCAGCACGCTCGCCTCCGGCAGCGCCTCCTTTACGTACAGGTATGGTATCCCGGCGGTTATGACGCCGATCTTGGTGTCACCCCATTCCACCGTGTTTATGGGCATCGTGTCCGCTGCCGCCGCCAGCTCCCGCATCCTTTCTTCCACCGCGGCGTGACGGCCTTTGGCGTTGCCGGGCATCATGACGTTTTTGGCCGGGTTGCGGCTATATGGCCGGTCTTCCGGCACCACCCTTGGCTCCAATGCCACGAAGCTCTGGGAATGTGCCAGGCGCGTGGTGGTGCGCAGCACAAATGGCCTGTCGTAGGCGACGCTCAGCTCGAAGGCCATCTTGGTGTATTCTTTCGCCTCCCGGCTGTCGGCGGGTTCCAGCACAGGCAGCTTCGCGGCCCGCGCCACCATGCGGGTGTCCTGCTCGTTTTGGGAACTGTAGAGCCCCGGGTCGTCCGCAACCACGAACAGCAATCCGCCGTTGACCCCCATATATGAAACCGTGTAGGCGGGGTCCGCAGCCACGTTGAACCCCACATGCTTCATGCACGCCATGGCCCGCACGCCGGCCAGGTTCGCGCCGATAGCCACTTCCGCAGCCACTTTTTCGTTGGGAGCCCATTCGCAGTACAGGTCCTGCGCATACTGCACCAGGCACTCGCTGATCTCAGTGCTGGGCGTGCCGGGATATGCGCTTGCGACCTTCACCCCCGCCTCGTAAGCCCCGCGCGCGATGGCCGCATTGCCCAACATCAGTACACTCTCTTGCATATCGTCCAATCCTTTCGTGCTTCCTTGCATTTATGCCCGCAAGCATATGCTGCCGTCCTATATGTCGTACTATCTGTCGTCTGGCCCGCTGCCCTATCCGCCGCCTGGCCCGCTTCCCATCCTTGCGCCGTCCGTCCACCCGCTTCGCCAACGCGAACCGCCTGCACACATGCTGCATCCTCTCACCGCGCACTGCCGAGTGTCATCACCCGCCTCGCCAAAGCGAGCTGCCTGCACATCCCCCGCTTCACAACCCATCCTTGCGCAGGTCGGTGACCCGCTTGGCTTTCCCCTCAAACCGCTGCAGGCTGTGGGGCGCCACCAGCTTGATCTTGGTCGCCAGGCCCAGCACGTCATGCATGCGTTTCTGGATGCGCTTTTCCAGCTCGTCCAGCTGCCCATAGCTGTCCAGCAACCGGTCGTCGATGAGTTCCACGGCGATGGTCATCATATCAAGGTACTCGATGCGTTCCACAGTGATATGGTAGTGGGGGCCGATTTCGGGTACGCCCAGCAGCACTTCTTCGATCTGGGTGGGGAACACATTGACGCCCCGTATCACCAGCATGTCGTCAGCGCGGCCGAATAGGTTCGCCATGCGCACGGTGGTGCGCCCGCAGGGGCATGGCGCGTAGTCCAGTTTCGTCAGGTCGCCGGTGCGGTAGCGCATGAGGGGCAGCGCCTCCTTGCCCAGGCAGGTGATCACCAGCTCCCCGGACTGCCCCTCCGGCAGGACCTGCCCCGTGGCAGGGTCGATGATCTCCGGTATGAACCAGTCCTCGTTCACATGCATCCCCGTCAGCGCCTCGCACTCCCCGGAAACGCCCGGCCCGCACAGTTCGCTCATCCCGTAGTTCTGGGTGCAGAAAAACCCTTTGCCCCAGATTTTTTGCATCTCTGCCCGCATGGGCTCCGTCATGCCCTCGCCGCCGAACAGCCCAATGCGCAGTTTCAGGTCCTTTTCTGGGTCCAGCCCCGCCTCCCTGACCTCCTCGCCCAAGTGCAGTGCGTATGAGGGGGTGGCCACCAGCAGCGTGGTGCCGATGTCCTGCATGAAGAGCATCTGTTTTTTGGAATTGCCGGAAGACATGGGGATGACCGAAGCACCTATCCTCTCCAGCCCCCCATGGAGGCCCAGCGCCCCCGTAAATGTCCCGTAGCCAAATGATATCTGCGCTATGTCGTCTTTCGACGCGCCGCCCATGCAGGCGATCCGCGCCACGTTGTCCAGCCATACGTCCAGGTCTTTGCGGGTGTACCCCACCACCGTGGGCTTGCCCGTGGTGCCGCTGGAGGCGTGGAAACGCACCAGCTCGCCCGGTGCCACCGCGAACATCCCCATGGGGTAGTTGTCCCGGAAATCCGCCTTCACCGTGTATGGCAGTTTTTGCAGGTCCGAAAGCTCCCTTATATCCTCCGGCTTCACACCCGCCGCATCCATCTTCGCCCTGTAGGGAGCCACTCTGTCATAGATATAGCGGACGCTCTCCTTTAGTTTTCCCAGTTGCAGCTGCTCCATCTGCCCCCTGGGCAGCGTTTCCTCTTTAGACCAAATCATAGTCGCCTCCCCATCAAACTCTCTGTGCCACCAAGCGTGATTCCCGCATAAATACACGTTTGTACGCCCTGCGCACCGTTTCCTCCGCACCGGATATGCGCTTCCAAGCGTGATTCCCGCATAAATACACCCATGGGAGGCCACTGTCCGCCCCCATGGGTACAAGTATATCACAAACCGCCGACTTGTAAAGAAAGATTCTCAATATTTTCGAAAGGTGATTTGTGTGCCGGGGCTGCCCCCAAGCATGCTTCATATGTCCTTGGACAGTGGGTGTTCGGCGCGCTGGACGGGGAGCTGGCCGTTGCCCCAAAGCATGGCTTCATATATCCTTGAACAGGTCGTCCAGGGTGATGACTGACTGTATGTCGTTTTTCCAGGGCCCCGTCCCCACGCCGCCCGATGCGATCAGCGTCACATGGATGGCCTTTTTCGTGCCGGTTTCCCGCCAGAAGACCTCCTTTTTACGTTCCAGCTCCGCCGCCTCGCTTTCGGAGAAATCGTAAGGCGATCCGGTGAATTTGCATTCGCAAAGGTTGATGACGTCGTCTTTGCGGTCGATCAGGAGGTCGATTTGCGCGCCGCCCTTCGTCTGTTCGCTGCGGAATGCGTAGACCTCGGTGACGACGCCGGCGATGCCGAGCTTTTGTTTGATCTGCGGCACATGTGCCATACAAAGCCGCTCGAAGGCGTAACCGCACCATCCCCTGTGTGCAGGGTCCGTCAGGTAGTTGGTCCAAAAATGCGGATCTGTCCCTTTCCGGCCTTTCAGGAACTTGAGATAGAAAAGGGTGAAGAAATCAACGCATTTGTAGTATTCCCCGTTTCTGCGCTTTATTATGTCTTGGCTTTGCGACACCAACCCGCATTCCTCCAGCTCAGCCAGAGCCTTCGTGAGGCCGCCGCCGTCGGAGACGCCGCTTTTCTGGGACAGTTCCTGCCTGGTGATACCGCTTCCGTGACTCGCCAGTGTTTCCACGATGCGAATGTGGTTTTCTGCGTTCCGGAAAAGGGAATGGTACAGACGGTCGAATTCCCTGGCCAGCTTGGCGTTTTTCTCAAAGAGAAGCAAGTCTATGTTCTGGTTCAACCCATACATCTTGTCCATCGCATCCATGTAGTAGGGGATACCGCCAAGGATCATGTACGCCTCAGCGATCTGCCTACGGTTGTATGCGATGCCCCGGCTGCGGTAGAATGCCTCGCACTCGCCAAGTGTAAATGGCTCGACAACGATTGTTTCGGTCACCCGGTTGTGAAGCCCACCATAGTTGTCGATCAGTTTTCTGATCATCCACGATACCGCGGAGCCGCACACAATGAGCATGATGTCCGGGCGCCGGGATGCGAATGCGTTCCAGAAATGTTCAAGCGCAGTCAAAAAGCCCGACTTCGGCGTGTCGAGCCACGGCAGCTCGTCGAAAAAGAGGACTTTCCTCCCCTGGGTGACATCCCGTTCGATTTGTTCCTCCAGCAAACGGAAAGCATCCGCCCAGCTTTTGGGTGGCCGGATGTCGCCTTGGTAGTGCTTCCTGAGCGCCTGATAAAACTCGCCCAGTTGGTCTGTTTTCTTCCCGCTCGCTGTACCTGTCACGGAAAATGCGAAACGGTTGCCGAAATGCTCTGCGACCAGGTATGTCTTTCCGACCCTCCGCCTGCCATATACCGCCACAAACTCAGGCTTCCCGGATCCTTCGCAGCGTTCCAGGATGTGTCGTTCCTTTCCTCGCCCTATGATCTCCATATCACACCTCCAAAGCGATATCCGAACCGTCCCCGGCAAAAGACTTCGCGCTTACGCAGGATGCCCGCATCATAGCCTCCAAAGTGATACCCGAACCGTTCCCGGCAAAAGGGGTTGGCAGTGAATCATTATAAATGAAATCATCAGATAAATCAACCGTTTTCTGCAAAATAGCTCGCTGGAATGGCACGATTTGCACATATTCCAGCGATCTATTTGTTGCATCATAAACGAAATCAAGGGATATATCAGTCATTTTCGTCAAAATAGCTCGCTGAAATGGCACGACTTACACTCATTCCAGCGAGCTATTTTGATCCAAGAGGGATGTGCCCCAGTGCATCACTCAGCCGCGCGAACCTCCCAGCACATCCCTTAACCATACGCCCCCCGGCGCATCACTCAGCCGCGCGAACCTCCCAGTGCATCGCTTAACCGGGCGAATTCCTCCAGCCCCAGCGCTTCCCCCCGTACCGCCGGGGGGAACCCCAGCCCTGCGATGGCCTCCGCCGCCGACTCCTTGGTGATGCCCAGCGCTTCCAGCGCCGGGTCATGGCCCAGGCTGTTGGCCAGTGTCTTGCGCCTGGTCGCAAACGCCGCCCGGATGAGCGCAAACATAAACGCAGGGTCCCCCACATCCACCGACGGCTTTCCCCTGGGCGTCAGGCGCAGCACGGCGGAACTCACACGGGGCCTGGGGATGAAGCAGTTCGGGGGCACATTGGCCGCCAGATATGCCTGTGCGTGGTAGAGCACCGCCAGCGACAGCGCGCCATAGTCCTTCGTGCCGGGCACGGCCTGCATCCTGCTGGCCACTTCCTTTTGCACCATCACCACAATCTGGGAAATAGGCGCATCTTTTTCCAGCAGCCCCATGACGATGGGCGTGGCGATGTAGTAGGGCAGGTTGGCCACCACCTTGATGGGTCTGCCACCGCCATACGTCTTTGCGATTTCATCGATGTCCGTCTCCATGATGTCCTGGCCTATGACCGTTACATTGCTGTATCCTTCCAGCGTTTCAGCCAGTATGGGGAGCAGCGACCGGTCGATCTCCACGGCCACCACATGCCCCGCCCTTGCAGCCAGCGCCACGGTCAGCGTGCCGATCCCCGGCCCGATCTCCAACACCACATCCTCGGGCCCCACATCGGCCGCCGCGACGATTTTGTCCAATACATGGGCGTCCACCAAGAAATTCTGCCCGAACCGCTTGCGGAAAATGAAGTCATACTTCTGCACGATCTGCATGGTTTTTTGGTACGGCGTCAATCCGCTGTCCATGTGGCCTTCTTTCTCATCCCTATGCCCCGCCATTATGCGGCGCAGCCCCGATCTATAATCGCATCATATGCGGGCGTGTACCTTCCGAGCAAACTTGCCGCAACAAGTCATCGGGTTCGCTATCGGCTGTACCCTCATCTTTGCCCCGCCGCCGCACTGCCCGGAAAAAGTCCTGCAGCAGCGCCCCGCACTCCTCCTCCAGCACGCCCTCCCCGGTCTCCACCCGGTGGTTGAAACCGTCTTGGTGGAGGAGGTCCAGCACCGACCCGGCGCATCCCGCCTTGGGGTTTTTGCACCCCATCACCACCCGCTTGATGCGCGACTGCACCAATGCGCCGGCGCACATGGGGCAGGGTTCCAGCGTCACGTACATGGTGCAGTCCTCCAGCCGCCAGTCCCCCACCGCTTTGCACGCTTTCTTCAGTGCGATGAGTTCCGCATGGGACAGCACGTTTTTGTCCTTGTTGCGCCTGTTGTAGCCCCGGGCTATGATTTCGGGCATACCACCTAAAGCGCACCCCCGATCCCGCACGATGACGCACCCGATGGGCGTGTCCCCCATCGCTGCAGCCCTTTTCGCCTGCTTCAGGGCTTCTCTCATGAAATACTCGTCTATTTCAACGATTCCCGGTTTTTCCATATCATCGTTCTTTCATATCACTTCTTTACCATAGCACTGCTTTCCCATACTCTTGTACTTTCGTTCCAGGCAGCCAATCGGACTGGTCCGGTATACCAGCCGCCGATCCGCTGCATCTTAACTCCCGATCCGAAACAGCTCCTTTGCGTTGCGGTTTGTCGCTTGAATGACTTCTTCCTCGGGGATGCCCCGTATCCTTGCGATTTCCTCCACCACATAGGGCAGGTACAGCGACGAGTTGCGCTTCCCCCGGTAGGGCACCGGGGCCAGATAGGGCGCATCCGTTTCCAGCACCAGTTTTTCCAATGGCGCCGCCGCCACCACTTCTTTCAGCTTCTTGGCATTGGCGAAAGTCACCACGCCCCCTATCCCCAGGTAGAACCCCATCCCCAGCACCTGGGCCGCCACTTCCGGGCTGTAGGAAAAGCAATGGAACACGCCGCCGATTTCCTCCCCGTGCGCTTCCTTCAGCAAAGTTAGTGTGTCCTGCGCCGCATCCCTGGAATGGATCACCACGGGCAGGGCGCACTCCCTGGCCAGTTCCAGCTGACGGCGGAACCATTTCTTCTGTATCTCCCGCTCCGGTTCTTTCCAGTAGTAGTCCAGGCCGATCTCGCCTATCGCCACGATGCGCCCGGGGGAATCTGCCATGCCCTGCCTGTCGATTCCCACAGCCCCGGCATTTTCATCCCACTGTGTCAAGCTGCCAGGCGATAGATGGCGGGCGGCGGTGTCGCCCGACACCTGGTCGTCCACCCCGCCAGCGCCCGCCACCGCCTTGTAGCGATACATCTTCGCTGTATCACAAACCCACCCGAACTTCTCTTCGTCCAGCTCCCCGGAGTCCGTGGGGTGTATCCCCACCGTGCCATATAAAAAAGGGTACTTCCCCAGCAAGTCCAGCGTCTTTTGCACCGACGCCAGGTCCGAGCTGATATTCACCACCGTTTCGACGCCACCGGAAAAAAGGCCGGAAAGCAAAGCATCCCGGTCGCCATCAAACCTCTCATCGTCATAATGTGCATGTGTGTCAAAGATCATGTGCTATGTTATCCTATCCTATCCTATCCTATCTTCTCTATTGTGTGGTGTCTAACCATGGGATATTGCTCCACCAACTAAACAATGCGCGTTCGACATTGAAAAAGCAATCTATTCTACGTTGCTCATCGGTCAGATACGTTCAGTATCTTCCCTCTTCGCGCCTTGACTAAATCGCTTTTTCTGCGTCGCCCGTTGCGCAAGGTTTAGTCGGCGGAGCAATACCTACCAGTACAGCGGCCTCATAACCGCAGTGGTGATGATGTACAGCGCCAGCAGGTGCAACGGGTAGAATGCGTAAAATGCGTACTTCAGGCCGCCCCACCCCCGCCGCCCATCATAGTACCAGATGGGTATGAACGCCAGGAGCCCCGCCCCTATGCCCATCTGCCAGCTGATATATGCGCTGAAAGCCCCCCCCAGCGCCAGCGTCATCCATTTTCCAAAAAGTTCCTGCATCCCGCCGCCCGGGCCCTGCGGTTGCCCGTAGCCCTGTTTCACCGCACATACGCCGCCCTGGGTGTCGCCCCCGCCGAACGGGCCCTGGCTTCCTGCCGCGGGGTACGTCCTGACCCCGGAAACCCTGCACCATATCCCCCAGAGCGCCCCCCGCACATCTTCATCCTTGCATAGGTACAGTATGGTGATGAGCGTCACGCCCATCCAGTCATAGTCCGTCCGCAGCGCCAGGGCGAGCGCGCACCCCACCACATACGCCAGCGCCCACACAAGTACACAGGGTATCCAGTCTTTAAGCCCGGGCCCCCCTGTGTGTGTCGCTGGGCCCGGTCGGGATGCCGCACCATAATCAGAAGCTGCGCCGCTCCCAAAACTCGCCCTACGCCCTGATGGTGCGCCGTGCACATAACCCCCGTCAAGCCCGTTCGCAGCCACGCCATCCCAAGCTCCACGATCCCGATTTCCAGCCACTTCTGGTTTCCCGCCATGCCCGTTCGCAACTTCACCATCCCAAGGCTGCGACCTGTACCGCTGCGACCTGTACCGCTGCGGCCTGTACCTCTGCATCACGGACACCACACCCAGCCCGATGAGCAAGGTGAGGAACACATTCTGCATCGTCCAGTCCGAAATCCGGCGGTAGAACGCCAGGTTGTACGGGATTTCTGAAATCAGCGCAAACACAAGCAGCCGCCATGCGTACTTGATGCGGCTGCTTGTGTGAATGGCCCCCTCCACCAGCAGGAAACAAAACAACGGGAAAGAAACCCGCCCGATGGTGCGGGCGATGTGGTAAAAATAATACTCCCCGTTGCCCAGCCTGTAAGGGAACACGAACACGGACACATATCCTATGTGGTCGATGAGCATAGTGACGATGGCGATCATCTTCAGGGCGAACCCGCTCAAGCCTCGTTTCATCCACACCCTCCATGACGTATGCCCGCACCTATGGGCATCTCACCTCGCACTTTGCGTCATCGTGGCTTTATCGCCCCATCAACCAGACAATGCGCATCCGACTTTGGTCCCAACTTTGCGCAAAGTTTGGCCGGCGGGCAATATCACCGTATCCCAGCCCTCGCCGGCCTCAAGGCTCAGCATCGACCGCCCGTTTAGCCCGCGGGGCGATATCACCGTATCTCCGCCCCCGACGCCATCTCCCGGTCCGGCGTCATCAGGGCCAGCCGCCCCTCGGCGTCCTCGGCGCAAAGCAGCATCCCCTCCGAGAGCAGCCCCGCGAGCTTGGCGGGCTTCAAGTTCGTGATGACCATCACTTTCTTGCCCACCATCTCTTCCGGCGTATAGGAGGCCTTGATGCCGCTGACGATCTGGCGCACCTCGTCGCCGATCTTCACCTTGGAGCACAGCAGCTTTTTGGACTTGGGCACTTCCTCGCAGGCGATGACCTCTCCCACCCGGAAACGGCACCTGGCGAACTCGTCTATCGTGATTTCTGCGTCCGCATCCGAGGGCTTCGCAGTCCCGGGCTCCGCGGCCTTCCCCGCTGCGCCACCCCCGGCTTCCTCCCCTGGGGGCGGCGCCACTTTGGCCAGCACTTCTTTCACGTCCATCCGCGCGAAGAGGATCTCCGGCGCACCCGTCACCTTGCCGCCGCTGGGGTACAGGCCGAAGAACCCCAGCTCCTCGTACCCCCGCTTCCCGGCCCCGACCTGGGCCAGCATCTTCTTGGATGTCCCGGGCATGAACGGCTCCAGCAAGGATGCGGCTATGGTGATGGACTCCGTAAGGTTGTAGAGCACCGTCGCCAGCCTGGTCTTTTGGCCTTCGTCCTTGGCCAGCGCCCATGGCATGGTCTCGTCGATGTATTTGTTGCAGCGTTTGAGCAGCGCGAATATCTCCCCGATGGCGTCCGCCACCCGCAGCCGGTCCATTTTCGCCGCCACTTTCGCCCCACACTGGATGGCCGCGGCTTTCAGCGGCTCGTCCATCGGCTCCGGTGCGCCGCCGTCCGCCACCACGCCGCCGAAATACTTGTTGGACATGGCCACGGTGCGGTTCACCAGGTTGCCCAGCACATTGGCCAGGTCGGAATTGACCCGCTCCGTCACCAGCTCCCAGGAGATCACGCCGTCATTGTCGAATGGCATCTCGTGCAGCACGAAATACCGCACTCCGTCCACGCCGAAAAGCTCCGCCATGGTGTCCGCGTAGATCACGTTGCCTTTGGACTTGCTCATCTTCCCCTCGCTCTGTATCAGCCAGGGGTGGCCGAACACCTGCCGGGGCAGTTCCTCCCCCAGAGCCATGAGGAAGATCGGCCAATAAATCGTATGGAACCGGATGATGTCCTTGCCGATGAGGTGCAGGTCCGCCGGCCAGAATTTCTTGTACAGTTCCGAGCAGTGGCCGTCCGCATCGTACCCGATGCCGGTGATGTAGTTGGTCAATGCGTCCAGCCACACGTACACCACGTGCCCGGGGTCGAAATCCACCGGGATGCCCCATTTGAAACTGGTGCGGGAGACGCACAGGTCCGTAAGCCCCGGCAGGAGGAAATTGTTCATCATCTCGTTCTTGCGGGAGACGGGCTGGATGAACTCCGGGTGCGCCTCGATATGTGCGATGAGCCTGTCCGCATACTTGCTCATCTTGAAGAAATACGCCTCTTCGCTGGCGGGCTGCACCGGCCTCCCGCAGTCAGGGCATTTGCCGTCCACCAGCTGGGAATCGGTGAAAAATGACTCGCAGGGGGTGCAGTACATCCCCTCGTATTTGCCCTTGTAGATGTCGCCCTGTTCATAGAGCTTTTTGAATATCTTCTGAACCTGCAGCTCGTGGTCCGCATCCGTGGTGCGGATGAATTTGTCGTAGGAGGTGTCCGCCAGGTCCCAGATGTCCTTTATGACGCCAGCAATCCGATCCACGTATGCCTTGGGCGTGACCCCGGCCTCCTTTGCCTTCTGCTCGTTCTTCTGCCCGTGCTCGTCGGTGCCCGTCTGGAAGAACACATCATACCCTTGGTAGCGTTTGAACCTGGCGATGGAGTCCGCCAGGATGATTTCGTAGGTGTTGCCGATGTGGGGCTTCCCCGACGTATACGCGATGGCCGTGGTGATGTAGTAGGGCTTGCCCCCGGCGCCCTGCAATGGCCCCCCCGCACCAAGGTCTTGCGGCGCTGCGGCCTGGGGTTCACATCCGGCCCCCCCTGCGGTAATCGTATTCCCTATCCCCTCGCTCATGTATCCGTCCTCCCTGATACTTCCATTTCTTCCATTGCATTACGTTCCATTCTCGGCAACCGCCCCCGATCAGGCGCCGTCCCTGCCCCCCGGGCAGCCGGCATCCGGGCGTCGCCCCATCAAGCCATGTGGCGCTCACTCCACCCGGTTCGTGATCTTCCCGACGCCCTCCACCTCGCACTCCACCACGTCGCCGGGTTTCAGGAATTTGGGCGGGTCGAACCCCATGCCCACCCCCGCCGGCGTGCCGGTGGAGATGATGGTCCCGGCCCGCAGCGTCATGCCTTTGGAGAGCTCGCTGATGACATAGTCCAATGAGAATATGAACGAAGCGGTGTTGCCGTCCTGGCGCAGCTCCCCGTTCACATAGGAGCGCACCGGGAGCTCCGGCGGGTAAGCAAAGTCGTCCCTGGTGGCGATGCACGGGCCCATGGGGCAGAACCCGTCCAGGCTCTTCGCCATGTACCACTGCTTGTGCCGCTCCTGCACGTCCCTGGCGCTCACGTCATTGAGCACCGTGTACCCCAGCACGTAGTCCTTCGCCTCCTCGGGCGACACGTTGGTGGCGTCCTTCCAAAGGATCACCGCCAGCTCCGCCTCGTAGTCCAGTTTCTCCGTGACGCTGGGGTGGCTGGGGATGGGGTCGCCGTCCGCCGTCGCCTCCCACACCCGTTTGGAAAAATACACCGGGAACTTGTTTTCCGTGGGGAACAGTTCCTTTTTGTAGCGCGCGGATTCCTTGGCGTGGTCCGCATAGTTCTGCCCCAGGCAGAGGATGTCCTGCTCCGGGTGCGGGATGGGCGCCAGGATGTGCACCTGGGCCTTTTTCACCGGGTCCTGGATGTCCTGGGGTTGTTTCTTGGAGGCGATTTCCAGCAGCTGCAGCTCGGGCTCGCTTACATTCTTGATGAGTTCCAGCATGGTGCCATAGTCGATCCCCGCATTGCAGATGGGGTAAACCCACTCCCCGTCAACACTTAGCACCCCCACTTTCTGTTTCTGGTCGATCCTGTATGTGACTAGTTTCATTCCGCTTCCTCCCTTGTCGTATGTTGGTCAGCTTAGGTTCTGTATTCTTCCCAATGAGCACCACCGCCGTACGTGGCGCCACCTCCCATCGGTCCTGGGCAGCCAGCAGCGGTTCGTTTCCCTGTTCGTAAAACCCACCCACCCCCTCGTCGCCGGTGTCTATGGCCAGATGCCACACCTGCCCCCTGGGGGGCCTGGGCAGCGAATATACATGTGGCTCCCAGTGCATATTGTACAACACATAAAACGTGTTGTCCACCCCATGGGTGGCATCTTTCGCATACAGCCCGCAGTACAGCACGCCCAGCTCCCTGCGGTAGTTCTCGAACTCCGGCCTCCAAGCCTGCTCCCCGTGGAAAGAAATGTCAGGGTACCCGCAGGCCAGGGTGTCCATCATCTGGGGCGCCCCCGGCAGGGAAAAGATCCTGTGCCGCCTCCGAAAACCTATGATGAATTTCATGAAAGCAAACAGGTCCCGGTTTGTTTCCAATAGCTTCCAGTTCAGCCATGTGATGTCATTGTCCTGGCAATACGGGTTGTTGTTCCCTTTCCCGGACTGGCCGAACTCGTCCCCCGCCAGGATCATCGGCGTGCCTTGGCTTAGGAACAGCATCACGAGGGCGTTGCGCATCTGCCTTTTGCGCAGGCCCATGACCGCTTTCTTGCGGCTGGGCCCCTCGACGCCGCAGTTCCAGCTGTAGTTGTAGTCGCTGCCGTCCTGCCCCCTCTCCCCGTTGGCCTCGTTGTGCTTGCGGTCATAGGACACCATGTCCATGAGCGTGAACCCGTTGGTGTGGGAAATGAACTTGAGGGCCCCCCGCCCCGGCGCCCGCCCGGTGATCGCGGCGCAGACGCCGCCCAGCATGCCTTCGTCCCCTTTGAGGAACCGGCGCATGGTGACGAGGAAATCATGGCAGACGTCGGCGGGCATCGGCCTTGCGGGCGCCCCGCCCCCTTGGCCCCGCACGGTGCGCCCCACGGCGGGGAGGCGGGCCCCGGCGCCGGGGACGGCAGGGCCGGCGTTGCCAGTGCGGCCGACACTACCGCCAACTCCTGCATTGCCGCCGTCAAAACCGAACCCGTCCCCTCCCCCGGGGTCGTCTCCGCCCCAGTCCGACCCCCATAGTTTCACGCCGCTAAGGTAAGGGTCATTCCTCACATACCCCATGGGCGCATGTCCCACCAGATGGATGCCGTCCACGTGGTAATCCCGCACCCAGTGGCGCATCGCCCCCAGCACGTAGTCCGGCGGCTCATCCCCCGTGAAATAGAGCTCCACCACCACTTCCAGCCCCGCCTCGTGGAGCTGCTTCACCATGGAGCAAAACTCCCTCGGTTCCGGGCCACAGTACGCGGCCTTGGGCGCATATGCATATGCGGGCGCATACCCCCAGAAGTTTATCTTGGCCCCGGCGCTACGGGCGCTCTCAGACCTGCCACCGCTGCTTTCACCCCGAACACCTGTCCCCGCCCCTATATCATCCGATGCGCCCAGACCGGACCCATCCGGTTTCATGGCCCCGGAGCCGCCCTGACCGCCGATTCCGGTCGTATACATCACCTCATTGAACTCCGCCGCCGGCAGCAGCTCCAGCGTCGTGACGCCCAGCTCCAGCAGGTAGGGGATCTTCTCCGCCACGCCCAAAAACGTGCCCTTGTGTGCGACGCCCGAGGACGCATGCTTCGTGAACCCACGCACATGCAGCCTGTACACGATGCTGTCCTCGTAGGGTATCCGGGGGGCCGCATCGTCCCCCCAGTCAAATCCCTCCACATCCATCCAGGCAAAATCGGCACCGAAACCTAGCCCCGGGCGCCCCTGGCCCCAGGCACAGCGCCCTGGGAACCACTGCCCATAGGGGTCGGCGAACCGCACCCCGTCTATCTCGAATGCATAGCACTTCCCTGCGACATCCGCCCTGGGCAGCGCCATATGCCACACATCGCCGATCCGCAGCCTTTCGGGGAAGGCGACCATGCGCGCATCCCGCCCGGAGGCATCGGCGCTCAGCAGCAGGCACAGCCGCCGCCCCGCCGCGCACACGCCAAAGAGGGCATACGCCGGCAGCATCGTCACCCCCGGCCCCATCCGGCACGCCAGCCGCTCTATCTCATCCAATGATGGCTCAACCATGTCTCCCCCCCTGCAAAACCGCACTGCTCATCCCCATCCGCAGACGCCGTTGACAACTCCGCGGGCGAGCTGGGGCTACTCTGCAAAACCACCCTGCACATCCCCATCCGCAAATCCACCACCCGACACCCGTCCGTAAGAGGCGTATCCGCCACCACCGCCTAGTATCTGTCGATGTGCCGGGGCGGCTTCGCGCTGCGCTCACCGTATCACCACTTCCACCGGGCAGTGGTCGCTGCCCTCCACCTGGGTGTGTATCTCGGCGCCCACGAGCCGATCTTTCAGGCTGTCCGACACCAGAAAATAGTCGATGCGCCACCCCGCGTTGTTCTGGCGCGCCTTGAAGCGGTAGGACCACCAGGAGTAGATATTCGCCCTGTCGGGGTAGAAATGCCGGAACGTGTCCACGAACCCCGCATCCAGCAGCGCCTGGAACTTCCCCCGTTCCTCGTCGGTGAAACCCGCATTGTGCCGGTTGGTCTTCGGGTTTTTCAGGTCGATCTCCTTGTGCGCCACGTTCAAGTCGCCGCAAAACACCACCGGTTTTTTCTTTTCCAGGTTTTTCAGGTACGCCAGGAAAGCATCCTCCCACTCCATGCGGTAGGGGAGCCTGGCCAGCTCGTCCTGGGAGTTGGGCGTGTAGCAGGTGACCACGTAGTACTCCGGGAACTCCACAGCGATGACCCGGCCTTCCCTGTCATGCTCCACCAGCCCCAAACCATAGGACACGGACAACGGCTCCTCCTTGCAAAAGATGGCAGTCCCCGAATACCCCTTTTTCTCCGCATAGTTCCAGTATTGCCGGTACCCGTCCAGCGCAAGCTCTATCTGCCCCGCCTGCACCTTGCTCTCCTGTATGCAGAAAACGTCCGCGTCTATCGCCCGGAAAAAGTCCAAAAACCCCTTTTCCACGCACGCACGCAGGCCATTTACGTTCCACGACACCAATTTGCGCATAGTCACCCCACCTGCACCGCTTACAGCCCGCATCAACACCCGAAACCATCAATCCCCCCCATCATACAACAAAAAACCACGCTTGACAACGGAATTGTTGCCAAGCGCATAAAAAACGGCAGCTTTCGCAACCGCCGTTACTGTAACCACCGTTGCGAAAACCACCGTTTTCCATATACCCCAACGAGCCTCCATTCTATGATGAAATGTACACAAACGTGTCGAACCCATCTTCGCATTTGCGAGGTAGGCGGTTTGTCACTCGCCAGAGGGACGGTTCCCTCGGGGACGGTTGGTCAAGGATGAATTTTGGGGTTACCGCTTTTACTGTTGCTATAGCCTTTTTCTATATCGCTTGCCTATTAACTTCAAAACTATTTGGTAAATATATGTCAGAATATATATAATTTACAGGCTGCCTATGCAGAACATACACAGAAAATACGCATAACATACGTTCGAAATGTTTTGAAACAATCATTGACATCTGTTATGGCTCTTGTTACAATGTATTCTGTCGAATTGGAGGTATTTCCGATGAGTATAGTGGATATTCTGAAGAGAATACGAAATGAATTGAAACTCTCACAGGAACAGCTTGCCCGTGATATAGATGTAAGCCACGCCACACTTAATCGTTGGGAGAACGGGCATAACGCTCCAAGTCGATTGGCAAAGAAAGAGTTGGCGCGATACTGCAAGAAAAAGGGCGTTTCAGAGGAAATTATTGACGAGTTATATCGCTCATAATTTCAATAATAAGCGGAGGAGATTCAGATGGCAAAGCTTAACGCTGATGACTACAGGAGCTTTGAGGATATAAAACGTATCCGTGATAACGGTACGGAATATTGGACTGCTCGAGAGCTTGCGCAAGTGCTTGAATACGCGAAATGGGAAAACTTCGCCAAGGTGATTGACCGTGCAATGCTTGCCTGTAAGAATAGTGGATTTGAGATAGCTGACCATTTTCCTGAGGTCGGGAAAATGGTCGGTATCGGCAGCGGTGCAAAGCGCAGTCAGGTTGATTATGAACTGACTCGCTATGCTTGTTACCTAATCGTTCAAAACGGCGACCCTCGCAAGGAAGTTATAGCGCTTGGGCAGACTTATTTCGCAATCCAGACACGTCGCGCTGAAGTCGCCGACGCTTTCAATCAACTTGACGAGAATAATAAGCGGCTTGTCGCTCGCGGCAACATTAAGCAGTGGAATCAGCTATTGGCTGAGGCGGCGCGGAACGCAGGTGTCATCACAAATGAGGAGTTCGCTATTTTTCAGAATGCCGGATATATGGGTCTGTACGGCGGAATGACTGTCGCCGATATTCATGCTAAGAAAGGTTTGAAAAAGAACGAGAAAATTCTTGATTTCATGGGCAGCACAGAGTTAATAGCTAATCTATTCCGCATTTCACAGACGGAGGAAAAACTGAAACGAGATGAGGTTTCCACTCCTATCGAAGCAAATAACGCTCACTACGAAGTAGCTGAGAAAATCCGTAACGCAATGATACAAATGGGTGCAACGCTCCCGGAAGACTTGCCAAAGCCTGAAAAGAGCATTCAGGTAGTAGAGCGCGAGGAATTGAAGAAACTTCGCAGGAGTGGCGGACAATTAATGCTTGACGAGTAGAGCCGAATGTTTTGTTAAGCTGCGTAAAGAAATCACACCTGCACCCGCACCGTCTTGACCTCGTATGGCCTAAATTCCACCCGGATGTCCTTCCCATCCCAGGGCAGTTCCCGCAGGTTGTTCTCCAACAGGTCACATTCCCACGCACCCACCACATCCCGTATCACGGACAATGTCCCCCGAGTGCGGCGGTTTTCGAACTCGTACAGCCTCAGCACCACCCCGTCGCCGTCATAAGCGGGCTTCACCGCTTCCAGATAGATATTGCCGGCGCTTATCCGGACGAAAGACATACTCGCCGATCCGCCCTCTCCCGCCACATACAGCGGGCAGTTCAGCCTCGCAGCCTGCCCATGGACGCCGCCTGCGGCGAAATCCCCCACATGGGGGTATAGGGCATATGTAAACCGGTGCAGCTCCTTGTCCGCCCCCGCAAAGGGGAACGTGGCGGATTTGAGCAGCGTCAGCTCCAGGCTGCCGTCCTTTGCCCTGTACCCATATTTGCAGTCGTTGAGCAACGCAACGCCATACCCGCCCTCTGAAACGTCCGCCCATTTGTGCCCGCACACCTCGAACTTGGCGAAATCCCAGCTGGTGTTGCTGTGCGTGGGGCGTTTCAGGTTGCCCATCTGGATGTCGAATGTGGCCTCGTCCGCCAGCACGTCCACAGGGAAATTTGCCTTCAACACCATGTGGCTCTCTTTCCAGTCCACCTCCGTCTCGAAATCAATCCGCTGTATATCACTGTACGCAAATATCCGCTGGGTTACGGTGGAGCTCATGAAGCTCCTTTGCACCTGGATTCCGCCCCTCACCGGACCCGTTTCAATCACCCGGGCTTCCTGCACATCCCTTACAGGGTATGCCTTGTCACGGTAATAAACAGTGAGCTCCCAGGCATCGTATGCCCTGGGCCGGTCCTCATATGCCGTAAGCGCATTGCCCCTCGCCCCATCGAGCAGCAGCTGCCGATCTTCGCGTTTGTCCCACAGCGACGAGATTTCCATGTTTGCATCGAACTCTATGCGGAAGAATGCGTTCTCCATGCAGGAGGTCGATATTTGCATGCAATGTTCTCCCATAGGGGAAACCCCTGTTCCATGCGAAACATCCGCCCCCGACCTACACACATTCCCCACAGAATGCGCGTCTGACTCCTTCATGGTGATCTGTCTTCGATAAAATGCCCGATACCCCATGGAAGGGATGCCCTTTGCATATGCAATCCACCGCCCGTCCCAGGTTTTCTGCGTGTGGCACGCCCCGCCATCCGCATCGGCTGCGCTGGTCGATTCCATCGCCCATGGTACACCATCGGCCCCCGCTCCCTGACACCCGTCCAGCACCACCACGTCATCCCGGTCAAATGCCAGGAAATTCCACACGGCCACCACATCCACGGCCTTCGGCCCAGAAGCCGTCACTTCCCATGGTTCCCCAATCTCTCCGGTCGCTATAGCGGTTCCTCCCGGCGCCGCACCCCCAGTAACCGCACCCCCCGCATCCCCTTGCCCCATGCCCGTTGCCTTGGCCAATGCCTCTTCCGTCATCGACTTTGCACGATCCAGAACCCACTCATACCGGGCGAATGCGTCCTCGTAGACCTCCCGGATGGAAGACCCGGGGAGGATGTCGTGGAACTGGTTTTCCAGCACCGCCTCCCACATCCCATAGACTTCATCGGACCGATCGCAGGGCATGCCTGACAGCAACGCCCTTGCCGCCAGCGCAAACTCCAATGTGCGCAGCGCATTTTCCGCCATGCGGTTGTACCTTTTTATCCGTGCCACGGAAGTATATGTCCCCCGATGGAACTCCAGGTACAGCTCCCCCTGCCATTTGGCAAGCGGTGCCTTTGCTTCAGCTATGTTATCCGACAGCCGTGCCAGGAACTCCCCCAAGCCGGCTTGCTTCACCTGCGGCACCCCCGGCAAGCCACCCTGCAGCCGCATGGCGTACTCCATGTCGTCTTTCGTGGGCCCCCCGCCGCCATCCCCGTACCCGTAGGCGCACAGCACGTCATGACCCACTCCCTTGTCCTGGAAACGGTCCCAGGTACCGACGATGGCCTCCGGGCGTATCTTGGCACTGTAGGTGGCATAATGTGGCCCCCCCTCCATACCCGCCTTGTCGGGCGTGGTGAGGAAATACGTGAGCACACGGCTCCCATCGATGCCCTGCCACATGAAAACATCATGGGGGATGCGGTTGTACTCGTTCCAGCTGATTTTGGAAGTGACGAAGCAGTCCACACCAGCCAGCTTCAGGATCTGGGGCATGGCAGCGGAGTACCCGAACACGTCCGGCAGCCAAAGGATATGACTGTCCGCACCGAACTCTTCCATCATAAAACGCTTCCCGTGGATCAGCTGGCGCACCATGGACTCGCCGCCGATGAGGTTGCAGTCCGCCTCCAGCCACATGGCCCCTTCCTGCTCGAACCGCCCTTCCCTTGTGAGCCGTTTTATTTCCGCATAAAGTTCCGGGTAGTCTTCCTTGATGTATTTATAGAGTTGCGGTTGGCTGGCAAAAAACCGATAACCCGGATATCGCCCCATGAAATCAATGGCTGTGCCGAATGTGCGGGCGGCCTTCCGCCGGCTGTGCGCGGTGCGCCATTGCCATGCCACGTCGATATGCCCATGCCCGATACAGTGCACGGTGACAGGGTTGCCCGCAAACCGGCCAAAGAACTCGGTTTCCAAATATTTCCTACACCTTGCGACGCTGTCATAAAATCCCCCCGAAACAAGATCCCGCAAATCCAGCAAGTCCGCCGCCGCCAGCAGCGCCGCCGTCATCTCCTCTTTGTCCAGCGCCGCCTGTTCGGGGCCGAAGACAGCTTCCTTGGCCACGGACAAATCGTAGTACAGCGCCTCCACCAAGGGGTTGACCGCTTGCATGTCCACCCGGAAACAGCAGGAAGCTGATTCCAGCCCCGACCACCCCTCCAGGAGCAGCTCGTAGGTTTCCCCGCATTCGATCCCGCAGGCCGTTTGTCCCACCCGGTGAACCATGCCCACCCCCATGGACCCATCCGATTTGGCCCCGCGGTCCGGCGTCACGTAGATTTCCCGGTGATTGACATCCAACCCCTGTTTGAACCCGGCCCTGTCCCAGACGATGAACTGCGGGTTGGTGGCTTCCCATCTGTCTTCCCGCCCGGTGGTCACCAGGAGCCGTGTCACTTTCCCCGCAAATACCTCCGGAACCCGCACGGCCAATCTGAAGACAGCATACACGTCCCGGCCGGACCAAACCTCCTCCCTGCCAAACGGGCGATACCGGTCAATCGGCCTCTCCCACTCCTTCGGGAACCGGTCAGCGGCGCCTTCGCGAAAGAGCACGCCTTCCACAGGTGTTTCCCCCTCCACGATGCAGCCTTTCAAAGCCAGCAGCGTCTGCTCTATTTTTTCCATATCGAAGCGCATACCACAAACCCTCATCAGCCCATATCTATCACATCAGGCCACATATTGCTTGGGCCACACACGTATCCCAAACCTTATTGAGCCTGTATCCATCATCCACGTCGGCGCCGCAGTACCCAACCCACTTTCGGAAGCGCGACATGCTCCTGTCGTGCATCAGGGCCCTCAGCGCGCTGCCCTAGTACCGACCGCCGCCCCGCCCCGCGCCGCGCTTTCCAGGCACGCCGCCACCAGCTCCACGGCGCGCAGTCCCACTTCCCAATCGTTGGGGGATGGCCGGCCCGTCTCAAGAGCCCCCATCATGGCCTCGTGCATGGGCGCATACCCCCATTTCGTCTCGAAAGGCATTTTGGAATAGTCACGCCCCACTATGGCCTGCGACAGGCCGGGACAGTGGCGGAAGCTGTCCAATTCCTCCGTGATGACGCTGCGATGGTCCCCCACCACCTGCACCCGCTCGAACGGGAAAACCCACGATGCGTGGCCGCAAGAGGTGATGGCCCCGATAGCGCCGCCCTCAAAACGCAGCTGTATGGCGAAATCGTCCTCCACCGGGTAGCATGCGGATTGGGACAATGCCCTCACCTCTCGGATTCCCCCCACGAGGAACTCCGCCATGTCCAGGAAATGGATGGTCGTGTCATAGAGGAAACCGCCCAAATGGACAAAATCCGCCGCCCAAAGGCTCCCCTCCCCGCCCATGTCACCGTCGTTCTGGATCATATTGATGCTGTGCGGGGCAAACCCCTCCCCGTCCACCGCCTCTTTCGCGGCCAGGTAGACAGGTGCGAACCGTCTGTTGTGCCCCACGAACAATCTCCTGCCCATGCGCCGCGCCGCTTTCCCCATCCGCGTCGCGTCCGCCACGCCTGTCGCCATGGGCTTTTCGCAGAATGTGTGGAGTCCTTTTTCCAGCGCCGCCACCGCAGCATCCGCATGTAGGTCGTTTGGCAAGCATACGTAGGCGAAATCCGCCGCCCCGTCCGGGATCCCCGATATATCCGTTAGGGCTAGGGCCCCATAGTCCGCCGCAAGTTTCCCGGCCCTCTCCTTGGAAGCGTCCACCACATAACAGATTTTGGCGCCGTCCTGCCCCGCCGCAATCTTCGCATGTATGCCGCCCATGACCCCAGCCCCGACGATGACAACCCTTAAGCCCTGATTTCCCATACCCCGCACCCCTTTACACGATTATAATCCGCTGTTTTCTCATAAGCCTGTTGTTTCCTTGATATACCCCCTGGCCAGCTTCGCATACCACAGCGGGGGTGGCGACGGCAGGTACTGCTCCGCTTCCACCACCATCCACCCTGTGTAGCCGCCCTGGGCCAATGCTTCGAACACAGGCATGAAGTCGATCCCCCCGTCCCCCGGCACCGTGAACACACCGCAGCGCACGGCATGGTTGAAATCGATGCCGTACCTTTTCACCTCGTCCATGACCAATGGCCGCAGGTTTTTTAGATGCACATATTTGATGCGGGGGGCGAACTCCCTGAAAAAGCCCGCCAGATCGTTGCCGCAGTACGTCAGGTGCCCGGTATCCGCAAGTATCGACACCTTGCCCGCGTCCGTGCCGGCCACCAGCCGCCTGGTCTCCTCGGTGGTTTCCACCGCCGTGCCGGAGTGGACGTGGTACACCAGACGCATCCCCAAGCCATTGCAGTATTCCCCCGCCTCGTCAAGCCCCGACAGAAACAGCCCCCATCCCTCGTCGTCCAGCTTTTCCACGCCTTTTGTCCCGCGGTACTCCCTGGGGTCCCAGCATGACGAGCCGGTCACTTCGGCGGCCACGACCAGCTTCGCGCCCGCCGCTTTCAAAAACGCCGCCTTTTCCCTGAAAGCCTCCATGTACGTGCCCCGCAGCTGCGGGCAGCCAAACATCGTGTCGCACCACCCGGAAGTCAGCTCCAAGCCGCGCTTTTCAAGCTCCCGGCGCAACAAGTCCGCATCCCTGGGGAATTTTCTCCCCAGCTCTATGCCCGCATACCCCGCTTCTGCGGCCTGGTCGATGATGTCCTCGAAAGAGTATTCGTCTCCCAGGTCGTGCATGTCGTCATTGCACCAGTTGATGGGATGCACGCCGATGCGCACCCCTGAAAAACCTATCGACATATCGCTTCCCACCCTTTCCGCGCCCTAAGGCC
>JAISUG010000018.1 GCA_031272185.1 Lachnospiraceae bacterium
ATTCATACTTCAGCGTCATCAAGGACGACATCGCCAGGTTCGACGGGCGCATAGGGTTCAAAGACCAGATGTTTTTCTACACATTCGGCGAGGAAGTGACCCTGGTGCTGGACGGGGGGCACGACAGGACCACCACGGCCGATGTGCTCAAGGGTATAAAGAACACCGACAAGACCACACATCTGTTTGAAGCGCTCAAAGTGGCGGGCGAGATGGCGGACCAGCTAAGCAGGGATGACTTCGTGCGCAGGGAGTTCGTGGTCATCACCGACGGCGAGGATTTCACCACAGGGGCGACCAGCTACACGGAGGCCCTTGCCTACCTGAAAGAGCGTTCCATACCTGTGCATGCATTCGGCAACGCCAATGCCAAGCGCACCGACCTGAACACATTGGGCGAGTTCGCGCGCCAGACGGGCGGGTCGCTGACCATATTCGAAGCATCCGATTTCTGGACGTCGCTGGCGGCCATGGAGACGCAGGTGCAGGATTCGGACGTGCTGACATTCCGCGCGGAGAGCAACCAGGTGTCGAACCGGGTGGAGAACCTGGTGATGCGCCTGAAAGACGGCACCGAGCTGACCAAAGACATCCTGGTTTCCAAATGGATGCCTGACACGGAGGCGCCCACGGTGGAGGCCCTGGAAGATGCCGGCGACGGGCGGCTGCGGCTGGTGTTTTCGGAGAAGGTGTCCGGGATGGGGGAAGTGTCCAACTATGCCCTCACACTCAACGGCGCCCCCCAGGCGGTGACTGCGGTCACGCTGGACCCGGACACGAGCAATGCCGTCCTGCTTACGGTGGGGGCGGGGTCGCTCCTGGGGGATTGGACGGTGGCCTGCGTGGGCATGGAAGATATTTCCATGGAAAAGAACCCCGTGGTAAGCCCCGCGCAGTTCGTGGTGCTGCCCGCCGGCAGCGAAACTGAGCTGGGGGGCCTGCTGGGCACCGGCACGGCGGCGGCGGAGACATCCCCGGGCGAAGTGGCGGAAACCGAAGAAGCGGATCCTACTATTATAGAGGAGATAGTCAGCCGCGTGCAGTCGGACGAGAGCGGCATGGCCAAATACCTGATATTTGCAGGGATCGGCCTGCTGGTGCTGATTATCATCATTGCGGTGGTGTTGATCGCAAGACGCTCCGGGGACGACGATGACGACGACGACGATGAGTACGAAGGCGCAGGCGCTGTGGCGGCTTACGGCGGTGTGCAGGCAGGCGGCCAAGGGCAGCCGGGTGTTTACGGCGCACAAGGAGGTGCCCGGGGGCAGCAGGGCGCCTACTACGGCGTCGGGCAGGGCCAGCCGGGGGTTTACGGCGCACAGGCAGGCGGCCAGGGGCAGCAGGGCGCCTACGGCGGGGCCGGGCAAGGGCAGCAGGGCGCCTACTATGGTGCCGGGCAGGGCCAGCCCGGAGCTTACGGCGCACAGGCAGGCGGCCAGGGGCAGCAGGGCGCCTACTATGGTGCCGACGCAGGGCAGCAGGGCGCCTACTACGGCGCCGGACAGGGCCAGCAGGGCCTGCCCGCAGCCGGAGGCATGGCGCAGGGACGTTCCCGGGCGGCGGGGGCGAACAAAGGCGCGCAGCGGGGCGTGGCGGCGCATGGCGGGGGAGCGACGCCCGTGGTACTAGACGGCGGGCAGTCAGGCAGGAAGCTGGAACTCATCGCAAAAGAAGCCGACGGGCAGCCCAAAGAGCTGGAGTTTCGGGTCAGCGGCCCGTTTACCATAGGGCGGGCGGGGGGCAATGACCTGGTCATACGCCACAGCGCCGTGTCCAAAGAGCATTGCGTGATCCAATGGGGAACCCAGGGGAAGGAAACCCAGGGGTGGTACCTGACGGACCTGCAGACGACCAACGGCACATTCGTCAATGGCGCACGCGTCACAGGGTCCAGGCTCCTGGAAAAGGGTGACAAGATACAGGTGGCGAACACGCTTCTGACTCTGCGGTGAAAGCCGGGGCGGCGAAGCGCCCCCCTTGGGCGTATGGGCAGCCTGTCGCATACGACAGGCGGTGGCTGTGGCGAATGGCGGGCGCAAAAGTTGTGATAGGGTATTGGCAAGCGAAAGATACTTGAGAATGACAGGGGGTTCCATGGATTATTCCAACCTATTCGGCGCGAAGAATATTGAAAATGGTTTTGCCAAGGCCGCATGCCACAGCATCATCGGGCATCGGGAATACCAGCAGGACTGCGCCGGGTTGGCGGTGAAAGGCGACTGCCTGCTGGCGGTGCTGTCCGACGGCATGGGCGGTCTCTCCGCGGGGGAGGTGGCCAGCCGCCATGCGGTGGAGACGCTGCTTAGGGATTTCGAACAGTGGGGGGGGCAGGAGAGGCCGGGCGCATTTTTGGTCAGGGAAACCCGCATGCTGGACCAGCAGATCCACCTGATGGAGGATGGGGAGGGGAAACCGCTCCATGCGGGGGCGACATTTATCGCGCTGATCCTGGAGGGGAACCTGCTGCACTTCGTGTCCGTGGGGGACAGCCGCATCTACTTTTTCCACGGCGGGCGCATGTACCAGCTCACCAGGGACCACAACTATATGACGGAGCTCCTGGAATCCCTGAAAAAGGGGGAGATCACCCAGGACTACTACGAGCAGGAGTCCAAAGGCAAACGGGCGGAGGCCCTCACCAGCTACCTGGGGATGGGCGGGCTCAAGAGGCTGGATGTGAACGCCTCGCCCATACCGTTCCAGGAAGACGACCTGATGCTGGTTTGCTGCGACGGGATTTACCGAAGTTTGAGCGAGGAGCAGATCGTGGCGCTGCTTTTGGACAACGCCATCGATACGGAAGTGACGGCCACACGCCTGGTGAACGAGGCCCTGCGCATGAGCACGGGGCACCAGGACAACACCACCGCGATAGTGCTGCACCCTGTGAAACCCGACCCGGAGAAGACCGTGGAGATATGAGGGGGGGCGGGAGATGACGGGGCACGAAAAAGGCTGCCGGGATTTTGAGGCAACGGGTGACGGCGGCGGTTGGGCGAAGGCATTGGGGATGTGCAGGAAAGGAACGGCATGGCGCTGATAAGGTGTTATTCGTGCATGAATGTATTTGATGAGAGTTTCCTCATCTGCCCCAGGTGCGGTTTTTTCAACGACGACCCGAACCGGGACAACAAATACTACCTGCCGCCGGGCACCATCCTCAAAGACCAGTACTTCATCGGCGTGGCGATAAAGGCGGGGGGCTTCGGCATCATATACAAGGCTTGGGACCGCCTGCTGGACAAAATGGTCGCGGTGAAGGAGTATTACCACGGCACCCTCATGACACGCACGCCGGGCACCACCAAAGTGGTGGTGGAGCCCAAGTACATCAAGCAGTACGAAAAGGAAAAGGCGCGGTTCCTATACGAGGCCAGGACCGTGGCCAAGTTCAACGCCCACCCCAATGTGGTGAGCGTGTCGGATTATTTCGAGTCATGCAACACCGCATACATGGTCATGGAGTTTTTGGAGGGCCATTCCTTCGAGGAGTACGTGCGGGGCATCGTGGTGATGCCGGAGGCGGCGCCCACCGTGACAGGCCAAAGCGGGTCCGGCACCTCTGGGCCGCACAGATCTGTGTCCGGCGGCATCCCATCGTCATCCGTGCCGGCTGGCGCCGTATCCCTCGGGGGCGTTTCGGGGTCCGGGAGATCGGGTTCGGGCAGTGGTGGGACGGGGATATCCCGGTCCGGAGGAGGGGGCGCATCTACGTCCGGGTCCGGCGGCAAGGGTGCATCCGCGTCCGTGCCGGCTGGTGCGGTGTCGCCGGGGGGCGTTTCGGGGTCCGGCGCCGCCGTGGCGCGCAACCATGTCAGCGTGGATTTTGCGCTGCGGGTAACACGTTCCATCCTGGATGCATTGGAAGCGGTGCACAAGGAACGCATCATTCACCGGGACATCAAGCCCGGCAATATCTTCATCACCCGTGACGGGACCGTGAAGCTGCTGGATTTCGGGGCGGCGATGATCGAGGACACGCCGGACATAGAGCGCATCCTGACGCCGTGCTACGCGCCGCCGGAGCAATACCGGCTGGACGGCAAGCAGAGGCCTTATACGGACATATATGCACTGGGCGTGACGGCGTATTACGCGTTGACGGGGGTGAAGCCCGACGAGGCCACGGTCCGGGAGGAAAAGGACGAGGTCAGGGACGTGGCGGAGCTGAACCCGGACGTGCCGCCCGCCGTGAACAATGCCATCATGCGGGCGATGTCGGTGAACCCTTTGCTCCGTTTCCAAAATGTGGCGGAGTTTCGACAGGCGCTGGCGTCCGAAAAGCCCGTGCGTACCACGAAAGAAGAGATCAAACACCGCAAATGGCTGCATATCGCCGAGGCGGCGGGGGTTGCGGCGGCGCTGTGCATACTGGCGCTGACTGCGTTTTTCGTGTTCCGCAGCCGCCAAAACGCCGCGATGCTGGACCCGGCGCAGATCGAGGTGTGGATGAGGATACCCGCCGGGATGGACGCGGCCGAGGCACAGGATGCATTCGCCCGGATGACGCAGGAGTTCTGCACGGATTTCGACGGCGCGGTGGTGGTGCGTTCACACGACCCGGAAGCGTGGGGGGAGCTGACCGGCCACGCGGCAGGTGGGCAGGGCGCCGATGGGGGTAGCAACCTAGGCGGCGACGGCGCGGATAACGGCGGCGGCGGGCACAACATTACCATCTACCTGACATTGTTCACGGACGATGAATATGAAAACGCCATAACCTGGATGATAGAGGAGGGTTTCGACAGCAAGTTCGTGGCGGACGGCTCCATACCCGCCCCCAACCTGTTCGAAAGCACGGGGTTGTTGCGGGATGAGTACGACCTGGACACCGATGGGGATTTCGATTCATTGGAGGATGTATACAAGAGGCTGAAAGAGTCGGGGGGGACATTGTTCCTGGACGACTATGAGGATATATACCCTGACATGAAGTTCATGCCCACGGGCTTCCAGCTCCCGGTGATTTATGCCTCGGCGGCGACCGTGGAGGAGGAAGGCGGCGGGGGTGCCGGCGGTGGCCAGGTATCCGGTCCGGGGGCGGGAACCGGAACCGGCTCGGGCGCCGGGACGGGAACCGGGTCGGGCGCGGGGGCGGATGTGCCGGCATTGGCGGACATATTGTCCCAAAAAGGCGTGACCGCCGGGGATTTGCAGGCGGCGGGTTACACCATCATGGTAAACCCGGATGCATGGGGGCTGTACGAAAGATTTTTGGGCGGCGCAGGCGGCGGCCTGGGCGGTACAGGTGGCGGCCTGGGCGGCGCTCAGGCATCGGAGGCGTTTCGCGAGGCCGTGACTGCGGGCGAGATCTCCGTGGCCTACCTCACAGACACCGGGGATTACAGGGACCTGGTAAATGCGCTGGGGGATTCTGTGGAGCGAGCCCTGATCGTGGGCGGGCCTGTCCCGAACCTTCGGATGGACTGCCTCTGGAGCGTGTGGGGCGGCAGGTACGAGTCCATCGACAACCAGCGGGAAGCGGCGATGCGTCTGCTCTACTACATGCTGTCAGGGCGGGCGCAGGACACGTATTTCCTGCAAAACGGGGCGGGGCTGCCACTGAACGCCCAAATCTTCGAAGAGTTCAAAAACGTCTATGCGGCGGATTTCTCAGATGTGGACGCCCAGGCCATACCGGAAAAGGACACGGTGCTGGACGGCCGGGTGGGAACGGGTGTGCACTAAGAGCGCGGACGCCCAGGCGCCCGGACCATACAGGAAACGGACATGGCGCCGGGCGGGTGGCGGGGATGAATGTGCGTTGAGAGCGCAGGTTGAGGGTTCCGGGGTTTGATGCGTGTGATGTGGGCTTGGATGGTCGGCAGGACATGAGGTGAGTGATGAGACGCTGCTTAAATTGTATGGAACTATATCAATTCAACAGCAACATCTGCCCTAATTGCGGGTTTGATGCGGGGCTGGCCGCCGCACGTGACGCAGCGTTCGGGATATCGCTGCGGGACCGGTACGTCCTGGGGCGGGAAACGGCACGCAAAAAATTCTTTGGCCGGCGCATCGCCTGGGATGAGCTGTTCGGGCGCAAGGTATTGGTGCAGCAGTACACACCCACCCATGAGGACGAAGGCGTCCGGGCGCGGGCATTGGAACGCTACCTCCGACATGCCGGGCAGATGATACGCGTGGGGGATATGCCGGGCCTGCTGGGCGTTCAGGCGGTTTTCGAGGAAGCGGGCAGCGTGTTCATGGTGATGGACGCACCCCTTGGGCCGTCGCTTATAGAGTTCCTGGGCGCAGGCAAGGATGCGCTGACCCAGCATGAAACCGACAGGCTGCTGGCGGATATCACGAGGCCGCTCCACAAAGCCGCCGGGCTGGGGATCTGCCACGGGCGGATCGACATGGAAACATGTTTTTGCTCCCCTGACGGCAGTTACCAGCTGGGGTGTTTCACACCATTGTACTTCGGAGACTCGGGGATCGGCGAACTGTCGGGGAAACGGACCGAATTCATAACAAAAGACATACGGGAGCTGGCGTTTCTGGCGGCGCAGGCATTGGTGGGGTGTTCCAGATGGGAGTCGCGAAACCCCCAGAGGATGCAGGCGGCGCTCAGGGAGAAGGCGGGAAAGGTCCGCGCCCCGATGCTCTGGAGGTGCATCTCGGGGGAGGATGGCAAACCGGATTCGGGGGATGGCCTGCCGGGTTCATATGAAGAGTTTATGGCGCCTTTCGGCGGTTTGGGGCGCACTTTCGTCGGCTTGCCATCGTCCGGGAATGGGATAAAAGGGGACGGCAAGCCGGGAGCAGACGGGTCTGGGGGTAGGTTCGGGCCCGGCAGACTGATCGACCTCCTGCGGGGGGGCAAGGCCGAAAGCACAATAGAGCCGGAAGCGCCGGGCGTTGCAGGCGCGCCGATATGGGCAGATGCCCAAGGTGCGGAACATGCATCCGCCGGGGGGATGGCCCCAGCCGGGGGGATAGCGCCCGCCGGGGGGATGACACAAACTATGGTTGGTGCGCCAGACGCAGGGATGACGCCCACAGGAGGGATAGCGCCCGCCGGAGGGGATATTTTCGAGGACAAAGCCACCAAGAAAGCCAGGCTTAAAAGGGAGCAGAGCAAAGCCCAGCGCCGGCTGACCGAACCGGACGAGGAAAGCGGCATCTTTGGCGCCATAAAGGGCGCGGTCCGTGGCGTGTGGCGGGAAATGAAGCATATGAAGGGCAACGAGATCCGCCGGGTGGCGTTGATCTGCGTGTTGGCGGTGCTGTTCTTCGCGGCGGTGGTGGCGGTCGCGGGACCGTTGATCCGACGAAGCGAAGCCGAAAAGACATATGCCAAGGATGCGCCGGGGGTGCAGACGTTCGCCCAAGGCGGGCAGCGCACCACGGCCGCCCAGGCGGTGGCGCAGGTAGCGCAGACCACTTCGGCGCCGGTGCTCTGGCAGCCACAGGTCCAAAGCGGCGGGGTGGATGGCAGCGTGATGCAAGTGGACAATGTTGACGGTAACAACCAACAGATGATAGATGGCGACCCCGCCCTGACGCAATCAGGGACGGATGCGGGGGCAGGGGCAGACTCCAATCCCGCAGTAGATGCCGCCCAAAGCCAGCAAGCGCCGGGCAGCGCCGGTGAAGCCCCGGGCACAGTCGCCGACACCGCAGGGGCGGCATCAGGAAGCACAGGTACGGGCCAGGCCGCAACCGGCGGGGCCGGAGGTTTGGCCGGCGCCGGGTCAGGCTCGGGCACAGGCACAGGTTCGCCAAGCGCCGGCGGGAACGCAGGGGCGACAGCTGGGGCAGGTAACCAAGGGGATGCCCAGGCGGGGAGCGGCGACGGATCCCAGTCAGGGGGACAAAACCCCGCGGTAATGGATGGCACCACCGGCGGCGATTCCCAGTCTGCCACGGAAACCAGGCCGGTGGGCGTGGGCGGCGTCAACGGGGGGCCGGGCGTCAGCGACATAGGGGATCTGGGCGGAGGCCCGGGCGTACCCCAGGCCAGCTCCTTGCCCGATGACAGCACGCAGAACGTGACGACGGCCATCGTGGCGCCCACGGCTGCGGCGTCCGATGCGGCGTCCGGGGGGCCGGCACAAGGGCACCTGGCGGAACAGGCGCCCACGGAAATCACCATCCCAGTGGTGCCCACGGTCCCTGCGGCTGGCAGTGGATCGTCGGGGGGCGGCAGCGGGGCGACGGGTCCGCCGCCTGCATTTATCACCAACTAAACCCGCCTGCCCGGGGGAAGATGTAGCAAAGAAGCTATGGCAGGGAACGAGCGACACCTGCCTGGATGAATACATGTAGATGCGAAACTGTTGCATCGATGCGCTAGCGAAAGGGAAGGAGCCGTTATGAAATTGACACAGTGCAGCAACGGGCATTACTATGACAGCGACAGTTTTTCGGCCTGCCCACATTGTGGGGTGTCCTTGGAGAACCAGACGGTAAGTTTCGACCAGGCGGTGGCCTCTGAGCCATATGTGCAGCCGGTGGTGGACTCATTTGCGCCGGTGAATGTGGCGTCGGGGTCCGGCATATCTGCAATCGGTACGGTGTCGGACAGCGGGGCGTATGCAAGCGGCAGCGGCGCCGGGACCTGGGGCGCAGGCGGAACCTGGGATGGGGCATACGCTGCAGGCGGTTCGTCGGGCGTTGCCACCACACCGGGCGGCGCCGCACCGGGCCGCAGCACTGTATCAGGCGCCGGCGCCGGACCGGGCCGTACCACGGCGTCAAAACCCGCAGGGGAAGATGACAAGACGGTGAGCTTTTTCGAGAGCACGCTGGGGTTCGAGCCTGTGACTGGCTGGCTGGTATGTATCGAGGGCATCGACAGGGGGCGCTCGTATGCGCTCCATTCCGGGAAAAACACCATCGGTAGGGGCGCGGGCAACGACGTCCAGGTGGCGGGCGACCCATTCGTCTCACGGGACAGGCATGGGCTGGTGGCCTATGACCCCAAGGGGCGCAAGTTCTTCGTACACCCGGGGGATTCCAGGGAGCTGCTGTACGTGGGCGACGACGTGGTGCTGGCGGCGACGCCGCTGAAGCACAAGGACGTGCTCTCCCTGGGCAAGTCGAAGCTGCTGTTCATCCCCTTCTGCGACGAGAGCTTCGCATGGGACGACCTGGAGGGGTGAAAGGTGCGCTCGGCGGCGCTTGCATGAATGCACGGCATGTCCCGGCGGATGTGACCGGTGCGGGCGCTGAAGGATCTTGGCGGCGGTGACTGCCCATGGGAAAAGCGGATGCATGGGCTGACGGGGTTAGCCGCCGCCGGTTGATATTGTATGGAAATGCGAGCTATAGTCAACGACATATGTTTTTGTGCTTGCATGTCGCCCGACGTGCATATAACCGCAGTTTGTCGGATATGCAAGTGCATTTCGATATGTCGTTTGCCATAGAAATAGGAGTGGCGTGGCATGGGATGGAAACTCTGTTTGGGGTGCATGGAGCCGTATGCGGACAATGTGTCGGTCTGCCCCCGCTGCGGATATGTGGAAGGCACGAAAGCCGAAGAGGTGCATTACCTCCAGCCGGGGACGCTCATCGGGAAGCGTTACCGGGTGGGCAAAAGCATCGGCTCCGGATCCACGTCCATCACCTACATCGCCTATGACCTGGTGCTCAACCGCAAGGTGTCGCTGAGGGAGTATTTCCCCATAGAGTTTTCCACCAGGGTGCCGGGCCAGCCCACCATCGCCATCTACTCCGGGGACTCAGAGGGCGAGTTCGAAAAGGGCAGGCAGGCCATGATCGACGAGTCCAGGCGCCTGGGGCAGTTCCAGTCGGAAAAGAACATCCTGCACGTGTTCACCTATGTGGAGGAGAACAACACGGTTTACATGGTCATGGAGTACCTCCAAGGGGAGACATTGGAAGCAAGGCTCGCGCGTACGGGCCCCCTCCCGGTGGAGGAAGCGCTGCCCATCGTCGAGAAGACATTGGAAGCGCTGCGCAAACTCCATGACGCAGGGATACTGCACAGGGCGATAGACCCCGAGAACCTGTTCCTTTTGGACAATGGCGAGGTAAAACTGTACAATTTCGCCGCGGCGCGGCATGCCACCACGTCGCTGACCAAGAGCCTGACGGTGATGGTGAAAGAGGGGTTCACGCCCATCGAGCAGTACCAGAGCCACGGCAAGCAGGGCAGCTGGACGGATGTATATGCGCTGGCCGCCACATTTTACAAGATGCTCACCGGTAAGACGCCCCCGGACGCCATGAAGCGGCGGCTCAAGGACGAGCTGAAAGAGCCGTCGAAACTGGGGGTGGCCATCCCGAAAAATATCGAGAATTCGCTCATGAACGCCATGCATGTCATGGCGGACGACCGGACCAAGACGGTGGACGATTTCACGGTTTCGCTGCACTCGGAAACCGTGGAGCGGGTGACGCCGCAGATGCTAAGGAACGACTTCGCCAAATGGCCCGCATGGGTCAAGTTCGCACTGGCGGGCGCGGGGCTGCTGTGCGTCGCGGTGCTGGCGCTGACGCTCACCGGCATCATCGGGCCCAAGGAAAAAGGCCCCGGCGAGTACACATTGGCCGCGGACGAGATACGCATATACAACCTGGTGGGGCGGACGGTGGATGACGCCGCTGATGCCATCACCGCACAGAACGCGGATTTCAAGGTGGACAAGACCACCACCCGCCGGGACGAGGTGATCCAGAAAGGCCGGGTCATCGCCCTGGTGCAGGTGCAGGGCGGCGCATCTGAAAGTGGCGGGGGTGCAACCGCAGGGGGATCCGCCGGTTCCGGGAATGCCGGGGCGGCCGGTGCGTCTGGCGACGGTGGAGCCGGCGGCGTGTCGGGCGCCCGGGAAGTGGATCTCAAAGCGGGCATGATCGTCAGCTACCTGGACGGCGAGATAAAGATCATAGGCAGCAGGGGGAAAGGGTATTTCGTCCTGCCCAATGTCCTGGCCATGTCGGGGGACGAGGGGGCGAACAGCCTGCTGTCCCGGGCACAGGCGGTGGACAGCGACGTGTCTGCGCTGGGCGTCCGGTTCGTGGACGCCGAGGGCAATGAGCTGGAGGGCGGCGACGGGCTGGTGGCCGCCGTGAGGGTGGAGCAGGATTTCGACGAGGACGGGGAACCTGACGCGCCCATCGTGCTGGAATCTGATGAGCAGTTCGCTTACACCGGGGCGGCGCCGTCACAGCTGAAAACCGTGTTCGAGGCCGGGATAACGCTGGTGCTGGCCGCAGGCCCAGGGGATTCCGGGGCGGTGGACGTGGATATATCCGATCTGGCGGACCGGCTGGCCGGTATGACATACGCCCAGGTGGCCCAGGAGCTGGGTGACCGGGGCCTGACCGCCCAGAGGGGCCAGCCTGAAGAAAGCGACGAGGTGCCAAATGGCGGCGTGCTGCGCATAGAGGTGAACAGGCCTGACGGCACTGGGCGCACCGACGGCAAGGCAGACGGCACGGATACAGTCCGTGTCATAGAGAGCAGCGGCCCGCACATGGTGGTGTATGAAGTGCAGGGCGGGTATTCCAGGCAGGAAGCCATCGCCGCGCTGGAGGCGCTGGCGGCCGAGGCAGGGATAGACGACTACGAGTCATTGTTCGAGATTTCCGAGGAGTACAGCTCGGAGGTGGCCGCAGGGTATGTCATCGGTGCGGGGCTGGACCCCAATACCGAGATGAGCGCCAAGGAGTGGAGGGATATGGCCGATGGCGGGGAGCGGGTGAAAGTGACCGTGAGCCTGGGGCCGCAGCCGGCGGCGCCTGTCCAGACCACCCCGGCGCGGACCACGGCGGCACCGGCCGCGACTCGGGCGCCGGCCACGCAAGCGCCGGCCACCCAAGCGCCGGCCACCCAACCGCCACAGACACAGCCACCCCAGACGCAGCCGCCTGCCACCACGGCGGCGCCGCCGCCGGAAACACCGGCACCGCCGCCGCCAACCGAGGCACCCACCCAGGGCGGGCACGGGGACATGAATTTCTGATGGGGGGCATCCCTGTGCCGGTAAACCATACGAAAAAAGGGATTCTTGCGCACAGGCTCGCACAGATGAAAGCGGATTCTTATCGCCGGGTATGCCATGCAGAGAAAAACTGTGTGAAAGAGTCTTGCAAAATGTGACATTTCATATAGAATGGTAGAAAAGCGAATAGATAGGGAAGCGGAAGAGGAATAACAGGAGCGGGGAACACAATAGAGAATGGAAGACAGAAATAGAAGAGGGTAATAGAAGAGGGTAATAGAAGAGGGAAATAGAAGAGAGAAATAGAAGAGGGAGAACACGGAAAGGAGAATCGACCATGAAACAGGTACGGCGAAAGGGATGGACATTCGGGAAATGGGCGTGCGCGGGCATATTGGTGGCGGCGCTTTGCCTGTCGGCGAGTTTTTGCGCATTTGCCGAGGGGTGGGAGCATGACGGCGTGGGCTGGTGGTACAGGTACGACAACGGCACCTACCCGGCGAACACGCTGCGCAACATCGGCGGGAAGTTCTACGGGTTCAACCCATCCGGATACATGTACACGGGGTGGGCGAAGCTGGGCGGGCAGTACTACTATTTCCGCCAGAGTTCCGATGCGGTCTATATCGCCGGGGAGATGTATTACGGCTGGCTCTACGACACGGACGGCAAATGGTATTATTTGGACCCCGACCAAGGGGGCAAGATGCTGGCCAGCCAGTGGCTTGACTCCGAGGGCAGCAGGTACTACTTCAAGCCCAGCGGCGCCATGGCGCAGAATGAGGTGTTCGGCGTGCAAAGCGGGGATCTGTCAGGGCATAGCTTCGAGGCGGACGCCAGCGGGGCCATCATCCGCAACAGGACCATCAAAGACGGCGACGTGACCATCGAGTACGACGACAGCGGCATCATGTATTTCACCAACCCGACGCTGACGAAACTGAAAAAACTCACCGGCGCGGACAATTTCAAATGGCCCGACGAGGCCAGCCGCGAGCAGGCCATCGCAGAGTGGAAGGCGCAGCTGGACGAAGCCATCGCCGATGAGAAGAACGAGTATTATTACCGCTACAAGAGCATTTCAAAGACAACCACCGCTGTGGCGTCCTGGGAGGCCGATGTCAAGGCGAAGTTCAAAAACGTGCTGGAGGACTCGGAGATCACATCCTACATCTCCAGCGTGAAGAGCGGGTACTATACCGAGATAGCCACCGGGAACACCTACGACGACTACGAGGAAGACGAGTGGTATTACGAAGACGAGGACGAAGACTGATGATGAAAGCGGGCGGCCGGGCCATTGAAGCAGCGGGTGCGGCGGTTGCAATGGGCGTAGCGGATGAGGCGGGCGCTGCGGGTGCGGCTGGTGCGCGGCACCCGTGGCCAAAAAGCGTCCAAGCGGACGGCCCGGCCGTGGGGTGTTGATGCGGGCGGTTGTGGCGCCGGTCCGGGCAGTGGGCCCACTGCCGGCCTGGGGCAGGCCTCATGACGGCTATGCCGCCATGGGGTTGCGGTGTGTCATGGCATGGGTTTACGGACAAGCTCCGGTACCACTCCCGCAATCACTTCATCCAGCAAGTTGTGGTGTGTCATGGCATGGGTTTACGGACAAGCAGCGGCATAAGAAGGAGGGACTGTGTATGTATTGTATCAAATGCGGCGCTAACGTGCCGGAAGGGTATGCGTTTTGCATAAACTGCGGCGCGCCTGTGTCACAAGGGGCGCCTGGTGCAGGCGGGGTAGATTCCGGCGCTGCGATGGGCATGGGCAGCGTACCTGCGTATGGGGAAGCGACGGTGCCGATTTACGGGGCGCAAGGGGCATCTGCACCGGCCGGCGCCGGACCCAAAGCGGAGCTGGTCTGCCTGGCCGGGGAGTACCAGGGTGCCAAGATCCCACTGGAGGACGGGAAGGGGCTGGTGCTGGGCACCAGTTCCACGGACAGCCAGCTGGTGCTCAAAGGCACCGGCGTGTCCAGGCGCCACTGCGAGGTCCTCTACAACGCCGCAGCGGGGTCTTTCAAGGTGACCGACTTTTCCACAAATGGCACATTTGACAAAAACGGCACCCGCCTGCCCAAAGGCGAGGCGGTGGAGGTGAGGGCGGGGGATTCCATCTCATTGGTGGACGATTCCAACGTGTTCCGGCTGGATGTGATCCCCGCCGCTGACACGGCTTACAGCGCTTCTTCGGGTGCGGCGCAAAGCAGCCTTTACACCACGCAGGTCATCGGGTCGGGCGCATCTTCCGGCGGCTATGCGGGCGGTTCGGGTTACGCCGGCCCTGCGGGTTACGCCGCGTATTCTACCCCCGCTGACACTGCCGCGGCCAATCAGGGCGGTTCGGGCGCATCGTCCGGGTACGAGGGCCGCACCTGGTACGACGGCTACGCTTCACCGGCAGATGCGGCTTCCGGTGGTGCGGCGGGGGCATCGGCGGGTTCGACCTACAGCGACGGGGTGAGCGCTTCGACGCCGGCACAGGACCCCTACAGCGGATATGGCACATACCAGGATGGGGGCGCACAGTACCAAGGGCAGTCCCAGCAGTACCAGGTGGCGCCCGCCGACCCCAACTATGCATCATATGGCGCAGGCGGCGGCAATTACGGCGGATCCGGCGGACCGTCTTACAGCCACAAAAACCGGGCGCCGGCATTGGTCATCGTGTTCTCCATCATTTCCTGCGGGATTTATGCCATATATTGGTATTTTGTCACCAACAAGGAGATCAACGAACTGCTGGGCCACGACGACGTGGGTACGGGGATGCTGGCGGCGTCCATATTCTGTTGCCCGCCCATCATGTGGTACATCATCTACAAATGGGACAAGAGCCTGCTGGCGCTGACGGAGCAGTCGCGGGTGCGCTACAACAGCAACTTCATCCTGTGGATCGTGCTCTGCTTCCTGGGCGTGGGCGGGTTCGTGATGATGTTCCAGGTGCAGGACACGCTCAACGAGCTCAACACCGTAAGGGGCGGCGCAGGGGCGTACTAAGGTGTACCATGTGGGCATGGCCGCTTAGAAACCCCGGCATACCCGATGGCTGGGCAGCCGGGCATGAACGCGTGTGCAATGAGGATGCGGCCACTCGGTCCCGCCCCGGCGGTAGAGTGACCTATGACGATGGGTTTGCTGCAGCTTTGTGGGGCATGGCGGTTGAAAGGTGCCCGGCAGCAGGATAGTCCATCGGAGGGTTCACTTTGCCTTTCGTGGAGCATGGCGGTTGACAGATGCCCGGCAGGGTTCATTTGCGGCAGCGATCATATGGTCGGATGGAGGTTCGTATATGAATTGTCCGAAATGCGGCAGTCCTTTGATGGACAATGCGTTGTTCTGCAGCCAATGCGGGACCAACGTGTCCATGCAGCATGGGGCGGATGCTTTCGCACCGCCCCATACACAGGGTATGGCACCTGGGCAGTCCTACGGCCAGACACCTGGGCAGTCCTACGGCCAAGCCTCGGGCCAGCCCTATGCGCCTGGGGCGGCCATGACAAATGCGCCGGCGGGGGCTTTGGCAGGCGGGCAGGCATACGCCCAAGCTCCGGGACAGGTGCCCTCTTATGCCTCGGTGGCGCCGCAGCAGCATGCGCCAACCCCGGGCCAGCCCTATGCGCCCCCGGCACCCTCGGTGTACATCCCGCCGGCATCCCCCGCGGCTAGGGGCGGTGCATACGCCACCCGGGGCGGCGCCCCTTCCAAATCCGGCAAACGCTTCGAGGCGTCGGCTGTGTTTTTGGTACTTGCGGCGGTGTGCGTGTTGTTGCAGATTGCGGTGGTGGTGTTCCAGCGCTGGGTGTTGTACATCCTATATTAGGGGAGGGGTAAAGCCATATGAACTATTTAGCTCTGAACAACATGCTTAACCTGATCCCCACGTTAGGCATATTGCTGCTGTTTTTGCTGCTTTGCATCATCGCCGCAGTCATCAAAGACCCCAGGATGCTCTTGATCCCCATCGGCCTGCAGACGATCTGGAGCATAGTGGGCGCCGTGACGACCCTGGTGTTCATGCGCCTGAACAGGCTGCCCATGGCGACGATCCTGCAGCTGATTCCTGCTTATGTGGTGCCGATCATATTTGGCATCCTGGTGTTTGTGGCGGTGCTGCTGTCGCTGGTGGGCGTGTGGCGCAGCCGGATACCTGCGGCCATCGTCATACTGGTTGCTTTGGTAATAATGGTGGGCGGGTCTCTTTGGGGCGTGATACGGAGTGTATTGATATCGGGCATGGGCCAGCTGACGGCCATGCAGTTGATGAGCACTTTCTCTAATTTCTTCCGCTATATGGCGCTGCTCTTCGTGGTGCTGTCCATGCGGTGGGAGAAGAGGTGAGGGGCAGCAAAGACCGATGCCATGAAGCGATGCCGGCCTCCTTTCGGATCAACCCCCATACGGCTGCCATGATGGTGGGGAAGCGTCAAATGGCGGTTTGGCCCGGACGGCATCGGTGGTGAGTGACCGAAAGACCGATCGGAGGAACGAAAAAGGCGGGGCGCAATGCCCCGCCTTTTCCTGACCAGTTGCTTGGGGAAGGACTTAGCATCAACACGATAGGATATGCCGGTGCGTTGATGTTGCGGCGCACGCACCTGCCGGGGTACGACCCCGCAGACATGGGGTGTATGACAGTAGCACATATCACGAAAGAACCTTGCATGTCCGCCGGGGTACAACCCCACAGACACGCAAGGTCTGACACAGTAGCGGAAGGGAGATTTGAACTCTCGACACCACGGGTATGAACCGTGTGCTCTAGCCAACTGAGCTATTCCGCCATATCAAAACTCCAAACGCAAGCAACGTATAGTATACGTAAAACCGAAAAGATTGTCAAGGGTTTTCGGGCGGGTTGCAGCAAAATCGTTGAAAAAATTAATTGTAACACTCAAAATGGTTATATGCACGGAAAGTATTGTGCAATGACTTGACATAGCAATAAAATATTGCTACAACCCGAGTCTGACAGCAAAAAACAGCGCAGCCGTTGTAACCCTGGCATTTTGCACAAATTTTCACACGGGGAATATACATTTTGATGAAATTGGGGTGAGGATGAAAAAGTGCTTGACCAGACGGAGGAAATCGGATATATTATACATAATATCATAAGATATCAGATGATTGCTGTTTGGGTGATCATAGGGGACGCTGCACCGCAAAGGAGGACTGGATATGGTCATTGACAAACTGGAGAATTTTGGCAAGTATAGGCATTTGATAAAGGACGGTGACGCCGTGGCGGATTTCCTGGAACGCAGGCCCGAGATAACGGGGCCGGTGGCCGTGGGGGGCTACGAGATGGCGCCTTTCGGCTACACGCCGGAGCCTGCGAGCCGGAAACGCTGGGAAACCCACAGGCATCACCTGGACATACACATCCCGCTGGTGGGCACTGAGTACCTTTGCTGGGTGCGCAGGGAGGAGCTGCAACACTCGGTGGAGGTGGTGGAGGACCCGGACACGGAGTTTTTCGACGACGACGCGAAGGGGATGCGTCTGTACATAAAGCCGGGGTATTTCGCGATATTGATGCCGGAGGACGCCCACAAGCCAGGGGTAACGGCCGAGGGGGCCACGAAAGGCGTCAGGACCGGGTTCAAATGCGTGTGGGAGTGAGCGTTCTATCGGGGTGGATGGTGACCCGGGGCGCCGGGAAACCGGATGGCAGGTGGCGACAATGACGGCAGTGGATGGATGGTGACCCGGTGCGCCGGGGAACCGGGAAGCACGCTGCCGGCTGTGGCGGCATAGCCACGTTTGGTCCGGTATGATGCGAGCCGCAGCATGGCGCGGCCGGATGGATGTGCTCATGAAAGGGAAAGGGAGCGACATATGAGGGAGATCACCAATGTATTGTCCACCATCAATTACTGGGACCGGCACTGGGATGCCATAGAGGCGGAACTGAAAAAGGCGGGTGCCCGGCAGATCACCCACGTGCCCATGGATGACCGGGCAGCCATCAGCGCTGCCCTGGCGGATGCGGACGTGGCACTGCTCAACGGCGACATGGACGACCAGATCCGAAACGAGGGGAAGATGCTGCGGTGGGTGCACTGCAACCACGCCGGGGCGAACCTCTCGGCGAGGCCGGAGATATTTGAGCGGGGGATCTTGCTGTCCTGCTCCGCTGGGCGGTCGGGCCCGGTGCTGGCGGAGCATACATTTTACCTGCTGCTGTCCCTCATCTACGCTTCCCGCATAGTGGAGGAGCAGCAGCGCGGCCATGTCTGGAAGACCATCTATGACGACATGCGGGGGCTGTACGGCAAGACCATGGGGATCATCGGGCTGGGGTACACCGGCAAGGAAGTGGCCAGGCGCGCCAAGGCATTTGACATGGAGGTGCTGGCGTATGACCGGGCGTTTGCGGCGGCGCCGGCGGACGTGGACAGGTGGTTCAGCGCGGACGCAGGCGACAGCGTGGATGCGCTGCTGGGGGAAAGCGACGTGGTGGTGCTCTCCTGCAGGCTTTCGGACGAAACGTACCACCTCATAAACCGCTCGAAGTTCGCCATCATGAAAGGCTCCGCGCTGCTGGTCAATATCTCCCGGGGCTCCGTGGTGGATGAGGAGGATTTGGTGGAGGCGCTGAAAAACAAGGCCATCGCGGGGGCGGCCTCGGACGTGTTCGAGAGGGAACCGCTGCCGGCCTCAAGCGAGCTGTGGGACCTGCCAAACTTCGTCATGACGCCACACTGCACGCCGGAGATGCCCGACATGCCCGGCAACTGCGTGGGCATCATCAAGGAAAACATTCAGAGGTACATCGCGGGCGAGACCCTCTTAAACCAGCAGACGGCGCGGGACGTGTACACGAAGTAAGGGGGCTGCGTGCGCAGTGCGGGTGGGGCGTGGTTTTGCCGGGCGCTTTCGGCGTGGGTAAAGTGGCTGCGTGCGCAGTGCGGGTGGGGTTGTATGGGGATGGATAGTGCAGGCAACGGTGCAAGGACAGTGCATTTTATGGGTAATGCATGGTGGTATGACTGTGTGGCCGCATGAATACGAAAAGGGGAGAATCCATGAGGTTCAGTTTGGAGTGGCAGGTGTCAAGGGCGGGGGAGGACGATTTCATCCCCGCGACGGTGCCGGGGTCGGTGCACTATGACCTGATGGCGGCCGGGCGGCTGGAGAACCCCTTCGCTTCCAGCAAAAATGCGTTCGGTGCACTGTGGGTGCAGCAAAGCGACTGGCTCTTCCGGGCGCGGTTTTCCCGGGGGCAGGTGGCCATAGACGCTGATGAGTTCGTGCTGCGTTTCTGCGGCGTGGACACATTGTCCGAAATCCGCCTGAATGGCTCCCTGCTGGGGGAAACGAGGAACGCATACAAGGTGTATGAGTTCATCCTGCGAAAGAGCGACCTGCAAGATGAGAACGAGCTGACTGTGCTGGTGATGGCCCATGGCAAACTGGTGGAAGGGAAAGAAAGCTATGCCAAGCGCCTGCAGGTGGGGGATGCGCCTGAGGGGCTTTTCGGGAAGGCGATGATCCGCCGCTACCAGAGGTCGTTTTTTTGCGGGTCCAGCCTGCTAAACCTGGGCACCGGCGTGCTGGGGATAGGCATATACCGGGACGTGGAGATCGACTACAACATTGTCAAGGACTGGAAATTCACGGTGCTGGGCCTGGACTGGGGCGGTTCCCGGGCGCACTGTGGCCTGGAAGCTAAAACCACGGGGGGGCCGGCGCATTTCACCCTGCGTGACGGCGCCGTGGTGGTGTACGAGGGGCCGGCGGGGGACTTCGACATCGAAAATCCCAAGCTCTGGTGGCCGAACGGCTACGGGGACGCGCACCTTTACAGCCTCAGCGTCCAGGCGGGCCAGCACCGCATCGACGCCAAGGTGGGCGTGAAAAAGGTGGAGCTGGTGGAGCGCACCGACGGGAAGGACGATTTCCATTTCCGCATCAACGGGCGCAAGGTCTACATCCACGGGCAGAACCACATCCCCCTGGACTACATCAAGGCCTACAGGGGGGAACACGACTACGACAACCACTTCGCGCTCCTGAAGAACCAGCATGTGAACCTGGTGCGCATCTGGGGGGGCGGCGTGGTGGAAAACCCGTCATTTTACGACAGGCTGGACGAAAACGGCATACTGCTCTGGCACGACCTGTTCCTCCACAGCAACGTGTACCCGGATTTCGACGAGGGGTGGGTGGGGGACTACGCCCAGGAGGTGGCGGGCGTCATCGACCAGGTCAAGAACCGCGCATCCCTGGCGCTGATTTGCGGCGGCAACGAGCAGTACGAGGGCTGGGACGAGTGGGGCTGGAAAAACCACATGGAGTATTTTTTCGGCGAGCGCCTGGTGACGGAGGTGGCGCCTGCCATCGCCCGGGAGAAATGCCCCGAAATCCCCTACATCGTGAACTCGCCCCACGGCGGCAAGACTTGCCAGTCGCCGGCCAGCGGGGAGAGCCACATATGGGGGAGCTATTACAATTCATTCAAGGACCCGCTCTTCGTCACGGAGACGTGCTGGACGCAGGAGAGCTATTCCAGGCCGGAGACGCTGCGCAAATACATGGATCTGGATGTGGCAGACTACACGCAGCCGGGGTGGGCGAAGCGCTGGGAGGAGAGGACCGGGAGGCCGTTTTTCAACCGGATGCCTTTCACCAACTGGTTCGCGCCGGAGACATTGGCATCCTACCTCCACGGCCTGGAGCTGGAGCAGATGCGCGCGGACTACCACGCATTGTCCAATTTCCGCTACAACTCGCCCTCCAACAACGGCGTCATCTACTGGGCCATGAACAAGGGCGGGCCGCTGTTCCAGTTCTCGTGCGTGGACTACGGCGGCGTGCCGATGATGCCCTACTATGCGGTGAAGAAGGTCTTCGCGCCCATCGGCGTGTTCCCATACAGGGACCAGGGGGACGTGTTCGTGATGGCGTCCAACCACACCAAGGACAGTGCGGACGTCACCGTGAGGGCATACCTGTATGACGGCGGCGGGAAGCTCGCGCAGGGGTGGTCCCGGGACGTGGCGCTCTCGCCGGGGGAAGTGCGGCGCGCGCTGTGGCTGGAGGGCGTCCATGGCGGGGTGAAGGAGCGGGTGCGGCAGTCGCTGTACGTGACGGTTTCACAGGGGGGGCGGGTGCTGTGCGACGATTTGCTGCTGTTCGCGCCATTCGGGGAGTACGAAATCGCCGACAACAGTCTTGACATCGTCTGCCAAAAGACGGATAATGGGTACAAATTGGACATCGGGGCGCATGCGCCCATACACATGGTGGAAATCGAGTGCAACAAAAAGGCGCTGTACTCGGACAATTACTTCCCCCTGACACAGGACGGGGCGAAAGAGATCCTGGCCACGGTGCTGGACGATGACGGCTGTGAGACGGTGTTTGCGGTGAACGCGCTGGGATGGCCGGCGCAGGAAGTGCGGGCGGGGTGATGCGGGCGCCTGGGCGACTGGTTCGATGCAGCCGGGGAAGGCCGGTACGACGGACAAAGCTGCCTTGGTGGCGGCGGGGGTCGTGGCTGTCCGGCGCGGGAAGTGCGGGCGGGGTGATGTGGCACCTATGGCCATGTGGGATGCACATAGGCTGCGGCCGGCGGCTCGCGGCGGCAAGGGCAGTGCGCTAGGGCATGGGGCATGGCGGCAGATGACAGAAAAGCAGAGGTGACAGTGTGGGCGTCGAATTTCGCGTGATAAAGCAAAAATCCAGCATCTCCCAGCAGGTGCTGGACAACATCAAGGAATCCATCATGGACGGCACGCTGCGGCCCGGGGACAAACTCCCGGCGCTGTCGGAGATCGCCGCCACCATGGGCGTGGGAATTTCCTCCGTGCGGGAAGCCGTGAAGATGCTCGAGATTTTGGACATCCTGGAAACCAAGCAGGGTGACGGCACCTTCGTCGCCAGCGGCATCAAGGAGAACGCTTTCAACGCGCTGTCGCTGCAGTTCATGCTGATGCCACGCTGCGTGGAGCAGCTGGTGGAATTCCGCAAGATGTTCGAAACCGCGTTCACCCACCTGGCCATGGAGAACGCCACGCCGGAGGATTTCATGGACCTGGAGGAGATCGTCATCGCCCAGGAGAAGAAATTCAAGACGGATTCGCCCACGGAGGAGGACGAAAAGGATTTCCACCTGCGGGTGCTAAGGAGCACCCACAACCCTTACATCATCCGTATGTGCGAGCCGATGCTGGAGCTTTTCCTGTCCACGCTGCCCACCAGCGCGCAGATGCTGACCAAGGAAAGCGTCTCCAAAGACCACCGGAAACTGCTGGAGTGCATGCGCTCGAAAAACCCGGAGGGCATCAACAAGGTGCTCAAGAAAAGTTTTGACGGCTGGGGGGAGCGGCTCAACGGCACGCCTTATGTGGAGGCGGAGGAGACTGTGTGATATGGCGCAGCCGCCGGCTGTGGGTGCAAGCTGCATCTGATTGATGGGGTACCGGCGCCTACACCGACCGATGACAACGCAGCGTGGCGGTGAACAGACCGCACAGATATGAAAAGAGTTTCCGCTCTCGGGTATAAATCACCGCTGCCGCGGTGATGCCTGCGTAGGGCGGCAATAGCGCGAAGAGACGTGGATGACTTGTGTGCGGCACATGAAGTGGCGGTATGAAGGGAGATACTATGAATGTCGGTTTTGTCGGGCTGGGGATCATGGGCAGGCCCATGGCGAAGAACCTCGTGAATGCGGGGCACAGATTGACGGTTTACGACCTGAACAAAGATGCGGTGGCGGACCTCGCGGCGGCCGGGGCCAAGGCGGCGTCCGGCTGCGCCGAAGCGGCCGCGGGCAACGAGGTGGTCATCACCATGGTGCAAAACTCGCCCCAGGTGCGCGCCGCGGTGCTGGGCGAGGGGGGCGTGGCCCAGGGCGCCACTGCGGGGACGGTGCTCATCGACATGAGCTCCATCGACCCCACGGAGAGCAGGGCCATCGGGGCCGAGCTGGGGAAAATGGGCATTGGGATGCTGGATGCGCCTGTGTCCGGGGGCGAGCCCGGCGCCATAGCGGGTACATTGTCCGTGATGGTGGGGGGCAAAAAGGAAATATTTGACAAATACTACGACCTGCTGATGGTGATGGCGGGTTCGGTGACATACGTGGGGGAGCTGGGAGCGGGCACCGTGGCCAAGCTCGCCAACCAGATCGTGGTGGCGGCCAACATCGCGGCGGTCGCGGAGGCCCTCACGTTCGCGAAGAAGGCGGGGACCGACCCGCAGCTGGTGTTCCAGGCGATACGTGGCGGGCTGGCCGGCTCCGCCGCCATGGAGGCGAAGGCCCCCATGATGCTGGGCGGGAACTTCAAACCGGGTTTCCGGGTGGAGCTGCACATCAAGGACCTGAACAATGCACTGAACGCCGCGCACGTCGCCGGGTCCCATGTGCCCGTCACCGCATTCATGATGGAGGTGCTGCAGAGCCTGAAAGCCGACGGCATGCAGGCCGACGACCATTCCGGCATCGTGAAGTACTACGAGAAGCTGTCCCATGTGAAGCTGGCGGAGTGACACGCCGGCAAATGGCGTCAGGGCACTTCTTCGATCAGGTACACCTGGGCTTTCTGGGTGCCGTGGCGCTCGGCTTCCTCGTAGGTGCTGTAGTAGATGTCGATGATCTTCCCTTTTACCGCGCTGCCGATGTCCTCCACCGTGTAGACGATGCCGTTGACCATGACTTTCGTGCCTATGGGCAGGATGGATGTGTCGGCGGCTATGGTGCGGTTCACGGTGGGGATGGTGCCGCTGTAGGTGACGCTCCACCGGGGGTCGTCGGTGTAGCCCGTGGTCTTGAACTCGCCCAGGGGCTTGCCCAC
>JAISUG010000054.1 GCA_031272185.1 Lachnospiraceae bacterium
GCGGAGCATGCTCATGAGGATCACGACCTTGGTCACGAAGAGCTCGAACATGGTCACGAAGAGCATGACCATGGCCATGAAGAGCACGACCATGGTCACGAAGAGCATGACCATGGCCATGAAGAGCACGACCATGGTCACGAAGAGCATGACCATGGCCATGAAGAGCACAACCATGGCCATGAAGAGCACAACCATGGCCATGAAGAGCATATCCATGTCCATGACGATACTTGCGGGTGCGGCCATGACCACAGCCACGAAGGCCACAGCCATGACCATGATGCGGATGAAGTCTTCACGGCCTGGGGGTCAGAGAACGTGCCGCCCATGAGCAGGGAAAAACTGGAAGAGATCCTGGACGAGATCGCCTACGGCAACACCTACGGGGAAGTGCTGCGCGCCAAAGGGATGGTGCCTGCGGCGGATGACGGCAAAGACGTGGCGGATGGGCCACCGAGCGGGAAAGCGGATGCAAAGGGTGCCGGGCAGTCGGGGGACAAGGGCGCCGGAGATAGCGCCCCAGCTGCCGCCACTTGGCTGTACTTCGACCTGGTGCCCGAGGAAGTCGCCATCCGGGAGGGCGAACCACACTACACCGGCAAAGTATGCGTCATCGGTGCGAACCTAAACGAAAGTGCGCTGGAAGAAGCGTTCGGGGGTTAATATGGCTACAGTACCAGAAAAAGACCAGATGTCGGTGTTCCTCATCAATGGGTTCCTGGAAGCGGGGAAGACCAAGTTCCTCAAATTCACATTGGGGCAGGACTATTTCCAGACCAGCGGCACGACGCTGCTGCTTTTGTGCGAGGAGGGGGAGGAGGAATACCCCCCCGAACTGCTGCAAAAGACCCGGACGGTGTGCGAAACCATCGACAGCCCGGAGCAGCTGAACCCGGGGCACCTGACGGATCTCCAGCTCATGCATGACCCGGAGCGCATCATCATCGAGTGGAACGGGATGTGGGACCCGGGGCTGCTGCACATGCCCGACGCCTGGTCATTGCACCAGCAGATCACCATCATCGACGGTTCCACCTTGGACGTGTACCTGAAAAACATGAAGCCGCTCCTGGGCAAGATGCTCTTGGCCACGGAGATGAGCATCGTGAACCGCTGCGACGGCATCGAGGACCTGGACCAGTACCGCCTGACGCTGCGGGCGATGAACCGGGACTGCCAGTTCGTGTTCGAGGACAAGGACGGGGAGATCACCGGCATCCCCGAGATGGACCTGCCATACGACCTAAGCGCGGAGGTGCTGGATATCCAGCCGTCGGCCTACGGGGTCTGGTATTTCGACTGCATGGACCGGCGGGATCGGTACGAGGGCAAGGTGGTGGAGTACACCGCCATGGTGCTCAAACGCCCCACATTCCCCAAAAACTACTTCGTCCCGGGGCGCATGGCCATGACCTGCTGCGCCGACGACATGACTTTCGTGGGTTTCGCCTGCAAGGCACGGGAGGCCCGCCACCTGGAGACCCGCCAGTGGGTGCGCCTGCGGGGGCGCATCGCCTACGAGTACTGGCCCGACTACGGCGAGGAGGGCCCCGTGATCCACGCCGAGTGGGTGAAAGATGCCCAGCCCATCAAAGAGCCCGTGACTTTCTGAACGAATCTTAATGAATCTTATTGCTCGCCAAACGCCTATATTTTCGAGTGCGTTTGGCGAGTAATACGCTGACATGTGGAAAAGATTAAGGAAAAACTGGGGATTTCAGGCGTGCTTTCCCATGCGTACGCATGGCACCATGCCGGGGATGGGGCAAGTGGGGAGGGTGGCGCGCAGGTTGATTTGGTGATCGACCGGAACGACGGTATCATCAACCTGTGCGAGATGAAGTTCGCAGGCGGGGAATATGCCATTGATAAGAAGGGGGAGGAAGGGCTGCGGAAAAAAGCAGAAGTGTTCCGCCGCACCACCAAAACCAAGAAAGCCCTTCATATCACCATGGTCACCACCTATGGGCTGCTAAGGAACAGCCACAGCCAGGTGGTGCAGTCAGAAGTCACCCTGGCGGATCTTTTTTTGGGGGATCACAGAAAAGATGAAATGGCTGAAAAACATTGAGCATGAGAACAAGAGGAAGGGCTTGGCCTGGCCATCGCGCGAACGATCGTGGCAGAGCACAACGGCTGGATACGTGCAGAAAGCAGGTCCGGACGGGGCACCACGATGACGGTGTGCTTGCCCCTTTGCGGCGGCGCCATCCCCGGCAAGCGTACGACCCAACAGCACCTCGCCGCACAAACCAGCGGCAACACCTTTGCGGCGGGGCCGGCCACGTCCAGTGTGCCGACCACATAGTGGCTCTGTTTCAGGTGGAGGTGTCGGCAAACAAATCGTCCAATGTCACTTCGGCGGACACCAGGCCGGAGTATTTGTTTTTTTCCACGCCGTAGGTCGTGACCATCGTCAAGTGGACGGCTTTCTTGGTCTGTGTTTCTGCGGCGAAGACGGACAGCTTGTTGCGCAGCTTTTTTTCGTAGTCTGCCGTGATGGCATATGTCCCGACGCTGTATTTCGACTCGCACAGGTTGATGATACCGTCGCGGCGGTCGATCACCAAATCCACCTGCGCACCAGGGGAAACCTTTCGGCTGTGCCAGGACGACATCTCGGTGGAGACGGCCGAAACGCCGATGGCCTTTTTGATGCACTGGGCGTGGAGCAGGCAGATCTGCTCGAAAGCGTACCCCCGCCATGCGGTTATACCGGGGCTGTCTTGGTTCGCTGTCCAAAAACGAGGGTTCCTGGACATTTACCCGCGCATGAAGCGCAGGTAGAACGGCACGCCTCCGAATACCATGTAGGCTTCCGCGGTGCGGTATCTGCCGAAATCGATTTCCCGCGCCTCAAGATAGCGCTCGGTTTCCCCCAGCGTGAATGGGAGCAGCTGTATCCGGCGGGTCACGCGGTTATGCAGGTCGCCCCTGTTTTTCAGCAGGTTGTCCACGATCCATGTGGAGGACGAACCGCAGACCACCAGCATGATGTCGGCGCGTCCTGACGCCCATCCGTTCCAAAACCACTCAAGCGCAGTCAAAAACCCGGACCTGGGTGTGTCCATCCAGGGGATCTCATCGATGAAAAGGACTTTGCGTCTGATCCCCGGCATGTTATCCAGCTTGCCGCGCAGCAGGGAAAAGGCTGACAGCCAATCTTTCGGGACCGGTGCTTCGCCCCTGAAACAGCTGTGTATGGCATCCGCAAAAATGCGCAGGCACTCCCCTTTCGAAGCGTTGGCCAACCCTGTCACATAGAAATCGATCCGGTTGCCGAAGACGCTGCGGATCAGGAAAGTCTTCCCGATGCGACGGCGTCCATATACTGCCACAAATTCCGGTTCACCGGATGCATAGCATGCTTCCAGCTCTTTGATTTCCCTCTCCCTGCCGATGATCTCCATGCCTGCCTCCGGTGTTTGGTCGATGCCGCACAAGGATAATCCGCCAAAAACGAGTTAAAAAGATAGTTTTTGGCGAGTTTCAATGATGCGCGTTTTCGCTATGCCCTGTTGCGCGCGGCGCATCTGGCTTTGGGAGTGTGGGCGGTGGGTGGTATGTATAGGAATACGGCGCAGGTCAAGCACCGGGGGGTGAATTCCCCGCACGGTGAATGCCCCGCACGGTGCATGCCCCGCATGGTGCATGCCCCGCACGGCGCGTGTCATGCGCCGGTTTGCCTGTCGAGGTGGAAGATCCCCACGGTTTTGTAGTTGTCGATCTTGTAATTGATGGTGCCCAGGCAGGAGTTCAAGTGGTCTATCTGCTCCAGGATGTAGCGCCTGTGGCTTTCCAGCAGCTCTTTGCGCGCCTCGGCGGTCTTCTCCCCGTCCAGGCACAGCACCATGAACGTCTTGATTTTCTCCAGGGGCATCCCGGAGTTTTTCAGGCAGCAGATGAGCTTCATCCACTCCAGGTCGTCCTGGGAGAACCGGCGGATGCCGCTTTTGGTGCGGGTGAGCAAAGGGAGCAGCCCTTCCCTGTCGTAGTAGCGGATGGTGTGTTCGCTCAGCCCCGTGAGGTCTGACACTTCTTTCATGGTGTACATGGATGTCTCCGTTCCGCCGCGCTTGTGCGGCATATTGCTGGGCCTGACTGCCCGGTTCCAAGGCAAAGCCTGAAATCCTGTTGATGTGGCCGGGCGGGTCGGTATATGGTCCGGCATGGGGCGATGGGGCGGTGTAGTCCGCGGATGTAGTCCGTCGGGCACTTGAGGTCGGTACATGGTCCGGTATGGGGCAAGGGGGCGGTGTAGTCCGCGGATGTAGTCCGTCGGGCACCTGAGGTCGGCACATGTCCCGGCATGGGGCAAGGGGGTGGTGGTGGCGCGAATCGTTCCGGCGTTTGATAATGCGTCACAGATGCCGGGCATGCTGCTTCGCGGCGGTGGCAGCGGCGGTTCACCCCGCCCGCCGCCGGCGAGTCTTGCGCCAGGCATGCTTCCCGACGATCACCACCAGCAGCACCGCCACGCCGGCCAGCGCCGTAAACCCGCCCGGGGCCACGCCCAGGTAGGTGGAACCCGCCAGCCCCAGCAGGATGTCCGCCAAACTGAATGCGATGGAGGCAAGGAGCGTCACCTTAAACCCCCTGCCCAGCTGTATCGCGGCTGCCACCGGCAGGGAGATCATGGAGCTTAGGACCAGCACCCCCACCAGCCGGATGGACACGGAGATGGCGCAGGCCACCAGCACGGAGAACACGTAGTTGATGAGCTTCACCCGCACCCCCAGGATCTGTGCGGCGTCCTCGTCATAGGCGATGTAGAGCAGCCGGTGGTACAGCAGCCCCACCGTCAACACCGCCACCAAGCTAAGCGCCGCCACCAGGGCCAGATCCCCGCGGGTGACGGTGAGGATGCTGCCAAAGAGGAACGCATCGGCGCCGGCCCTGAGCTTCCCGGAGCTGATGAGGGTGATGGCCACACCCACGCCCAGGGACATCACCACGGACAGGATCAGGTCCGTATGCTTGCGGAAAGCGCCCCGCAGGAACTCGATGAGCGCGCCGCATACAGAGGTGAAGACGAATGCGCCCAGGATGGGGTTGACGCCGGTAAAGAGCCCCAGGGCCACACCGGCAAGGGATGCATGGGCCAATGTGTCGCCGATCAGGGAAAACTTGCGCAGCACCAGGAATATCCCGATGCACGGGCACAGGATGGCGATGAGCAGCGACGCCAGCAAGGCATTTTGCATGAATGTGTATCGCAGCATAGGGTCCTTTCACCCACCCAGCATCTCCTTAGCGAACTGCCGGGGGGAGCAGATGTGGCCGTGGCCGTTGGCCATGTGGAATATCTTGGTGGAGTTCGCGATGGCGGCGTCCAGGTTGTGTTCCACGGACAGGATGGTGAGCCCACGGGTGTCATTGAGGTTTTTCAAAAAGGCATAAATCTCTTCCTGGCCTGACGGGTCCACGCCTGTGGACGGTTCGTCCAGGATCAGCAGGTCGGGGTCGCCCAGGAGCGCGCGGGCGAGGAGGACTTTCTGGTGCTGCCCCCCGGACAGGTCGCCGATGAGCGCGCGTTTTTTGCCGGAGAGGTCCACCTGGGCGAGCGCGGCGTCGATGAGGGCGGGGATCCGGGCGGCGGGCGGGCCACCGCCAACGATGCCGCCTGCGACAGTGCTGTCCGTACCGCTGCCGCCCGCGCCGATGCCGCCTGCGCCAGTGCTGCTACCGTGGGCATCCGGGGCATGTGCCGGGGTGGCGTCCGGTTTTTGCGGGCTGAAAGCGCCGGTGTGTGCGGACGCGGCCGCGGGTCCGTCAGCGTATGGGCCGGGCGGGGCCGCCCCACGTTTCCCCAGGAGTTTGCAGTAGGAGTAGAGCACCTCGTAGACCGTGATGGGGAAATCCGCCCCCAGGCTGTCTTGGCGCTGGGGGACGTAGCCTATACGGCGGGCGCCGACCTCCGCGGTGCCTTTCGTGGGGCGCAGAAAGCCCAGAAGCAGCCGCAGCAGGGTGCTCTTCCCGCTGCCGTTGTCCCCTACCACGGAGATATATTCCCCCCCGGCCACCTGCAGCGAAATGTCTGACAGCAGCCATGGGGGCGCATCTGTATATGAGAAAAACAGGTCATTTACGCAGATCATGTCCACCTCGTATGAGCCTAGGGCGCCCCAAAGCCGCCCGGTTTGGCCGGCAGCGCATCACACGCCCAAACACTTGCATACGGCGCATTTTTGGGTTATGATAGGGTTTGTGCGCCTTGTGCGCACAGCCAGTCCATTATAAGGCAAAATGCAAAGAAATGCAACAGGATTGCACCTCGGGGTTCACAGGAAGTGATGGCGGAGTGACCTGTGACATGGCGGGATTACCAATGATGACCGGCGAATGGCAACGGTGGCAGGGAATCAAGATAGGAAATGGTTGGTAGGTAGGATGAAATCATGGATTCGAGCCATAGGATGGCGGACTGTACTTTGTATTCTGGCGGTGTCGGCGTGTTCAGGGTGCCAAAACCGCATGTCGGAGGGCAGGCAGCAGGCTACCGCCGCCTCCGTTGCGGGCGCGGTGATGCCGGGACCAGGGGATGGGGCATCGGCGCAAGGGGGAACATCCCCTGTCGCCCCCCTGGACGTGGTGGTGACGGTGGACGCGCTGGGTGAGTTCGCCCGGGCGGTGGGTGCGGGCGCTGTGACGGTGACGAACATCGTCCCTGCCGGGATGGAACCCCATGATTTCGAGCCGAAAGCCACGGACATGATGAAAATCGCCGATGCGGACGTGTTCATCTACAATGGCCTGGGCATGGATTCCTGGGTGGGCGAGGTGCTGGAAGCGGTTGGGAACCCCCGCTTGGTCGCCGTGGAGGCGAGCGCAGGCGCAGAGCTTATAGGGCTGGCAGGGGATACAGGGCTGTATGATGCGGGTGGCGAGATCAGCCACATCGGCGGCAGCGCCGGCACCGCTACCGCAAATGGCACAGATGGCGCAGATGGCGCCGATGATGCCGGTATTGCCTTCGATGGCGGCGCGCACCCCGAGGACGGGTATGACCCCCATGTGTGGCTGGGCATATCCGGCGCCAAGGCGCAGGCGGCCAACATCGCGGCAGCGCTTTGCGAGGCAGACCCGGCGCGCAGGGGATCGTACGAGGCGAACCTGCAGGCTTTCCGGGGGGAGCTGGACGCACTCAAATCACGATATGAAGATGTTTTTGCCCAGGCGCCCAGGCGCATTTTCGTGACCGGGCACGCCGCATTTGGCTATCTGTGCAAGGAGTTTGGGCTGGAGCAGGTTTCGGTGGAGGGCGTATTTGCCGAAGGGGAGCCAAACGCCAGGCAGCTGGCGGCGCTAACGGAGTATTGCAGGGAGAACCGCGTCACGGTGGTTTTTGCGGAGGAGATGGCCGCACCCCAAGTGTCCGAAGCCCTGGCCCGGGAGGTGGGGGCGCGTGTGGAGACCATCTACACCATGGAGAGCGCGCAGGACGGCAAGACGTACTTGGAGCGCATGGGGGAGAACCTGGAGAAAATCGCGGGGAGCCTGTATGAGTGAAATGCGGCGGTTGGCTGAAAACAATCAAACAGGGCGGGTGGGGGATGGACGGGGAAGCCCGGTGGCCGGGCATGTCAAGTATATCAAACTGGCGGCGGCCACGGCCCTGGCGGGCAATGCCGCGCTGGCGCTCATGAAGCTCGTCGCAGGGTACATGTCGGGCAGCGCCGCACTGGTGGGCGACGCCATGGACTCGGGGGCGGATGTGTTCATATCCCTGGTGACGCTGGCCCTGGTGCGGGTGATGGACATGCCCGCCGACCGCGGGCATCCCTGGGGCCATGGCCGCAGCGAGACATTGGCGGAGGCAGCCCTTTCTTTCGTGCTGTTTTACGCAGGGGGGCGGCTGGCGCTTGGCTCCGCCATGAACCTGGCACGGGGCGCAACTCCGGAAGCGCCGCAGATGTTCGCATTGGCCGTCGCCTGCATCTCCATCGCCGGCAAGCTGGCCCTTGCGTACAGCCAGTTCGCCCTGGCCAAACGCTCCGGCAGCGGGCTGATACGCGCCAATGCGAAAAACATGGCCGGCGACGTGATGATTTCGTCGGGGGTCGTGGTCGGCCTGCTCATCTCCGCATATACGGGGAATGGGACGGCGGATGGCGTCATTTCTATATTTGTGGGGGCATGGGTGGTCAAGACGGCGGTGGGGATATTCCTGGACGCCAACCGTGAGCTCATGGACGGGGGCGGCGGGGCCGCCCAGTACCGCCTGCTGTTCGACGCCATCAAAGGGGTGGAAGGGGCCGGCAACCCCCACCGGGCGCGTATACGCAAAATCGGCGGGTTCCTGGACATCGACGTGGACATAGAGGTGGACCCGGCCATGACCGTGGAAGAGGCGCACCAGGTCGCGACGGCGGTGGAGCGGGCGGTGCAGGATGCGCTGGAAAATGTATTCGACATCATGGTGCACGTGGAGCCGGCCGGGATCGGGGCGCACGGGGAGGCCTACGGGCTTAGTGAGAAAGATCTGTAGGGTGGAATCGTCCGGCGCCCGCTGCGGGCCACATGGCGCTTGCTGCGGGCTACATGCGCCGCCGGAAACGGCGAGACGCCCCGATTGCCGATGAGGGAACACCTGCGGCAAAGCGGATGATGACCGGAGTGGCGATGATGGCCGATGGCGGCCGGTGTCGCCGCCGCAGCGCTTCAGCAAAGGTGCAGCGCTTCCCAGGCCTGGGTGGCCTGGTCGGCGAAAATCCGCCCGATGGGGAGTTCGGTGCCGTCCAGCATGCGGACGTGGTCTTTGGCCATCTCGGCGACATAGCGGAGGTTCACCAGGTATGAGCGGTATATGCGTACGAAAAGCAACGCCGCCAACTGGTTTTCCAGCTGTTCCATGGTGGAATAGTAGCTGAATGTCTCGTTTTCATTGAAAAACACCGTGACCATGCGGGTCTCCAGCCTGATGTAGCGTATGGTCCGTACGAGGATGTACTTCACCAGGCCGAAGGCTTTGCAGGCCAGGGTCTGCTGCCTTTTTGCACACATTTTCCCATAGGCTTTTTGGAGCGTGGATTCGAACCGCCGCACGGGAAGCGAGGCCAGCAGGAAGTACCCCAGCGGGTTCGTGTCCAATGCATCGGGGACGTATGTGTCCGAGCGGGCGAAATATATGATCTGGGCATCCCCGCCCGCGAGCTTGAACTCTTTGACCGCTTCTATGCCGTTTTCCCCACGCAAATCCACATTGACGTACAGGATCTCCAGCGCCTGGGGGAACTGACGCTGGAAGTCCGCCAGGTGCTGCCCCTTGGGAAAAACCCTGTAGCGCAGCGCAAGGGAATGCTTGTCCGCAAGCCTTTCCAGCAAGTCTTGGTATCGGCGGATATTGGTTTCGCTGCTGTCACAAATCCCCACAATAATCATGATATCCTCCCACGGTACGGGACAGAAGGCAAGTGAGGCAGGGGTGTCGCCGCCCGCAGAATTGCCACATATTGACAATAAGATTTTAGCACATCCCCCCTTGCGGGGCAACGCACAATTTTCTTACGACCGTGGCCCAAAACTGACAAAGTGTGGAACAAATGTGACACACCGGTTATGTGCGCTGCGGCCCCATGCAACGAAAGCCGGGGGTACTTCTTCATGGGGTATGGGTTCTAAGGGTGTGGTTGGGCATCCCAATGTGTTACCGAATTGACTCGATCTCGCAGGTGTGGGTTTTCGTGTCTTTGTCGTAGTTTATGCCCACCAGTAGGAGCTGCCCGGCGTGGCCTTCCAGCGCAGCGGGGTAGTTCCTGTCTTTGATTTGCCTGATGGCGCCCTGGGCGGTTTGGTCCCATTTCAATTCGATGACCATGGCGGGTTTGTCGGGGTGGCTGCGCAGGGGCAGGAAGATCATGTCCGCATAGCCTTTGTCGGAGGGCATCTCCCTGATGATGGTGTAGAACTGCCTGGCGGCATAATACGCCAACGAGACGGTGTAGGCAAGCGCATTCTCGTCATTGTATGTCAGGTGCGAGGTTTCCCGGTGGGCTTTTTCGATGAGGGATGCCACGGTCGCGGCATCTGCGCCCCATGTCGCTACCAGCAAGTCGAGGGAGTCATTCACCGCATCTGCTATGCCGGTGTACCATGGGCTCTCCAGTGCGGTGACGAACTCGCCGCTGATCTCCCGGTTGGGGATGAATACTTCGCCGCTCTCCACCAGATAACCCAGGTAGCCCAGATGCACCAGGAGTGTCATGACATCGTCTTTGCCGGTGAAGGTCACCATGTCGTTGGTGAATCTGTCGGGGTTGATGGCGACCCGCCCTCCGGCCAGGAGGCGGACGATGCCCTCCCGCAACCCGTCGTACCCCATGTCGATGTAGATTTTCAGCGCCTCGTAGGTCTCGGTGCGCGTCCAGTAGTTGCCGAAGGATCTGCTGGAGAGGGCAGCGACCACGGATCTGGGGCTGAACACAGAGGGCGCATGGGGAAAACGGTAGCCATCGTACCAGGCGGACATCTCGGAAAAATCCATCCCGTAACGGTCACAAAGCCCCTTTACCTCTTCTGAAGTAAAGCCGATGAAGCGGTCGAACTGTTTCGGGGAGGTCATGGAGAACTCGGCGAACATGTTCAGCGCAGAATGTACGCCATATTTTTTGATGGGCAGGATGCCGGTCATGTAAGCAAGGGAAACATAGGGTTGATCTTTGAGGAAATCCCGCAGGAAATTCAGGTAGTCCTTATGTGCGGATGCATCATTTTGCAGTTCCCGGAACACGCAGTCCCATTCGTCGATGATGACGACCATGCCGATGCCGGTGGCCTGGTATACCAATTCCAGGCAGTCGGTGAACCCCGTGGCAGGGCCTACCTCTATGTCCGGGTATGTTTGCATGAATTCCCGGGTCAGCCTTTCCTTGATCATCGCGACCATTTGTTTGGTATCGGCTGATTCGGAAACAAATCTGGCCATGTTGAGAAAAATGACATGGTACTTGTTCAAATGCGTGCGGAAGGAAGGGTCATTTTCGATCTCCAAACCGGCAAACATATCCGCCGAGTCGCTGCCGCAGCTGTAGTAAGCGCTCAGCATATGCGCCGCCATGGTCTTCCCGAAGCGGCGGGGGCGGCTGATACACACATGGCAATCGTTGGTGTTGATCACTTTGTTCAATTCGGAAATCATGCCGGATTTGTCCACGTAGGGGTTGTTGTTGATCACTTTCCTAAACGGGGTGGTTCCGGGGTCCAGATAGATTCCCATGTCGCATCCTCCGAAGCAGGGAGACCGGTGGTTGGTTTGGGGGATATGGTGCGCCATCCCCATTCTCGCCTCACATCGTTACGATACCACAAAATGCGCCTTGCGTCAATCGCCAACAGGCGGTAGCCACACCGCCCAAGGCGGCTTCGGGTGACTTGCGGATGGCAATGGCGGCTCCGGGTGACGTGTGAATGGCAACGGCGGCTGCTAGGATGTGTGAACGATAAGCGGCACAGGTTGCCTTGGCGGCGGGGTGACCTGTAACGGTGCGGGGGACTATCGGGGCGGGCCACACGAAACCGCTTGACTTTTCGGGGCATTGCCCATATAATGGGTGAAAGCAAGGGCGCTTACCGAAGATACGGTGTGTCCTTGCGTTATTTAATATGGCGGGGCGTTTCGCACTGTTCCGGCCATGGGGGGTCCTGGCAGCATTTGGTTGGGCTGGGTTTGCTGATTGGAGTTTGAGTACGACACCGTGTGCCGGGGTACCCTGGCTGCATGTGGTTGGGCCTGGGGCTTGTGGGGTTTTGCGGGGGAGCGTGAGGGGGTCTGTGATGGGCGACATGGTGAAAGTGGAGCATCTGGTGAAGAATTTCGGGGACCTGGAAGTGCTCCGGGACATCAACCTGACGGTGGCGGAGGGGGAGAAGCTGGTGGTCATCGGCCCTTCCGGATCGGGCAAGTCCACCTTCATCCGGTGCATCAATTTCCTGGAGGAGCCCACCTCGGGCGCCATCACCGTGGCGGGGACCCGGGTGACCCGCAAAAACCACTTGGAGATGGCGAAAAAATACTCTTCCATGGTGTTCCAGCAGTTCAACCTCTACCCTCATCTGACGGTACTCGAGAACCTGACATTGGCCCCCATGCGGCTGCAAAAAGTGTCCAAGAAAGAAGCATTGGAAAGCGCCTTCAAATGCCTGGAACGGGTGGGGCTGACAGAGAAGGCGGGGAACTACCCCGTGCAGCTTTCCGGCGGGCAGCAGCAGCGCGTGGCCATCGCCAGGGCGCTGTGCACGAAGCAGCCGCTGATCCTCTTTGACGAACCCACGTCCGCGCTGGACCCGGAGATGGTCCAGGAGGTGCTAAACGTCATGGTGGAGCTGGCCCACGAGAACATCACGATGATCTGCGTGACCCACGAGATGGGGTTCGCGAGGCAGGTGGCGGACCGGGTGATCTTCATGGACGGGGGCGTAATCCTGGAAGAGGGCACGCCGGAGCATTTCTTCGAGAACCCCGAGCATGAGAGGACCAAGGCGTTCTTGGGGAAGATACTGCATTGATGCGTTGGGCATGGGCTGCGGTATGTGCCGCAGTAAGTGCAGATTGATTTGCCAATGTATGCAAATGTTCGGGGCCCAGGGCACTGAAACGCCTGCGGGCGGTGTCGGTGGGCACGACGTTGGATGATGCGGGTGTGTGATGTTGGTTTGAACAGGCGGCGCCGGGGTATATTTGCGCGGCGCAGGCCTGTTTGGATACAGGAGCGAACCTGGGAGGTTTGCGGTTTGAGGCAACTGTTCTTGAGTGGGAATCACCGGCGCCCGCAAGGCACGCAGGGTCCCACCGACGTGCAGTCGACCCGACGGCGTCGCAGCTGTCAAACCGCCCCCAAGGGGAACAGTTTGTAGGGCCATGTACGGCCCAAGGAGGAAATGATCATGAAAAAGAAAATCACCCTGGCGGCTGCGCTGATCTTCGGCGTCGCCGCGATCCTGGGCGCCTGCTCAGGGGGATCTGCCGCAACCACCACCGCCGCGCCTGCGGCCACCACCGAGGCGCCGGCCCCGACCGAGACGCCGGCCCCGACCGAGGCGCCTGCCACGGCGGCTCCGGCACCGGCGACTACCGTGGACCTGAGCGCACCTGAAATCAAGGCCATCATCGACCGGGGCGTGCTGAAAGTGGGCTGCAAGACCGACATACCGAAGTTCAGCCTGCAAAACACCGCCACCGGCGAGTATGAGGGCTTCGAGGACGACCTGGCATACGAGATCGCCGGCGTGATCTTCGGCATCACCGGCGCCGAGGCGAAAGCCCAGAAGAAAGTGGAGTTCCAGGGCGTCACGGCGAAGACCCGCGGCCCGCTGCTGGAAAACGGCGAGATCGACCTGGTGATCGCCACATTCACCATCACCGCGGAGCGCAAGGAGACATACAACTTCTCCACCCCATACTACACGGACGCTGTGGGCCTGCTGGTGAACAACGACTCCGGCATCAACTCCATCAACGACCTGGACGGGAAGATCGTGGGCGTAGCCCAGTCATCCACCTCCAAGGATGGTTTCCTGAAGTACGTGGAGGAAAAAGGGCTTAGCGTGTCGCCGGAGTTCCAGGAGTTCGACGGCTACCCCGCCCTGGCCCAGGCCCTGGCATCCAAGCAGATCGACTGCTTCTCCGTGGACCGCGCCATCCTGGCCGGCTACGTGAACGAGGGCAACCACATCCTGGACGACCGCTTCGCGGAGCAGGACTATGGCGTGGCCAGCGCCAAGGAAAAGACCGCCCTCGCCGCACTGGTGGAGGAGAAAGTCACCACCATGCTTGCGGACGGCACCATGAAGGCGATGCAGGACGGGTGGGGCCTGCAGTAAGGAAATCACCATGCTCAAAGGATTGCTTGACGCAAAACGATGGGCGGCGCTTCTCAAAGCCATACCGGAGTACTACATACCGGGCTTCGTGATGACGCTGCGCATATCACTCGTGGGGCTGGCGCTTGCGCTGGCCCTGGGGGTGGTTTTTGGCATACTGTCCACTTCCAAATGGAAGATATGCAAGGTCATCACCCGCATCTATGTGGAGTTCATCCAGAACACGCCCCTGGCGCTGCAGATCATGTGCTACTATTCGGTGCTGCCCATGGTTTTCAGCAGCCAAGGTTTCCGCATCCCCAAGTTCGTGCTGGGCGTCATCGGCGTGGGAGTCTACCACGGCGCCTACATCTCCGAGGTGATCCGCACCGGGATCGAGGCCATCCCCAAAGGCCAGTCCGAGGCGGCGGCGTCCCAGGGGTTTTCCTACGTGGGGACCATGAGGTATGTCATCATGCCCCAGACCATCAAGATCATCATGCCCCCCCTGGCCAACCAGGCGCTGAACCTGGTGAAGAACACATCCATCCTGGCCATGGTGGCGGGGATGGACCTGATGTATTTCACCGATTCCTGGGGCTCCAACAGAGGATATTTCGCGCAGGCGTATTTCACCAGCGCGCTGCTGTATTTCATCATATGCTTCCCCCTGGCCAGGCTGGCCAGGTACCTGGAGATCCGCTCCATGCGGCTCCCCGTGGCCAAGCAAATCGAGATTCCGGCGGGGGGTGAGGGCGCATGAGGGAGCTGTTCCTGAAAATCTTCACCCAGGCCAATGTCCTCTTCATGCTGAGGGGGTTCCGCATGACATTGGTCATCGCGGCGCTCAGCACGCTGCTGGGGATATTCTTCGGCACGCTCCTGGCGCTCATCCGCACATATGCGGGCGGGCGGTTGCGCTGGGTCGGTGGGCTGGTGGCGGCATACACGGAGTTTTTCCGCTGCACGCCGAACCTGCTGTGGATCCTGTGGATCTACTTCACCATACGGGGCAACAAGGTGGCGGTGTCGGTGCTGGCCATCACCCTGTTCACCTCCGCGGTCATGGCGGAGATCTTCCGGGGCGGGCTCAACTCCATCCCCAAAGGGCAGTTCGAGGCGGCCCAGTCCCAGGGTTTTAGCTTCCCCCAGACCCTCGTCTACATCGTGCTGCCCCAGATGTACAAAAAGGTCATCCCGGCGCTGGTGAGCCAGGTCATCACCATCATCAAGGACACCTCTTTCCTGAAAATGGTGGACGTGGCGGAGCTCATGCGCAACGGCGCGGTGGTCATGGGCAGCATCTACGACGTGCGGGGGATGATGATGCTGTTCGCGTTCGAGGCATTGTGCTACTTCACGGCGTGCTTCCTGCTCAGCTGCGCCGCCAGGGCATACCAGAAGACATTGGTGGCGAACTGACGGGAAACACGGCGAGGATCGAGAATCAGCGTATTGTATACCAGAAGACATTGGTGGCGAACTGACGGGAAACGGGCATGGCGCCGGCCGGCCGTGCTCAATGTGACGTTAAATGCGGCGAAACGAACGGAACACTGTGTCGGGACGCGGCGCCGCCTGGGTATGGGTGAATGTTCGAGGGCACATAATACGAACAGGGCAGTTATACCAACCAGTGGCTTCCGCAGACGTGCGGGTGAATGCTCGAGGGCACATTGGACGAATGCGGCGGGGTTGCCGGGAGCCATGCCCGTGTGCGGGAACATTTGCCTATCTGGGGAATGGGCCATGGAAGCCAAAGCGCTTCTGCTCACGGGTGTAAACGTGTGTGTTCGCGGGGATATCAGATTATGGAAAAGTTTACCATCACTATAGCGCGGGAGTTCGGCAGCCTGGGGCGCCCCATCGCCAAGGAGCTGTCCGCCATGCTGGGCGTGGAGTTCTATGACCGGGACATCGTGGAGGAGGCGGCGCAGAAACTGAACATGCCCCTGTCCAAGGTCAGCGACGAGGAAGAGAAGTCGAAACGGACCATATGGCCCATGATGTTCCCCCTGGGCACGGACGAGGACTACATGCAGGACGTGATTTTCCAGGAGCAGAAAGAGATCATCCTGGACCTGGCGCGCAAATCCAGCTGCATCCTGGTGGGACGCTGCTCGTATTATTTGCTGGCGGGGGAAAAGAACAACCTGAACGTGTACATCTATGCGCCGTACAAGGACCGGGTGGCCAACTGCGTGGCCCACCTGGGCATGACGGAACACGAGGCCGGGAAGGTCATCGCCCAGGTGGACAAGGCCCGCAACGCATACTACAAACGGTACGCCGGCTACCTGCCCGACTCCCCTGAGCACATGCACCTCATGGTGGACTCGTCGGTGCTGGGTGTGACGGGCACCGCCAAACACCTGGCCTCCATGGCGAGGGAGAAGTTCGGGTGAGGCGCCGGGGCGATATAGCGTCCCCGGTATTATGCGCAGCCGGTGGGCAGACCATAGCATCAGGGTAATCTGGATGGTAGGGAGCGATACCACGCACCCCGGCTTCATGCGAAGCCGGGGTTTTCTGTCTGCAGGTACCGGTATTTCCGAAGCTGCCATTGTGCGATGTCGGAGAAAAGGGAACCGCACGCTGTGGGGAGTTTGGAAAAATCACAGCTCGAACTGCGGTATGGACGAGGGGACGCCCTCGAGCGTCCCGGCGGTGTTCCCGCCCCCGGCGGGTGAAGCGCCGCCCCCCGAGGTCGAGCCTGAGCCACCCTGGGATGAGCCTGAGCCACCCTGGGATACGTCAGATGACCCCGCGTTCCCGGCGGGGGATGGGATGGAGCCGGATCCGGAACCTGAGCCGGAGCCGGAGCCGGAACTGTATGAGTTGCCGGGCAGGGTGAATGACGCGCCCGGCGTGCCGGTCACCGCACCTGCGGTGCTTCCGGCCGGGGCAGGCGAAATCGGGGACCTGGGGTTCGCGAACCCGGGCCCGTAGCCGCCAGTGTCGGTCACTGCAGGCGGCGCGTCGGCGCTTTCCCCGGTGTCCGGCTCCTGTGCGGTGGCCTCGGTGTGCAGGGGGCATATGCCCGGCAGCACATAGATGGAATCGTCGGTGCGCCCCTCCTCCCCCGCGGGGATGGTCATGAAGACGCTGTATGTGCGCTCGGGGCAGAACTGCGTGGGCAGCATGTGGCTTTCCGTGCAGACATTGGCGCCGATATGGACCTGGCAGATGTCCTCGGGCACGGTGCCCGCGGCGAAGTACTCCGTGTACACGGCGCTGCCCCTGGGGTCGTGGTCGCACAGGCCGGCCGCTTCCAGTTTCCCTGACTTGCGGCACACCTGGGCGCTGACCACGCTGTCGGGCTGGGCAAAACCGGGGTCGGCCAGCCCCTCGTGCACCCGGGTCATGATCTTGCGCCAGATGTCCTTGTGGAAAGACGTGCCGCCGTTGGCGGAGGTGAGTTTCTGGTTGTCGTCGCAGCCGGCCCAGACCCCGGCGGTGTAGTAGGGGGTGTACCCCACGAACCAGATGTCATTGTTCCCAGACGTGGTGCCGCTCTTGCCCGCCTCTGACATGTTGGGGATGTTGCACCGAGTTGAGGTGGAGGAGATGCCCGCGCCCGGGGAGGCGTATTTGACATTGGCCATGACGGACGCCGACATGGCGTCGGTGAGCAGAAACGCCGTGGAATCGTCCAGCACCCGCCGGGTCTCCGGCTCATTGTCCAAAAGGACTTTGCCGTTGCGGTCCAGCACTTTCGTGAAGAATATGGGCTTGCGGTAGATGCCGCCGTTGGCGATGGCGGCGTAGGCCCCGGTGAGCTCCAGGTTCGAAACGCCGTCGGTGATGCCACCCAAGGCCAGCGCGGCCCCCTCGTCCGTGGACGTGAGCGTCGTGATCCCCAGCTTCCTGGCGTACTCGATGCCCAGCTTCGGGGTGACGGTCTCCATCAGGCAGCGGATCGCCACGATGTTCATGGAGTAGATGATCCCGTCGCGGATGCTGGAATACCCCTGGTACCCCGCGCTGTACCAGTTGGAAAATGTCTTGTTGCCGATGGTGTACACCGTGTCGTAGTAGGTGCTGGCCAGCGTCGCGCCGCAGATGTCCAGGGCGGGGGCGAACGATGTGATCACCTTGAATGTGGACCCCGGCTGGCGCAGCGTGGAGGTGGCGCGGTTCAATGTGAGGGAGGCGGTCTTAGCACCCCGCCCGCCGTTGATGGCCTTGACCTGCCCGGTGGACTGCTCCATGAGCACGAAAGACACCTGGGGCTGCAGGACCATGTCCAATGACTCCGCGATGACCTTGTCGCCGTCTTCCAGCAGGAATGCCTTGAAGTCCGCGATGTCCTGCTTCAGCTCTTCCTGGGTGTCGTAGAGCCCGTCGTAGTCTTTGTTACCCAGTTCCAATTTCTGCCAGTTATCAACATTCTTTTCCGAATAGTGGGTGGTTTCCCCGTCCGCGCCCGTGACGGAGACGCGGTACTTCATGGAATAGCGCGCCGCCGCGTAGTTTTCGGGGTCATTGACCTCCTCGTCCACGATGGCCTGGAGCACCGGGTCCTGGGTGGTGTGGATCTGCAGGCCGCCGCTGTAGAGGATGTTGTGCGCCTGGGTCTCTGAGTACCCCAGCTGCTCCATGAACGCCGTCTTCAGCTGGCGGGTGAGCTCGTCGGTGAAGTAGCTGTAGGGGATGATTTCTTCCTTGGACACCAAATCTACATTTTTGATGCGGGAATACACGTCGTCGGCCAGGGCCTCTTCCTGCTGCTCCTTGGTGATGTAGCCCTGTTTGAACATGTACTGGAGGATGACCTTGCGCTTTTCGGCGTTGCGCTCGGGCTGGGAGATGGGGTTGAGCCGGCTGGGGTTCTGGGTGATGCCGGCGATGACCGTGGCCTCTGACAGGGTCAGGTCGCTGACCTCCTTGTCAAAGTACCGGCGGGCCGCCACCTTCACCCCCAGGGTGTTGTTGCCCAGGTTGATGGTGTTTAGGTAGTTGGCGAGGATGAGCTTCTTGTCCATCATGCTGTCCAGCTGCACGGCCAGGAGCTGCTCCTGGAACTTGCGTTCCAGGCGGGCCCCGAAACTCTTTTCCATGCCGCCCTCGAAGACGTTGTTCTTGATGAGCTGCTGGGTGATGGTGGAGCCGCCGCCCTCGGAGGAGTCGCCCATGATGACGCCACGCACCGCGCGGGCGATGGCGCGGAAGTCGATGCCATTGTGCCGCCAGAAACGGGAGTCCTCGATGGCCACGAAGGCATTGACCAGGTCCGCGGGCAGCTCGTCGTAGGTGGCAGCCTCCCGGTTCGCGCCTGCCATCACCAGGGTGTCGGTCAGGTTCCCCGCGCTGTCGTACACGGTGGTGGCATAGCCGCTGGGGGCGATGCTGTCCGGGTTGAATGTGGGTGTGTGGTCCAATATGCCGCGGAACATGCCGTAGCCCACGCTGGCCGCCAGGATGGCGACGAGGGCCACGCAGACGAAAACAGCCTGGAAGAGGAAGATGTAGAATTTGCTGATATATCGGCGGGTGCCGGAGGCATACTTGCGTATGCGCAGGCGGAGCCCGAAACTGCCATAGTTCATAGTCGCCCTTTCGCGAGTGCCCGTGCGGGCACAGGGATGTGACGCGGATGACCGTGCGGCTGACATGCCTGTGTGCCCGTGCGGCCTATACATGCAACTGCCACTGCGTTTTTGGATCGCTGTGGGTATTATATCAAAAATGCGGCGGGATGTAAAGTGGGGCGGCGGGGACGCGACGTATGCAGGCTGGGCCGCTTGCCTGGCGTTCCGGACGGTCCCGCAGAAACGCCGATGGTGTCCCGTAGCTTGTGATGTATGCGGCTTTGCGCGCCCGGGTCACTTCGGCAGTATAATGGGTCAGTTGTCAAGACAAAAATTTCATCTTTTTATAATGAATCAAACTACCGGGTGGCGTCCTCCCGCTTGGTATCTCACCTGGTCCTTCAAGGTGAGATACCAAGCGGGAGATGCGTGGCCGTCAGGCCACGTATTCCATCAGCTGCATCGGGTAGTAGCATTCGCCCGGTGTCC
>JAISUG010000071.1 GCA_031272185.1 Lachnospiraceae bacterium
CTCTTGAACTGTCGATCTGACAATCCTATCACCTCTCTCTTCATTGCTGCATTCTACCATGGGGGGTGACATTTTCGCAGGTGAATTTACATACTGACATTATCACAGGTTAACAACAATTTCTTTAAAAAGCACTTGACAAATGCGCCTAAAAAGAATATATTATGGAAAGAGATGTTAGCACTCGATTGGTGTGAGTGCTAACAAATCATAAAGGGTGAATGTTTTGGAACTGAACGAACGGAAAGTGACGATACTGAAGGCTATCATCAAGACGTACCTGGAAACGGGGGAGCCGGTGGGCTCCCGGACGATTTCCAAGTACACCGACTCCCAGTGGAGCTCCGCCACCATACGCAACGAGATGGCGGACCTGGAGGAGATGGGTTACATTGAACAGCCCCACACGTCATCCGGCAGGATCCCGTCCGACAAAGGGTACCGCTTCTATGTGAACACCATCCTGGAAGAAAAGGACCAGCAGGTGACGGAGATTAAGGAACTGATGATCAAGCGTGTGGACAGGGTGGAGTTTTTGCTCGGCCAGATGGCGAAGATCCTGGCGGCGAACACGAACTACGCCACCATGATCACCGGCCCGCAGTACCACCAGAACAAGCTGAAGTTCATCCAGCTTTCGAAAGTGGATGCGCAGAAACTGCTCATCGTGGTGGTGGTGGAAGGCAACATCATCAAAAACTCCATGATGGACCTCGTGGTGGATATCTCCGATGAGGAGCTTCTGAACCTGAACATCATGCTGAACACCAACCTGAACGGCCTGACCATCCGGGAGATCACGCTGGATGCCATCAGCCGCATGAAGGGGCAGGCAGGGGCACATTCGGAGGTCATTGACACGGTGCTTGGGGAAGTGGCGGAGGCGATACGCCCGCGGGAGGACGACCTGCAGGTATATACCGGCGGCACCACGAATATTTTCAAATACCCCGAGCTCTCCGAAGGGGAAAAGGCCCGGGAGCTCATCGGCACATTGGAGCAAAAGGACCTGCTGCGGGAGCTGATCCAGGACGTGAACGACGCCGAAAAGGACAATGACATCCAGGTGTACATCGGCGACGAGATGCCCGTCCGGGCCATGCGTGACTGCAGCGTGGTCACCACGAACTATGAGCTGGGCCATGGCCTGCGGGGGACCATCGGGATCATCGGGCCCAAGCGCATGGACTACGAAAAGGTGATGGGCATCCTGCGCAACCTCATGGCGCAGCTGGACAAAGCCTTCGCCCAGGACGGCGGGGGCGAACAGGCCCCGGCCGGCGCGGCGGATGCGCAAAGGGTCGACACGGGGCGCTTCCCCCGGGAGGGTCCCGGTGCACAGACGGCAACGGAGGCGACCGCAGACACGTAGAAGGAAGGAAAGGGATAGAAGCATTATGGGCCAGATGTTTGACGAAAAGGGTGTGACGGGGGAAGCGGCGAAGACCGATGACCTGGGCAGTGCGCCTGTGGGGGCGGATTCGCCCGGAAGCGGCCCGGGCGCGGAAGAACTGCCCGATGCGGAAGACGGGCAGGAGGGGTGCGGCAAAGACCGAACCACCGGCGCAGACGCCGACGGCCATGGGGACCAGGCCGGAGGGGGCGAGGAAGCCCCGGGCGCATCCGACGGTACGGACCCATCCGAGGGTACGGGCAAAGGCCCCGACGCCGCCGACACAAGTGACGGGCGGGCAGGGGGCGCACCCGGAGACGACGGGAAGAAAGACAAGAAGGACATACAGATAGAGGAACTCACAGACCGGTACAAGCGGACGTTGGCGGAGTTTGACAACTACCGCAAGCGTACCGACAAAGAGAAGTCCCAGATGTACGAAATCGGGGCCAGGGACGTGCTGGAAAAGCTCCTGCCCATCGCTGACAGCTTCGAGCGGGGCCTGGAGGCCATCCCCGACCAGGACAAGGCAAGCCCTGTGGCGGAGGGGATGGACAAGATCTACCGCCAGCTGCTCAAAACCCTGGCAGACATCGGCGTGAAGCCCATCGAGGCGGCCGGGCAGCCATTTGACCCTGCATACCACAACGCCGTGATGCACACCGAGGACGAGACGCTGGGCGAAAACGTGGTGGCCCAGGAACTCCAGAGGGGGTATCTGTACCGGGAAAGCGTCTTGCGCCATAGCATGGTGAAGGTGGCGAACTAGGATGACTGCGGAGGCTGTTGCGGGGCGCAGCCGGGACTAAGGGCAGGCGGGGCGGACCAAGGTGTGCGCCCCAGGGGATCAATTAAAAAATAGCGCGGGGGACCGCATTTAGGAGGATTGCAATATGGGAAAGATCATAGGGATTGACTTGGGAACGACCAATAGCTGCGTGGCGGTGGTGGAGGGCGGGAAGCCCGTCGTCATCGCCAACACCGAGGGTGTGCGGACCACGCCGTCGGTGGTGGCATTCACTAAGACAGGGGAGCGCCTGGTGGGCGAACCGGCCAAACGGCAGGCCGTCACCAACTCGGAGAAGACCATCTCGTCCATCAAGCGGCGGATGGGCACCGATTACAAAGTGACCATCGACGACAAGAAGTACACCCCGCAGGAAATCTCCGCCATGATCCTGCAGAAGATGAAGGCGGACGCCGAGGCATACCTGGGGGAAAAGGTGACGGAGGCCGTCATCACGGTGCCCGCATATTTCAATGACGCCCAGCGCCAGGCCACCAAGGACGCGGGCAAGATCGCGGGCCTGGAAGTGAAGCGCATCATCAACGAGCCCACGGCGGCGGCCCTGGCCTATGGCCTGGACAACGAGCACGAGCAGAAGATCATGGTCTTCGACCTGGGCGGCGGCACATTCGACGTGTCCATCATCGAGATCGGCGACGGCGTGGTGGAGGTGCTGGCCACTTCCGGCGACAACCGCCTGGGCGGCGACGACTTCGACCAGAAGATCACCGACTGGATGCTCGGGGAGTTCAAACGCACCGAGGGCGTGGACCTAAGCACCGACAAGATGGCGATGCAGCGGCTGAAAGAGGCGGCGGAAAAGGCGAAGAAGGAGCTTTCCACGGCCACCACCACCAACATCAACCTGCCGTTCATCACGGCGACCAGCGATGGGCCGAAGCACCTGGACATGAACCTGACCAGGGCGAAGTTCGACGAGCTGACCCACGACCTGATCGAGCGCACCACCGCGCCCGTGCAGAACGCGCTCAAGGATGCGGGCATCTCCGCCTCGGAGCTGGGCAAGGTGCTGCTGGTGGGCGGTTCCACCCGGATGATCAGCGCGCAGGAGAAAGTGAAGCAGCTCACCGGCAAAGAGCCGTCGAAGACCCTGAACCCGGACGAGTGCGTGGCCATCGGGGCGGCCATCCAGGGCGGCAAGCTGAACAATGAAGAGGGGTTCAACGACATCCTGCTGCTGGACGTGACGCCGCTGTCGCTGTCCATTGAGACCATGGGCGGCGTGGCCACCAGGCTCATCGAGCGCAACACCACCATACCGGTGAAGAAGAGCCAGGTGTTCTCCACCGCGGCGGACAACCAGACGGCGGTGGACATCCACGTGGTGCAGGGCGAGCGGCAGTTCGCCCGGGACAACAAAACCCTGGGCCAGTTCCGCCTGGACGGGATACCCCCCGCAAGGCGCGGCGTGCCCCAGATCGAGGTGACATTCGACATCGACGCCAACGGCATCGTGAACGTGACGGCCAAAGACCTGGGCACCGGCAAGGAACAGCACATCACCATCACCTCCAGCACCAACATGTCCGAGGATGACATCAACAAGGCGGTGAAGGAGGCGGCGTCCTTCGAGGCGGCCGACAAGAAGCGCAAAGAGGCCATCGACGCCCGCAACGATGCGGATTCCTTCATCTTCCAGACCGAGAAGGCCCTGGAAGAGGTGGGGGACAAACTGGGCGACAACGACAAATCCGCAGTGGAAGCGGACCTGGCGGCGCTCAGGGAGGCCGTGGGGCGGGCGCCCATCGACCAGATGACTGACAGCCAGGTGGAGGACATCAAGTCCGGCAAGGAGAAACTCATGGCCAGCGCCCAGGCATTGTTCGCCAAGGTGTACGAGCAGGCCCAGGCCTCCGGCGCCTCCGGCCCTGATATGGGCGGTGGGTTCACCGGCGGCGCGTCCGAGAGTTCCGGCGCTTCCGGCCCCCAGGACGACGTAATTGACGGCGACTTCAAGGAAGTGTGATGACGCATGTCGGGGCGCGGGCGGCAGCCGGTCCTGGCAAGGCATAAGCAAATTGATACGATAACAATACCCGGCCGAAAAGTGTTGTAGACAATACAACACTTTTTCGGCGGTATTGCGTAGATATGGCCTGCGCCGGGACGGCCTGCCGGGACCGGGCGCCGGCGGCATGAATCGAGAATTGTTATAGAGAGGGAATGGAAGGGCGAGATGGCTGAAAGCAAAAGGGATTATTATGAAGTCTTGGGCGTGCCCAAAGACGCAGACGAAGCGGCCCTGAAGAAGGCATTCCGTACTTTGGCGAAAAAGTACCACCCGGACGCCAACCCGGGGGACAAGGAAGCGGAAAAGAAATTCAAAGAGGCCACCGAGGCCTATGGCGTCCTAAGCGATGGGGAGAAGCGCAGGCAGTATGACCAGTTCGGCCATGCGGCGTTTGACGCCACGGGCGGCCCGGGAGGGTTCGGCGGGTTCGGCGGGTTCGATTTCAGCTCCGCCGACATGGGCGACATCTTCGGCGACATCTTCGGCGATTTCTTTGGCGGCGCAAGGAGCCGCAGCGGCGCGCGCCAGAATGGGCCCATGCGCGGGCAGAGCGTGCGTACCGGTTTGCGCATCTCCTTCGAGGAGGCGATTTTCGGCTGCGAGAAAGAGATCGAGATATATTTCAAGGAAGAATGTTCCACTTGCCATGGCACCGGGGCCAAACCGGGCACCAGCCCGGAGACGTGCCAGACCTGCAAAGGCCAGGGCAAAGTGATGTATAAACAGCAGTCGCTGTTCGGGCAGATACAGAATGTCCAGACATGCCCGGACTGCGGCGGCAGCGGCAAAGTGGTCAAGGAGAAATGCACCGCATGCCGTGGCACGGGGTACACCACCCGAAAGAAAAAACTCCAGGTGCGCATCCCGGCCGGGATAGACGACGGGCAGAGCATCCGCATGTCGGGCAACGGCGAGCCGGGAGTCAACGGCGGCGAGCGGGGCGATTTGCTGGTGGAAGTCAGCGTCTCCAAACACCCGGTGTTCGTGCGCAGCGAAACCACCATTTACTCCACGATGTCCATCCCCTTCGCCACGGCGGCGCTGGGCGGCCCCGTCAGGGTGCGCACGGTGGACGGGGAAGTGGAGTACACCGTGAAGCCGGGCACCCAGACCGACACGAAGGTGCGCCTCCGTGGCAAGGGGGTCCCGTCACTGCGCAACAGCCAGCTGCGGGGCGACCACATCCTGACGCTGGTGGTGGCGGTGCCGGAGCGGCTGAATGAAGCCCAAAAAGAGGCGCTGCGCCGTTTCGACGACGCCATGAACGGGCGCATGACCGGCGCCGGGGGCAGTGGCGATGGGGGCAGCGGCGTTGGGTCCGGCCCTGCAGGGAATGCAGGAAACGCCGGGCAGGCGGGCGCCGGCGGCGGCGCACCGGGGTCCGGCGGCAAAAACAGCGGTAAAAAGAAAGGATTTTTCAAATAGGTCTCGGGGAGGAGGAGCTGCAGGTGAAATGGAAAAAGTTTACATTGACGACGACGACGGAAGCGGTGGATCTGGTCAGCGGCCTCCTGGGGGATATCGGCATCGAGGGCATCGAGGTGGAAGACCGCCAGCCGTTGTCCCCGGCGGACACCAAAGGGATGTTCATCGATATCCTGCCGGACTTAGGTCCGGATGACGGCGTGGCGAAGGTGAGTTTCTACCTGCCCCATGACGCGGACGGCGAAGAGATGGCGCGGGTGATGGGTGAGCTGCAGTCGGGCCTGGACAGGCTGTCCGCATATGTGAACCTGGGCTCCCGCATGATGAAAGTGTCCGAAACCCAGGACACGGACTGGCAGGACAACTGGAAACAGTATTTCAAGCCATTTTCGGTGGATGGCATCCTCATCAAGCCCACATGGGAGAAGGTCCCCCGGGGGCACAGGGGGAAAGTGCTGGTGCAGATCGACCCGGGCACCGCATTCGGGACCGGTCAGCATGAGACCACTCAGCTATGCATCCGTCAGCTGAAAAAGCATGTCAAGGCCGGGGACCGGGTGCTGGACATCGGGACCGGCAGCGGGATCCTGGGGATCACCGCGCTGAAACTGGGCGCGGCCAAGGTGTGCGGCACTGACGTGGATGGGGGCGTGCTGGCCACGGTCAGGGAAAACCTGGCGGCCAATGGCATAGACCCCGTGGATTTCCCGGTGTTCCTGGGGGATCTGACCGCAGACGAGGATCTGCGGGACATGGTACTTGGCGGTGGGTATGTGGAAGATGCCGGAGGGCAATCCCAGTCCCATGAAAGTGCCCATGGCAAAGTGGCCGCCCTCCGGGACCCGGCGCAAGGCGCGCCGTCAGAGGAGGCCCTTCGGGACACGGCGCAAGGTGCAGCACCTGAGGCGGCCCTCCGGGACACGGCGCAAGGCGCGCCGTCAGAGGCGGCCCTCCGGGACACGGCGCAAGGCGCGCCGTCAGAGGAGGCCCTCCGGGACACGGCGCAAGGTGCGCCGTCAGAGGCGGCCGGAAATGGCGGGATTGGGTACGATATCGCCGTGGCGAACATCCTGGCGGACGTCATCATACGGCTGGCTCCGGTGGTGCCGCCTTTCCTGAAACCAGGGGGTGTGTTCATCGTGTCCGGGATCATCGAAACCAAAGAAGACGCCGTGCGGGAAGCCCTGGCGCTAAGCGGGGCGTGGGACATATTGGAAACAAACAGGCAGGCCGACTGGGTTGCGATGACGCTGGTCAAGAAGGAGTGAAGTGGGCCCATGCGCCGTTTTTTTGTTGACGAACCTTTGAGGGAGACCCCGGAGCGACATCTCCTTGCAGCGGGCGACGGGAACATGTCAGATTCCATTGGTGCGGGAACAGTGCACATCACCGGCCCGGACGTGAACCATATCGCCCATGTGCTGCGCATGAAAGCCGGGGAACGCCTCTGCGTGGTGGGATCTGACGGCGCTGGGGCGCTTTGCGAGATCGTTTCCATCGGCAAGGACGAAGTGCGGCTGTCGCCCGTGGAACCCATGGCACAGGAAACGGAGCTGCCTGCCCGTATCACATTGTTCCAAGGGCTCCCCAAGGGGGACAAGCTGGAATGGATAGTGGAAAAGGCCGTGGAGCTGGGGGTGTGCGAGGTCGTGCCGGTGCAGTGCGCGCGCTCGGTGGCGAAGTGGGTGGACCCGGGGAAGCTCGGGCAGAAGTTGCGACGTTACAACCAGATAGCCTTGTCCGCGGCCAAACAATGCGGGCGCGCCCTGGTGCCTGTAGTGCGCCCGCCCATGACGTGGAAAGAGGCGTTGGGGTATGCGCAGTCACAGCAGATGGACCTGTGTTTGATCCCTTATGAAAATGAAGGGGACATGGATGCCACCAAGCGCGCGTTGGATCAGGTCGACCGGGATGGGAGAATGCATATCGGCGTGTTCATAGGTCCGGAGGGCGGGTTCGCGCCCGAGGAGGTGCAGGGCGCCCTGGATGCGGGGATGCGGACCATATCCCTGGGGAGGCGTATCCTGCGGACGGAAACCGCGGCGGTCGCTGCACTTGCCATCCTGATGATGCGATTGGAGATGCATGGAAGTGTGCCGTGACGGTGCCGCAAAACCGCGGCGGTCGCAGTATTGGCTATACTGATGACATTGACAATATTGACGACGGGGTTGGAGATGCATGAAAGTGTGCCGTGACGGTGCCGCAAAACCGCGGCGGTCACTGCACTTGCCATCCTGATGATGCGATTGGAGATGCATGGAAGTCTACTTTGACAATGCAGCCACCACCAGGGCGTTCCCCGAGGTCTGCCGGGTGGTGGCGGAGGCTATGGGGGTTGGGTATGGAAACCCTTCCTCCAAGCACAATAAGGGCATGGAAGCGGAGATGGCGCTCCGCAAAGCGTCGAAAACCATCGCCGACTCGCTGAAAGCCCGGGAAAAGGAAATCTGGTTCACTTCGGGGGGGACGGAGAGCAACAACACAGCTATTTTCGGCGTGGCCGAGGCGTACAAGCGCAGCGGGCGCCATATCGTCACCACGAAGATGGAGCACCCCTCGGTGCTGGAGGCGATCAAGGAACTGGAAAAGCAGGGTTTCGAGGTGACTTACCTGGGGTCCGGGGTGCGTGCTTGCGGCGACATGGGCGACATGCCATCCGCCGCAAGACATTTGCATACGGAAGCAGCCGCAGGCAACATGGCGCAGGGGGGCTTTCTTGCGGACATGGGGGGTACGGACGGCGGCAACTTCATTGATATAAGAGAACTGACATCCGCAATCCGCCCGGACACCATCATGGTGTCCATACAAGCCCTGAACAATGAGATCGGGGCGGTGTCGCCCATCGAGCAAATCGGGAAGCGCATCAAAGAGGTGAACCCGCGGACTGTTTTCCATGTGGATGCGGTGCAGGCGTATGGGAAATACCCCATCTTCCCGGGGCGCCAATACATAGATTTGCTGAGCGCAAGCGCACACAAGATCCACGGTCCCAAGGGCGTGGGGTTTCTTTATGTGAAAGACGGGGTCAAGTGCCGCCCGATGATGTACGGCGGGGGGCAGCAGCGGGGCGTGCGCTCCGGCACGGAAAATGTGCCCGGCATCCTGGGGATGGCCGAGGCTGCGGCGCACTATATGGCGCACAGGGAAGATATCGTCGGGCGGATGGAGATGCTGCGGGGCGCATTGTACAGGGGGCTGGGGACACTTGGTGCATATGTCGGCGCCGATGCTGTCAAGCGCGGCGAGGATGATGACCCAGGTGGCGCGCTCGTGCCAAACGTTGGTAGCCAGCCAGGTGGCAGGGGTCGGTTGGGAGGACGGGCTGGCGTGCCAGCCCTGACCGGGACGCCGACGGGCGTACCTGTCCTGGCCGGAACGCCGACGCAGGGTGGCATCTTCATGGTTTCAGGCCCCAGCGGCGGCTACGGCGCACATATCGTGTGTGCGGCGTTTGCGGGGGTTCGCGCCGAGGTGCTGCTCCACGCATTGGAGGAAAAGGGCATCTACGTTTCCTCGGGCAGCGCATGTTCCTCCAACCACCCCGGAACCAGCGCCACCCTGGAGGCCGTGGGCGTACCCAGGGAGCTGCTGGACTGTGCCATCCGTTTCAGCTTCGGCGCATTCAACACACCGGAAGAAGTGGAGTACACCATTGATGTGCTTGGGGAGCTGTTGCCGAAACTGCGGCGGTACGCGGCGAAGTGAGCGAGGCAAGCGCGTGGCGCATGGTGTGTGTTCTCGCGGCAAATATGGGCGCGGTGGCCGTCATTGGCTTGGCGTGATGACCGTAGTGCATGGTGTGTGGCGAGTTTGCGTAAGGAATGCGGCGGTTGCGTGGGCTGTGGGATGATAGGAGCCGATTGGGAGATGGATTTTCGTTCGTTTTTGATCAAATATGCGGAGATCGGCACGAAGGGCAAGAACCGGTTCGTGTTCGAGGATGCGCTGATGCGGCAGATGCGCCGGGTGCTGGAGCCGGTGGGTGAGTTCGAGGTGACCAAGGAATTCGGGCGCATCTATGCCACGGCATCGGGGGAGTTTGATTACGAGGATGCGCTGGAAGCGCTGAAAACCGTATTCGGCATCGCCTGGATCTGCCCGGTGGTACAGGTGGAGCTGCTAAGCCCGGGGCAGGGTGCGCCTGACGCGGCAAGGGGATGCGTGGGCGGCGGATATACCCCGGGAGGCGAGGCGATCGACACACCCGTGGCGGTGGGGGCGCAGGCCGCGCCCGCAGCGGTAACCGAAGACGGACCGAGCGTAGTTCCATCTGGGCAGGACTGGCTCTCACGCCTGAAGGCGGATGTGCTGGCGTATGTGGACATGGCGTACCCGGACAAGCATTTCACGTTCAAGGTGGACTGCAGACGGGCGGACAAATCCTACCCACTAAGCAGCGAACAGATAAACGCCGCCCTGGGGGAGGCGATACTCCATGGGTTCCCGGATACAAAGGTGGACGTCCACAAACCGGACGTGCTGCTGAGGGTGGAGCTGCGCCGTCAGGTGAATATCTACTCCCTGGCCATACCCGGTCCGGGGGGGATGCCCGTGGGCACCAACGGCAAGGCGATGCTGCTGCTTTCCGGGGGCATAGACAGCCCTGTGGCGGGGTACATGATCGCAAAGCGCGGGGTCAAAATCGACGCCATCTATTTCCATGCCCCGCCGTACACAAGCGACCGCGCCAGACAGAAAGTGGTGGACCTCGCGGCCCGGGTGGCCCATTTTGCGGGGCCGGTCACATTGCACGTGGTGAATTTCACGGACATACAGCTCGCCATCTATGAAATCTGCCCCCACGAGGAATTGACCATCATCATGCGGCGGTATATGATGCGCATCGCGCAGAGGGTGGCGGTGGAGCGGGGATGCCAGGCCCTCATCACCGGGGAGAGCATCGGGCAGGTGGCTTCCCAGACGGTTCACTCCCTGGCGGCCACCAATGAAGTGTGCGAGATGCCGGTGTTCCGTCCCCTCATCGGGTTCGACAAACAGGAAATCATCGACAGGGCTGAGATGATCGGCACCTACGAGACATCCATCCTGCCTTATGAAGACTGCTGCACCATCTTCGTGGCGAAACACCCCGTGACCAAACCCAATCTCCAGATGATCAAGCGATCCGAGTGGAAACTGCGGGAGCGAATCGACGAACTGGTGCGTGTGGCGGTAGAGACGAGGGAAGTGGTGGAGGTAGGGGATAGGGAGTAGGGAATAGAGGTTAGGGGATAGGGAGTAGTGATTAGGGAGTAGTGATTAGGGAGTAGGGATTAGGGCTTAGGGCTTAGGGGATAGGGAATGTGCGGGTGCGAATAAAAACCCGCCGGGTGCGGCGGGTGTGTGGTCGAAAGAACCATCGGGGTCTGTCAAGGGCAGCGGTAGGATCGAAATGACCATCGGCCCTGACAAAGAGACGGCTAAGCCCCCGATCGGACTGCCAGGTCCCAAATCAGATGATGTAGGGTTTCAGCACGTCCAGCACTTCATCGATGTTGCTGTCGGCGTGGATGTTCAGGTCGATGGGCTTGGACAGGTCCAAGCTGAAGATGCCCATGATGGACTTCGCATCGATGACATACCGGCCGCTTACCAAATCAAAATCCATGTCAAACTTGGTGAGGTCATTGACAAAGGACTTTACTTTATCGATGGAGTTGAGTGAAATACGAACCGTTTTCATATACATACCTCCTTTAAGGTGTCCGCAGGCATAGCTGCGTGGCTGCGTGCGGCGTCGCCGCAATTGCAGTTATATACTAACCATGCCCGTGCTAAATGTCAATAGTGAGATTGCATGAAAAAAGGAGGAAGAAACTGTCAAAATAGACTTATATCATATAGGAGCGTGCGATGCCGACGATAGCTTTTCACACATTGGGATGCAAGGTGAATGCCTACGAGACAGAAGGGATGCGCCGGGACGTCGAGGCGGTGGGGTTTTCGGTGGTTTCCTTTGACACCGCGGCGGATGTCTATGTGGTCAACACCTGTTCCGTGACCAATGTGGCCGACCGCAAGTCTCGGCAGATGCTGCACCGCGCCCGAAAGAAGAACCCATCGGCGCTGGTGGTGGCGGTGGGGTGCTACGTGAACGCCGCCGCGGAGAAACTCACCCAAGACGGCGCCGTGGACATGCTGGTGGACAATGATAACAAGGGGCGCCTGGCGGGGATCTTGCTGGAGCGCCTGGCGGCTGACGGGGCTGGGCAGGCTGGGGGTGTGGCGCCTGCCACTGCTGTTGCCAACAAGCGTCCCGACGCCCGCACCCGCGCCTTCGTGAAGATCCAGGACGGATGCGACAGGTTCTGCAGTTACTGCATTATCCCGTATCTGCGCGGGCGCAGCATCAGTCGCCCTGTGGAGGACGTGGTGCGGGAAGTGGAGGGCCTGGCACAGGACGGGTACCGGGAGGTGGTGATCACCGGGATACATATTTCGTCATATGGGCTGCGGTTCGGGGAATCATCGGTGGCGCCCGGTAAGTCAGCAGACGGCGAAGCGGGGGGCAATGATGTCGGCGCCGTCAAAGCCCCGGAGGGCGCCGCCCATGCCACCATCCCTGAGGCGCCGGAAATGGCAGGTGCGCAGGATGCGGCAGATATCCCGGGCGGGGGCGCCCGTATAGAACCGCAGGTGCGTGGAAATGCGTCCGGGGCAGATATCCCGGGCGGGGGCGCCCGGCTTCTGGAACTGCTTCGGCGCGTCCAGGCAATCCCCGGCATCGCACGCATCCGCCTGGGGTCGCTGGAGCCGAACCTGATCACCCCGGCGTTCGCGCAAGGGCTGGCAGGGCTGCCGAAACTCTGCCCACATTTCCATCTGTCGTTGCAGAGCGGGTGCGACAGCGTGTTGGGGCGTATGAACCGCCGCTACACTGCGGCCGGTTTTGCCGAAAAATGTGCCCTGCTTCGGGGGGTGTTCGACCACCCGGCCATCACCACCGATGTGATTGTGGGGTTTCCGGGGGAAACCGAGGAAGAGTTCAGACAGACGGCTGCATTTTGTTCTGAGACCGGGTTTTACGAGATGCATGTCTTCCAATACTCCCGGCGGGAGGGCACCCGGGCCGCCGCCATGACCGGGCAGGTGGACGCAGCCACCAAGGATAGGCGCAGCGGGGAACTCATCGCATTGTCGAAAGTGTTAACGAGGGCGTATGAAGACCACTGGATGAGCGAGGCGGCTGCCGATGGCCATATGTGTACGGGCAGCGACTACCGGATGAGCGAAGCGACTACCGATGGCCGTATGTGTACGGGCGGCGGCTACCGGTTGTGCGAGGCGACTGCCGATGGCTGTATATGTACGAGCATCGACTACCGGGAGGGAAAAAAGCGGGAATGCCTGCTGGAAGAGGTGGTGACCATCGACGGGCGGGACTATTTCACGGGATATACCAGGGAGTACGTCCAGGTGGCGGTGGCATGTGACGCCGGACAACCGGTTGGCTTGCCAATAAATCCGCCGTGTGGCGACAACGCCACCGGCGCCGCAAGTGTCGGGTCGATGGTAAGGGCACCGCGCCAGACGCAGCTTATAAAGAGTGATATAGTCACCGGCGCGACCGATGCGGTGCAGGAGATAAGTGCGTCATGCGATACACACCTGCAAAAGGGCGACATCGTCACCGGATTCATCTGTGGCCGGTTGGGCAACGGGATATTGGAACTGGCGCCGCGGTTTTGCAAATATTCTTCTTGACTTTCATCTGATACATCCCTATAATGATAAGTGGTTTTAGAAACTACATCAGGCGTTCGTGCATACGACCGATGAAATGATGAACGACCCGGACCGCTACGGCGCGGTGCTTGGTATGACATGGGGGTACAGATGAAATACAGGATTGTGACAGACAGCTGCGGTGATCTGACGCCGGAACTGAAAAGGGACGGGCATTTTCGCACGGTGCCTATCACGCTGATGGTGGGCAAGGAAACGGTGATTGACGACGAGAGCTTCGACCAGGCGCAGTTTTTGCGTCTGCTGCGGGAGACCGAGGAGTGCGCCAAGACCGCCTGCCCCTCCCCGGAGCGGTTCATGGAGGTGTACGACTGCGATGCTGACATGGTGTTTGTCGTAACGGTGTCCAAGCACCTAAGCGGCACTTACAACAGCGCTTGTGTGGCCAAGCAGATGTTCGAGGAGGCGCATGGGGCCGCAGTCGGGGACGCAGTGCACGATGTCCATGAAGAGTTGGCGTATATGCCGGGCGACGGGCCATCGGGTATGTTGGGAGAGAAGGCCCCCAGGGAGGCCGGCGAACATCAAAGCGGGGCCGATTCCCCCAGGCGCCACCCCCGCATCGCGGTGATCGATTCCCTGTCGGCTTCCAGCGGTGAGCTGGACCTGGCGCTGTCCATCCGGGACTGGTGCGAGGCGGGGATGGACTTCGAAACCATCGAGCGCAAGGCAAACGCCATGCGGGATGGACTGAACACATATTTCGTCATCGAGTCCCTGGACACCCTTCGCAAAAACGGGCGGCTCTCGGGGATCCAGGCGTTTTTCGCCACCGCACTTAACATCAAGCCGGTGATGGGGGCGGACAAGGGCACCATCGTGAAGCGCAGCCAGGCCAGGGGCATCACATTTGCGCTCATGAAGATGTGCGAGCTGGTTGCGAAAGAAGTGATCGAGCCGGAAAAGAAGCGGTTGGTCATCGCCCATTGCAACTGCATGGAGCGTGCCATGACCGTGAAGCGCGAGCTGGAAAAACGTGTGAAGTTCCTGGAGACAGTCATCACCGACACAGCGGGAACGGCCACCCTCTATGCCAATGACGGTGGGGTCGTGGTGGCGGTTTGAACACAGCCGGCGCTTGGACAACCCCGCATCCGTACCGGAGTCATTATCGATGGTTCGCCGCATCTGGCCGTATGTCCGGTGCGGCTTTTTCGTGGTCGGGTACTGCTGTTGCTTCAGAGTGCGGTGCGTAGCTGCGCCCACCTCATATCCACCCGCCATCCAGTGTGATGACCTGGCCGGTGAGGTAGGGGGTCGCCTGGGCCAGCTGCCAGGCCAGGTCTGCCACTTCTTCGGGTTTCCCCAGCCGCCCTGCGGGGATCCCCCCGATGAGGGCATCCAGCTCATCACCGTCCAGAAAATCGTTCATCTCGGTGTCGATGGCGCCGCAGGCGATGGCGTTCACCTGGATGCCGCTGGGGGCCAGTTCCTTGGCCAGGGCTTTCGTCATGGCGTGGACAGCGCCTTTGGATGCGCTGTATGCCACCTCGCAGGAAGCACCCACCTCACCCCATACAGAAGTGATGTTGATGATCTTCCCGGATTTTTGCGCAACCATGTCAGGGATGGCCAGCTTGCAGCAGTGGAACACACCGTCTAGGTTGGTCGCCATGACGCTGCGCCATTGGGAGTCGGACATGTCTTGGAGCAGGCCGATGTGGGATATGCCGGCGTTGTTGACAAGGACGTCGATGGTGCCAAAATGCGCCTTCGCCTCGGCGAACATAGCCTCACAGGCGGCAAAGTCGCCCACGTCCCCAGGGATGGCGAGGCAGTGTGCCCCGGCGCGCACATGTTCCGGAAGATCGATGCAGCGGTGCCTCTGTACTCCATCCCGCCGTTGCGCAGCGCGTGCGGCGGCGCATACCTGTTTCAGCAAATCCGTTCGTTCCCGGCAGTTTATGACTACATGATACCCCTCCTGGGCAAAGCGGAGGGCGATGGCTTTGCCGATGCCCCTGGATGCCCCGGTGACCAGGGCAGTTTTTCTTTTCATGGGCGGTCCTTTCGGAGGGTGCGTGGCTGCATCAGTTCATGGTTTTGGTCTGTGGTGTGGCCGCATCGGTATGATGGCGGGCATTCACATCGCTTCGCGCAGGGTTTCTATGAGGCAGCAGTGCTGCTTGGTCTGGCGGTCGTAGGTCAAACCCACTGCCAGGACTTTGCCGGTGTACCGGATCTGCCCGGCGATGTCCGGCAGGAACCGGGAGATGTAGTTTTTGTCTTTGATCTGCTTGATTTCTTTCTTTAAGGCGGACTCGAACTCCAGCATCAGCTCTTTGTTGGGGATCCACGCGTCCTCTTCCTGTTTCCCGCGCCGTCAACCGATTGGAGTGTCTAAGGTACAGTATACTTGATTCCCTACTTTTGTCAAGGGCGCAGCGCAACTGGCCAAGCAACAAAGAAATTGCCGGGGTGCGGGATTTTTTTCACTGGGGGGGATTGCCACATCGGCAGATTTGCAGTACAATGAAAGGTATTGCCTCGATCGATTTTTGCAGTTGCGGAGGATCATATTTTTGCAGTCACGGAGGATCATATGAAAGATGGGTCGGATGATAAAACGCGGTCATCAGATCTGGTGCGCTCATATGCAGTGCGCGGCGCCGTCGATGAGGAGGCGTCGGCCGTTGACGAAGCGAAGATGATCATGGACTTGCTGTTTGGCAGGATGGGCGCTGCCAGGCAGGCAGGGGGGGCGCCCAAGCAAAAAACGGCCGCCACAAAGGAAGACCCGCAGGCCGAACCATATGCCACATTCCGGCGCATGAGGGCACTGGCCAAAAGAGCCGACACAGGGTCATATGGACGCAGCTTTTGGGACGGGTATCGGACCGAGAGGGACAACAGGTACACCGCGAAGCTCTTTTGCAAGCAGGGGCGGTTCATGGCCGGGTTTACGGACGATTATGACAAGCCCGTGGATTTCTGGGGGCTTTATGCGACATACGACGGCATGTCGGATGCGCAGCTGCGTACTTATTTCACGTGGCGCACCAGGCTTCGGGCAGGCACCCCGGAGAAAATCGACCACGCCTATGCGATGGTGTATGTCAACGAGCTGGTGAACAACATACGCGATGCGACTCCTGCCCGGGGTATCGAGGAACTGATGGATTTCTGGATGGGTTTTCGCGCCTTCGACCCGTCGCTGGATTTTTATATGCGGGTGTGGGTCAGGGACTATTTCGTGATGTACCGGCCGCCGGGCGAATTTGCAGAGTATTCCAGGCGCTTCCCGGTGTCGTCGGTCCTGACGGAGGAAGTGGTCGAACGGTTTTTGTCGGGGGATTACCTTAATGACCTGCGGCTGCTGGAACTGGCGTCATCCTACAAGATTTCCACCACGCCCCTTTGCAAGCGCAAGGACAATGCATTGACCAAACAGTGCATCTACCACGTCATGGGGAGGCTCAACCGGTTCTTCGCGCAGCATGGGGTCGATATGCTGAAACTGTTTTTCGAACCGGAAAGCGAGAATTACTATGTGCCTTTCAATGGGTGCGTATACGTCGCCGGTCCCCATGAGGCAGGGGAGGTGCGGCTCTCCAGGTATGAAACGGTGCTGTTCAATGATAAGCCCCTAGGCGCGGTGGGCCTCGGCATGCACAGACATCCATCCATCGCGGGGTATCAGAAAGTCGTGGGGTACCTGCTGAAGACCGTGGAGATAAAGATCCGGGAAGCGCTGCACTACCGCCCGCTCAAGCCCCCGGTAATCAGCAAAGTGAAGGAGAATTTCCAGAAAAGCGAGGGGTATTATTATGCTTCCATCCGCAGCATGGAGAAATGGAAGCAGGACGCCTACGCGCTGCTCAAGAAGAAGGCCCTGACAGATGAGATAGAAAAGGCGATATACGAATTCACCCACGGCGGGTACGTGAAAGTGGACGAGCGGGGGTATCTGTGCGCCACCCGGCCCGTGGAGATAGATTTGAATCGGCTGGACACCATACGCAGGGAGCACGAGGAGACCGCGCGGAAACTGGCGGTGGAGGAAGAGGGAGCAACTGTGGGTGCGGCCATGCCAAAAACAGATGGCGCGCCCCGGCCCGTTTCCCTTGGGACATTTGACCCAGTGGGGGGCGGCGTGCATGGACATGTGGGGGGAAACCCCACCGTGACGGGCGGTCCGGAAAATGCGGCCTTTGCCGGGGGCGATATACCGGCGCTCCTGGGCGCCCTGAGCGTACCGGAGAGGGCATATCTGGCCGTTTTGGCGGGGGCCGGGGTTTCAGGCGCCCTTGGCGAAGGGAGGCCATTGTTCGGGAAAGGATCCGCGGGCCGCAGTGCGGCGGCACATTTCAAGGGTATGCCGGAGGAACTGCTGGCTGAGTCCATCAACGAAAAGGCGCTGGATGCCATCGGCGACAATGTGCTGTACCCGAAACCGGACGGGCCGGGGTATGCCATATACGAGGAGTACGGGGATCAACTGGCGGCGCTGCTGGACGGGATGTGACAACCATATGGGGAAACGGCAAGGTGGTGGGGGCTTATGGAATATAGGGCCGGGGAACCGGTAATCGGGCAGGCATGATGAGTGACAGGAGGGATAGGGTGAGTCAGACGAAGAGAAGCGCGAATGTGTCCGGGGCCGGAATCCAACACGGCGGGAATCCCGTTTGCGGTGTGCCCACCGATAGGGCGCCTGCCGCCACAGGGGCCGCAGGCCAACACGGCGGGCATCCCGTTCGGGGTGACCGCACCGATGGGGCATCGGCCGCCACAGGGGCCGCAGGCGCCATCCCGGCGCGCATCGCGGCGACGCTTCTGGGGGCGCTCAAAGGCGGGGTGGTCCCCAGGGTGGGGCTGGGATATATCACCGTGGGGCGGGTGGACGAAATCGACGCGCTGCTCCATGATGTGGAAACCATCATCTCGGGTGGGGCGACATTCCGTTTCGTGGTGGGGCGCTACGGCGCGGGCAAGAGCTTCCTGCTCCAGGCCATACGCAACTACGCCATGGACCGGGGGTTCGTGGTGGCGGACTGCGACCTGTCCCCGGAGCGGCGCCTGTGCGGCAACAAGGGGGAAGGCCTGGCGACTTACCGGGAGCTTATGAAGAACCTGGGCACCAAGACATCCCCGGACGGCGGCGCATTGCCCCTGTTGCTGCAACGCTGGCTCAACGCGCTGCGGGTGGAGGCCATGGAGGAGCGGGGGCTGTCCGCCGACGATGCAGGGCTGGACAGGTGGGTGGAACTGAAGATACAGAAGACGATATTGGAACTGCAGGCCAATGTCCATGGGTTCGACTTCGCGCAAGTCATTACAATTTATTGGAAAGCCGCCAGGGATGGCGACGACGAACGCCTGGGCAACGCGCTGCGGTGGCTGCGCGGCGAGTACGGCACCAAGAGCGAGGCGAAGCGGGAACTGGGCGTGGGCGCGGTGATTGGCGACGGGGACTGGTACGAATATGTGAAGCTGTTTTCGCTGTTCGTGGTGAAGGCGGGGTATCGGGGGATGCTCATGCTCGTGGACGAGCTGGTGAACATCTACAAGATCCCCCACTCCATCTCCCGGCAGTACAACTACGAGAAGATACTGTCCATCTACAATGACGTCATGCAGGGCAAGGCCAGGCACCTGGGGGTCATCATGAGCGGGACGCCCCAGTGCGTGGAGGATGCGCGACGGGGGGTGTTCAGCTACGAGGCTCTCAAGTCCAGGCTGGAGAGCAGCCGTTTCGTGGACGGGGACACCAGGGACCTGCTCTCGCCCATCATACGGCTGAAGCCGCTGGAGCCCACGGAGATCTATGTGCTCTTGGAAAAACTGGAGCAGATCCACGGGCAGGTGTATGGGTATGCGCCGGCGCTCTCGCCTGAAGAGCTGACGGTTTTCATCGAGCGGGAGTACGTGCGGGTGGGCGCGGACCAGAACATAACGCCCCGGGAGATCATCAGGGATTTCATCCAGGTGCTGGACATCCTGCTGCAAAACCCCGGCAAGACCATGCAGTCCATTTTGGGCGGGTCCTTCGAGTTTTCCAAGAGCATGGCGGCGGGGGGCGACATATTCTCCGGATTTGAGATATAAACATGGATGTGTTTTCGCGGCTGTCACCCTTCATTCAGGATTATATCTACCGCAGCGGGTGGGAGACGCTGCGGGATGTGCAGGTCGCGGCGTGCGAGGCCATTTTCCGCTCGCCAAGCGACTTGCTGCTTTCCACGCCCACGGCGTCCGGCAAGACCGAGGCGGCGTTTCTCCCCATGATCACCGAAATCCATGAAGATGTGCCCAGCTCGGTGGGCATCTTGTACATCGCCCCCCTGAAAGCGCTGATCAACGACCAATTCCTGCGGATGGAGGAGCTTTTGGAGGAGGCGGACATACCTGTCACCAAATGGCATGGTGATGTGGCGTCGACCCAGAAAAACAAGCTGATGCGCCGCCCCAGGGGCATCCTTCAGATCACCCCGGAATCCCTGGAGGCCATGCTGATGCGGCGCATGGGGGAGGTGCGGGAACTGTTTGCGGACCTGCGGTTCATACTCATCGACGAGGTGCACCAGTTCGTCGGGGAGGACAGGGGCGTGCAGCTGATGTCCATCCTGGGGCGCATCGAGGCGGCCATCGGGCATCGGCCCAGGCGGGTGGGCCTCTCCGCCACCCTGGGGGATATAGAGGCGGCAAGGGTGTGGCTTTGCGGTGGGGCTGCATGTCAGGCAGGGTGCATAGCGTATGTGGACGACGGGACCGGGGGCCGTATAGTTGCGCCGGATGGTTCATTCGACGTGAACCGCGTGACGCATGGTGTTCCCTCCGGTAGGGGCGCCGTATCAACCTCCTCCTCACGCCCCAGGGCCAGGATGCAAGTGAACCATTTCGACGTGCTGCCTGAGGAGATCGACCCGTCCAGGGAAAGCATGGCCGCATACTACGACTTCCTCTACCGGGTGACCGGGGGCAAAAAGTGCATCATTTTCGCCAATTCCCGCATGGAGGTGGAGGGTACCATCGTGAAGCTGAAAGAAATCGCGGCGGACAGGCGGGAACCCGACCTGTTCCTGGTCCATCATGGGAATATTTCAGCCGCGAACCGGGCGTTTGCGGAAGACATGATGAAAAACGCCGACCTGCCATACGTGGTGGGGGCCACGGTGACATTGGAGCTGGGGATCGACCTGGGTGGGCTGGAGCGCATCATCCAGATCGGGTCGCCCCATAGCGTGTCGGGGCTGGCGCAGAGGCTGGGCAGGAGCGGACGGCGGGGCAATGTGCCGGAGATGAGCTTTGTGTTCGCCGAGGAACAGGAAAGGGCGGTTTCGTTTTACGATGACATCAACTGGGAACTGCGCAAATGCGTGGCGCTCATCGAGCTGTACAGGGGGCACTGGACAGAACCTGTGGCGCCGGAGAGATACCCTTACGGCGTGCTCTACCACCAGACGATGAGCTTCATTTACGGGCATAGCGGCGTAACTCCCGAGACATTGGCCAGAAACATATTGACATTGCCCCCGTTTTCCCACGTCACCCAGGACGACTACCGCAAGCTGCTGCGGTTCATGCTCGCCACCGGGCAGCTGGAGCGCACGGACGAGGGGGGGCTGATCCTGGGCGACAAAGGGGAGGCCCTGGCCAACCACTACGACTTTTTCAGCGTTTTCGTCACGCCGGAGACATTTTCGGTGCGGGAGGGCGGCCGGGAGATCGGCACCGTGCACGTGGCCATAGGCGTGGGGGAGACGTTCGCGCTCCAGGGGCGGACCTGGCAGGTGGCGGAGCTGGACGCCGACGAGAAAATCATATATGTGGAGGCGGTGGAGGGGGAGGTTTCCAATGTCTGGAAACCGGAATATGACAGGATGGAATACACCCAGGTGCTGCGGAAGATGCGGGAAGTGCTGACAGGGGACGGGGAGTACCCGTACCTGGACCGCCAGTCGGCACAGAGGCTCACCCGGATGCGCCGGGTTTTCAGGAAAGCACTGGGGGGGAGCGGTGCGGGGCCGGACATCATCCAGGCGGGGCCTGACGTGTGCATGGTCTTCCCGTGGCTGGGCACGAAAGGGATGAACGCGCTGAAATACGCACTTAAGAAAGCCTGCCCCCATGCCGCGGTGGACGAGTTCGCCTCCGACCATATCAGGCTGTATGTGCGCGGCGTCGGCTCCCACACCCTGGAAAAAGCCATCCGCGCCATCGCCCGGGCGCATTTGGCGCCGGAGGGCCTCCCCATCCCCGAAAAACTGCCCCCCATGGGCAAATTCGGGGAGCACGTGCCCCCCGCGCTGTGGCGCAAGCAGTACTGCGACAAGTATGTGGATGTGGGGGAACTCGCTTTATTTGATTGACAGACCGTGGGTTCTGTGCTAGAATTGCCTTTGTTGTTTTGTGGTATCACCATTCCTGGGTTTTCGGCTGCTCCGGCCAGGGCTTGGGTTTCGGTGAGAAGTATGGACCGCCATGGGGGTATGCAATTTGGAACCCGGCGGCAGGGTATCCGAGGAGGAATCAAGATGATTTCAAAGGAAAAGAAAACAGGCATCATCGAGCAGTATGGCCGGAAAGAGGGCGACACGGGGTCGCCTGAGGTCCAGATCGCCATTCTCACCGCGCGCATCGAAGAGGTGAACGCGCATCTGCTCCAGAACCCGAAAGACCACCACAGCAGGCGCGGCCTGCTCAAGATGGTCGGCCAGAGGCGCGGGCTTTTGAGTTACTACAAAAAGTCCAACCTGGAAGGCTACCGCGCACTTATCGAGAAACTGGGCATCCGCAAGTAGGGTGAGTGATAGGTTGCAGGCGCATTTTGCGCCGGCAGCCTATTATATTGTGGCGGGCATCGGAGCTTATAGGCCCGCCGGCGGGTGCATCCGAACTGACATCAGTGTTTTGCACAAGTTTTGGGTAATGGCGCCTGCGGGCACCATGCGCCCCGAGGGGCGTGAAAAGGGCAGCGGCAATATGACAGCCCGAAGGGATCGGGCGGAAAGGCGAACATGTACAAGAGCTATACTATGGAGCTGGCCGGGCGCACCCTGACCGTGGACATCGGCAGGGCGGGCGCGCAGACCAACGGCGCGGCGTTTATGCATTATGGGGACACGGTGGTGCTGTCCACGGTGACGGCGTCCCAGAAACCCAGGGAAGGCATCGATTTCTTCCCGCTGAGCGTGGACTATGAGGAGCGGCTGTATGCCGTGGGGAAGATCCCGGGCGGTTTCACCCGCCGGGAGGGCAGGGCTTCGGAAAATGCGGTGCTGACGTGCCGCGTCATCGACCGCCCCATGCGGCCCCTCTTCCCAAAAGACTACCGCAACGACGTGCTCATCAGCAACCTGGTCCTGTGCGTGGACCAGGACAATTCCCCCGAACTTCTGGCGATGCTGGGTTCCGCCATCGCCGTCTCGGTGTCCGACATCCCATTCGACGGCCCCTATGCGGCCACCCAGGTGGGCCTCGTGGACGGCGAACTGATCATCAACCCCACCCAGGCGCAGCAGGTGGCTTCCGCGCTGGCCCTGACCGTTGCTTCCACCCGGGACAAGGTCATCATGATCGAGGCCGGGGCCAACGAAGTCGAGGAATCCATCGTATTGGATGCGATTTTCAAGGCACACGAGGTGAACAAGCAGGTCATTGCGTTCATTGACACCATCGTGGCCGAGCATGGCAAGCCGAAGCACACCTATGCCAGCGCCGCTATACCCGAGGCGCTGTTCGCGGCGATCTACGAGCTGGTGCCCATGGCCGAGATGGAGCAGGCGGTGTTCACCGACGAGAAGCAGGTGCGAGACGAGAACATCCGGGAGATCACCGCAAAACTGGAAGAGGCATTCGCGGGCAACGACGAGTGGCTCTCGGTGCTGGACGACGCCATATACCAGTACCAGAAAAAGGCCGTGCGCAAGATGATCCTCAAAGACCACAAGCGGCCTGACGGGCGGGGGATGACCCAGATGCGCCCCCTGGCTGCGGAGATAGACATACTGCCCCGCGTCCACGGGTGCGGGATGTTCACCAGGGGCCAGACACAGATCCTCAATGTATGCACATTGGCGCCCCTGTCCGAACGGCAGAAGCTGGACGGCATCGACGATCTGGAGACCAGCAAGCGCTACATGCACCATTACAACTTCCCGTCATGGTCGGTGGGTGAGACCAGGCCGGCCAGGACGCCCGCCCGCCGGGAGATCGGCCACGGTGCGCTGGCGGAGCGTGCGCTGCTGCCTGTGCTGCCCACGGAGGAAGAGTTCCCTTACGCCATCCGCACGGTGTCGGAGACATTGGAGTCCAACGGCTCCACGTCCCAAGCCAGCGTATGTGCGTCATCCCTCTCGCTGATGGCGGCGGGCGTACCCATCAAGACCGCGGTGGCGGGGATTTCCTGCGGGCTGGTGACAGGGGACACCGACGACGACTATATCGTCCTCACGGACATCCAGGGCTTGGAGGATTTCTACGGCGACATGGATTTCAAGGTGGCGGGCACCCACAAGGGCATCACCGCCATCCAGATGGACATCAAGATCCATGGCCTGACGAAAGCCATCATAGAGGAGGCCATCGCGAAGACAAGGGAGGCCAGGCTGTATATCCTGGATGAGGTGATGGCCCCGGTCATCGCCGAGCCCAGGCCGGAAGTGGGCGAATACGCCCCGAAGATCGACCAGATCACCATCGACCCGCAGAAGATCGGCGACGTGGTGGGCAAACAGGGCAAAGTCATCAATGCCATCATCGCCGAGACCGGCGTGAAGATCGACATCAACGACGACGGCCTGGTGGCGATCTGCGGCACGGACAAAGAGATGATCGCCAGGGCCAAGGAGATAGTGAAGGCCATCGTCACGGAGGTGGAGCCCGGGCAGGTGCTCAAGGGCAAAGTGGTGCGCATGATGAGCTTCGGCGCATTCGTGGAATGGGCCCCCAACAAAGACGGCATGGTCCACATCTCCAAACTGGCCGAGGGCCGGGTGAACACCGTGGAGGATGCGGTGAAGATCGGCGACGAGGTGACGGTGAAGGTGCTGGAGGTGGACAGCATGGGCCGGGTGAACCTGACCATGAAGCCCTCCGACATCGCCACGCCGGGCGTGCCCCCCAGCGAACCCCGCAGGGAGTCCAGGGACAGGGACTCCCGGTTCTCAGGGTCCCGGAACTCCGGCGACAGGCGCCCGGGTGGGTCTTCCGGCGGGTCAGGGAACCGCAACCGCTCCGGCGGCGGCGGGTACAGGAACTGACCTGGTATTGTGCAGGGCAGCCCCGCGGCCGGCGGGGGATGAGCGCATGCGCGGGAGGGGCCTGGGCCGCTGCGGTGGTCGTCATGGCAGCCCCGCGGCCGGCGGGGGGTGCCTGAACCCCGGCGGCAGCGGCAGTGACATCGCGGTTTGGCAGCGGGCATAGGTTGCGAACAGATTCAACCGATGGGCGCAAGGCAGGGCGACAGGCTTGTCGCCGTCGTTCGTCGGGGCTGTGCAGCGGACAGATTCGGCCGGTGGGCGCAAGGCAGGGGTTGTTGCCTTGCGCCTTTTGGCGGTACGGTGGACATATGTAAAGGTGGTCGGGGAAAGCGGCGACAACCATTTCGCTGATGCATTATGCCTGGTGCCGGGGGCAGCGGTATCTTTGTGTGTGATTGAAGGGGGGACCAAATGGAGAAAATCAGGACCAGGTATGCGCCCAGCCCCACGGGGCGGATGCATGTGGGGAATCTGCGGACGGCATTGTATGCCTATCTCATCGCGAAGCATGGCGGTGGGGATTTCCTCCTGCGCATCGAGGACACCGACCGGGAGCGGCTGGTGGAGGGGGCGACGGACATCATATACAGGACATTGGCCAAAACCGGCCTGACCCACGACGAGGGGCCGGATGTGGGCGGTCCGGTGGGGCCCTACGTGCAGAGCGAGCGCAGGGAAGCCGGGATCTACATGGATGCGGCGAAAGAGCTGGTGGCCCGCGGGGGGGCCTACTATTGTTTCTGCACGCCGGAGCGGCTGGAAAAGCTGAAACGGACTGTGGAGGGGCAGGAGATCATGGCCTATGACAAGCATTGCCTGGGCCTTACGGACGAAGAAGTGGCGCAGAAACTGGCGGCGGGGGTACCCTATGTCATCCGCCAGGACAACCCCACCGAGGGGCGGACGGTGTTCCACGACGAGATCTACGGCGACATATCCGTGGACAATGCCGAGCTGGACGACATGGTGCTCATCAAGTCTGACGGCTACCCCACCTACAACTTCGCCAATGTGGTGGACGACCACCTGATGGGGATCACCCATGTGGTGCGTGGCAACGAATACCTCTCCTCGGCGCCCAAATACAACAGGCTCTACGAGGCGTTCGGGTGGGACGTGCCGGTGTACGTCCATTGCCCGCTGATCACCGACGAGGAGCACAGGAAACTGTCCAAACGCAGCGGGCATTCGTCCTTCGAGGACCTGGAAGACCAAGGTTTCCTGGCGGGGGCGGTGGTGAATTTCGTGGCGCTGCTGGGATGGTCGCCCACCGAGAATCGGGAAATCTACTCACTGGCAGAACTGGTGGGGGCTTTTGACTACCGCCACATGAGCAAGTCCCCGGCGGTTTTCGACGTGCAGAAGCTGCGGTGGATGAACGGCGAGTATATAAAGGCCATGGATTTCGAGCCGTTTTACGTGTTGGCAAGGCCGTATATAGTGGAGGGGGTGGGCGCAGCGGGTGACGGCGTCTGGTCTGGCGTGAGTGGCGCCGGCGAGTCGGGCGTGGGCGGCACCGCCGGGCCGGGTGTGAGCGGCGCCGGCGAGCCGGGCGCAAGTTGCACGGCAAGGGTGGACGCTGGCAGCGCCGGTAATGCGGCAGGTGCCGGAACGATGTTTTCGGAAGCGGCCCTGCGCCGCATCGCCGCCATGGTCCAGAGCCGCATCGAAGTGTTTGCGGACATCCCCGGGATCATAGACTTTTTCGGTGCATTGCCGGACTATGACATCGAGATGTACACACACAAGAAGATGAAGACCACGGCGGAAACGTCCCTGGCCGTGCTGCGGGAGGTGCTGCCGGTGCTGGAAACGCAGGAAGACTTTGGCAATGATGCGCTGTTTGCCGCCCTGTCAGACTTCGCCGCCGCCCATGGGTACAAGACGGGGTTCGTGATGTGGCCGCTGCGCACGGCGCTTAGCGGGAAGCAGGCCACCCCGGGTGGCGCCACGGAACTCATGGAGGTGCTGGGCAAAGCAGAGTCGCTGGGGCGCATACGCGCCGGGATCGGGATGCTGGAAGGGGCCGGTGCCGGGGCGTAGGAAGCATTGCCGGGGGTCCGGTCTTGGGGCGGCGAAGCCGTCATGGGGTGCGTCCGTAGGCCGGTCCGGCGGTGCAGTGACTGTGGCTGTGAACTACGCCGGCAGGCTGTGCGTCGGTTGGTCGGGGCATGCCACTGCGCACAGGACCCTGACCTAGGGTCCTGGCCATGGGCTTTGGCGCAGTCGCAGGATTTGGCCGGTGGGCGATGTACCCGTCATGGTGTGCGGTATGAGAAGGCCCCGTCGTGTTCTATGCGCAGCAGTTTGCCCCGGTCCACCAGGTAGTACAGGTGGGATAGGGTTTCTGACATGGCGAACCAGATCTGGGTGGGTGGGAATGTCTCCCAGGCCCTGCCCCCTGCGGACCATGTGATGTGGGATGCGATGCGGTAGGCGTCGATCCCGGATAGGCCGTCCCATGGGCAGGCCACAGCGCACACCGATGCGCACTTTGGGGTGCAATCCGCCGCCGGGGCGCCGTCCTTTTCCCCCAATGCATGGGCCGGGGCCGCATCGGGAGTCACCGCCGTGGAGCCGCCCCTTTCCCCAGGCGCACGGGCCGGGGCCGCATTGGGAGTCACCGCCGGCGCCGACGGTGTGCCTGGGGTCGTAAGTGTGGGCCTAGGCTCTGTTGGCCCAGGCTCTGTGGGCCTAGGCTCTGTGAGCCCAGGCTCTGTGAGCCCAGGCTCTGTGAGCCTAGGCTCGTCCTGCCGTTCTTTCACGGTTCGGTATATTTCCTCCAGCCGCTCGTCGTGATGATGCAATATCTCATCGATGCGCGTATACACATCCTCGTGGACCTGCCTGTGGGCGGGCAGGGTCATGCGGATGGGGAGATCCCTGACTGCGCGCAGGCTGTCCATATAGTCCGCCAGCGAATGGGGGATGCCGTGCCAGATGGCGATATTGGGCGTGATATCAAAAAGCACGTGGTCCGACGAGAAATAGACCTGCTCCCGGGCGAGGTACAGCGTCATGATCCCCGGGGTGTGCCCCGGCGTGTGCAGGCAGGTGATTTCCAGGTCGCCCAAACGGATGACCTCGTGATCCTTGACCGTGGTGACGGTGTATGGTGCGGGGGCGTATTTGCGGGCTTGGTTTTCGTCCGCTTGGTTGGACAGGGTGCCAGGCGGCATCCCCTCGCTGTAGAACAGCGCCTCAAGGCGGTGCCATGCATCCGCCGCGTCGGATTCCATGATGTAGCGGTGCTCTTCCTCACCCATGTAGATGGGGCAGCCGCGCTGGGCAAAATCCCCCGCCAGGCCGCAGTGGTCGGAATGCAGGTGGGTGACAAAAAGGGCAGTCCGGGACAAATCCAGCCCCAGCTCCTCGATGCCGCCCCAGAGGTCTTCCCGGCATTCGTCGCGGTTGAACCCGGTGTCTATGACCAGGTTGCCAGCGTCGGTGCAGATCACGTATGCGTTGAGGTTTTTGAGCGGGTTCTGGGGGAGGCGCACGTGGATGTTCCAAATCTTAGGGTTTTCTGAAACCAATGTAACCATGTATAGCTCCTTCTATTCATTGCAAGCCGCATTCGCAGGGTAACCATGCAAGCCGTGTTCGCTTTGATAACATTGTAACATATTTTTTGCAAATTTGACATAGGCAATGCAGAAAGTTTGTGGTATACTATGGCAAGCGGTTGTTTTTGGGCTCACATGGGGCATATCGTCACGAGCATAACCGGGTTCCCTGCGGCGCAGCGCCACCGGGGACACCGCATTTAAAAGGAGGACATGATGAAAATGAAAAAAATGTTGGCAACTGTTTTGGCGGTGGCGCTGGCCGCCGTGACGTTTGGCGCATGCGGCGGCGGCCAGGCCGCTTCCACCACGGCTGCCCCCGCGGCGCAGGAAACCACGGCCGCGCCTGCGGCGCCGGCTGCCACTGAGGCACCTGCAGCCACCCAGGCGCCGTCCACCACGGCTGCCCCCGCGCCGGCCCAGGCGGCGGAAACCACGGCTGCCCCCGCGGCAGCGGGGCCGGGGCTGAAGATCGTCATCGTATCCAGCCCGTCCGGGGTGGACGACGGGTCGTTCAATGAAAACAACTACGACGGGATCCTGAACTTCATCAAGAACCACAGCCCCAACTCCACTGTGGTGGCCATCCGTGAGGAAGACCAGAACAACGCCGTCCCGGCGGTGGAGGCCGTGGTGGCGGACTATGACGTGGTCGTCGCGCCCGGTTTCCAGTTCGCGGGCATATCCCAGGCGGCCTCTGACAACCCGGACAAGTATTTCATCCTCATAGACTCATTCCCCGATGCGGTGGACGGCAACGACGTGTTTGACAACATCTACGCCATCCAGTTCGCGGAGCAGGAGAGCGGGTTCTTTGCGGGGATCGCCGCCGCCAGCGAGACCAAGACCAACAAAGTGGCCGTGGTGAACGGCATCGCGTACCCGTCCAATGTGAACTACCAGTACGGGTTCATGTCGGGTGTGAACTACGCCAATGAAAAATTCGGCACCACCGCCCAGATCGTGGAGCTGCCTTCCTATGCTGGCACGGATGTGACCGGCGTCAATGTGGGCGGCAACTACATCGGCGATTTCAGCGACGAGGCCAAGGGCAAGGAAGTGGGCAAGGCCCTGCTGGATGAGGGCGTGGACATCCTCTTCGTGGCGGCAGGCGGCAGCGGCAACGGCGTGTTCGCGGCGGTCAAGGAGCACGGCAGCTCCATGGTCATCGGCTGCGACGTGGACCAGTACAATGACGGCATGAACGGCTCCTCCAACATCGTGCTCACCTCCGCGCTGAAAGTCATGGACATCAACGTGGAGCGCGCCCTGGTGGAGATCGAGGAAGGCACATTTGCAGGGGGCAACTTCGTCCTCTATGCGGACACGGATTCCACGGGCATCGTGCTGGAACCCGGGCGGCAGCAGCTGCAGGCGGAGACCATCACCCGCCTGGAAGACGCATTCGAGGCGGTGAAGGAAGGCACCATCGTCCCCGCCGCAAACTTCAACGGCTACCTGCCTGATGATTTCCCGGGGCTTAGGTAGGCTATTGCTCCGCCGACTAAACCTTGCGCAAAGTTGAGACTAAATTCGAACGCGCACTGGTTGATTTGTGGAGCAATATATCACGGGCGAATTTCAACGAGTGTAACAGCGGGGGCAACGATGCCGTGCAGGCATCATTGCCCCTGCGTGGTAAGAGGCGAAGGAGTCTGCAAGGGCGCCCCAAGGGGGATGCCGCCGGGGAGTGAGCTTGACGGCGTTCCACCCGCCTTGGGCGGCGCAGCCGCGAGGTATACCATGCCGGAAGAATACATTGTCGAAATGAAGCACATCACCAAACGTTTCCCGGGCATCGTGGCCAACGACGACATCTCCCTGGACATACGCAAGGGTGAGATTTTTGCGCTGCTGGGGGAAAACGGCGCGGGGAAGTCCACCCTGATGAGCATGCTCTTCGGGCTCTATGAGCCTGACGGGGGGGAGATATGGGTGCGGGGGCGCCGGGAGACCATCGCCACGCCCAACGATGCGGTGCGCCTGGACATAGGCATGGTGCACCAGCATTTCAAACTGGTTTCCAACTACACTGTGACGGAGAACATCGTCCTGGGGATCGAGCCCGTGCGCAAGGTAGCCGGGTTTTTGCCCGTGGTGGACACCAAGCGCACCAACGAGAAGATCCGCGAGCTGTCGAGGCGCTTCGGGCTGGAAGTGGAGCCCACGTCCGTCATAGAGGACCTGAAAGTCTATGCGCGCCAGCGGGTGGAGATCCTGAAAATGCTCTACCGGGAGGCGGAGATCCTCATCTTCGACGAGCCCACGGCGGTGCTGACGCCCCAGGAGATCGACTTCCTGCTGGAGATCATAGTGAAACTGCGGGAGGGCGGGAAGACTGTCATCCTCATCACACACAAACTGGAAGAAATCAAGCGGGTGGCCGACCGCTGCGCCATCCTCAACCACGGCAGGCTGGTGGGCGTCTACGACGTGGCGGACACCACCACCAAGCACATGGCGAACCTCATGGTGGGGCGGGAGATCTCATTTGAGATCGAAAAACCGCCCGCCGACCTCGGTGAGGCGGTGCTGGAGGTGAAGCACCTGACGGTGGAAAATGCGGACCGGTTCCCTGTGGTGAAGGATGTGAGTTTTTCCGTGCACGCCGGGGAGGTATTCGCCATCGCCGGGGTGTCGGGCAACGGCCAGACGGAAGTGGCTGACGCCATCGCGGGCCTT